>NZ_CP058566.2:1034161-1378881 GCF_014672715.2 Dehalogenimonas etheniformans | reverse complement strand
AATCGAGATTGAAAAAGACGGTCATTTTTGTTACCCATGACCTTGAAGAGGCTATCCGTCTCGCCGATCGCATAGCTATCATGGCCGCCGGAGAAATCGTTCAATATGACACGCCGGAAAATATCTTATCA
Source organism: Dehalogenimonas etheniformans (assembly GCF_014672715.2). Classification (NCBI taxonomy): domain Bacteria; kingdom Bacillati; phylum Chloroflexota; class Dehalococcoidia; order Dehalococcoidales; family Dehalococcoidaceae; genus Dehalogenimonas; species Dehalogenimonas etheniformans. The sequence continues at coordinate 1,378,750 of NZ_CP058566.2, read as the reverse complement.
AAGCCTGCCAACAAATATGTGCATGATTTTGTCGGCACCGACCGAGCCCTTAAACGCCTTTCTAGGTTTAAAGTAGCCGATTTCGTAAAACAAACTTCCGCGATAAGACTGTCAGATATCGACAAGATTACCGCTCAGGCGAATCGATTTTCCTGGATCATCGGAGACAGGGGGGAATTCAAAGGCTGGTTAGATGAAACGATGTTGGGAGCGGGAAATCCTTCTGATGCCGTGGTCATCCCGCAGGATGATTTCGCCCTTCCCCGGGACGCTTCCCTCCGCCAGGCTTTGTCGATAATGTTAGGTCAAGGAGTGCGCGCGTTGCCCGTGGTGGACGAGTCGGGGATTTTTCTGGGAGAGGTCACACTTGCCGATGTCGAAAAAGCAACGACCGATAGCAAAGCAGCCTGAGACTCGCTGGATCTGGCTCGGGCTGTTTACCGCCCTCTTTATTCTCGTTGTCTCGAACGACACTTGGTGGCGGGATGCTTTCGGTTTTTTGTTCCCTTCCCAAACCGAGGCGTTGCACCCCCGCGCTCCTTTGCGGATTTTCCTCTGGGAACATCTCCGTATGGTGGGTATCTCCTCATTCCTTTCGATGGCAATCGGAATCCCTCTGGGTATCCTTACTACCCGGGCTTGGGGGAAAACCCTTAATCCCCTGGTCGGCCACCTGACTTCGCTGGGGCAGACGTTCCCGCCCATCGCTGTTTTGGCGCTTGCGGTGCCCGCGCTTGGTTTCGGCCTTAAACCGGCGGTTTTAGCTTTGTTTCTATACGGACTTTTTCCTATCGTTTCCAGCACCTCGGTCGCACTTTCCGGCGTACCGCTTACCGTGCTGGATTCAGCCAGAGGCATGGGCATGACTCCGGTCCAATCACTCTTCAGGGTGGAAATCCCGTTGGGTCTGCCTGTCATATTAGGAGGCATTCGCATCTCGGTCATGGTCAATATTGGGACGGCCATGATCGGTGCTTTAATCGGGGCAGGCGGCCTCGGGTCTCCGGTAATTGCTGGTCTTATCCAGTTCAACCCCGCTTTTATCCTTGAGGGAACGCTTCCTGCTGCCTTCATGGCGATACTCGCCAGTGAATTCATTACCACACTTGAGCTCAGTGCTGCCCACCAGCCTGAACCGGCTACCGCCAGTTGAAAAGCACCCTTATCATTCTCGGGTGTGACGCCCGAATCTGGCAATTTTTCTTCATAAAAGACGAGAAAATAGCCTCAAAAACAATAGACATAATATGGCCTGATAATGTAAACTTGGGCATTCTGAATCTACCTAAGGAGGAAAATCGTGAAAAAGCTTACCTGGTTGGCAGTAGCCGTTGTAGCCATATTGGCTTTGGCGCTGCCGGGTTGTTCTAACGGCGGGACCACTGACACAACTACTACTGCTGGTCCGCTCAAAATCCGTGTCGCCACCGATGCCACCTGGGCGCCATTTGAGTATGTGAACGAGACCACAAAAAAAATTGAGGGCTTTGACATCGACCTACTAAACGCCATTGCAGCCAAAGCCAATTTGGAGATTGAGTACATCAACGTCGGTTTCGATCCGCTGCTTGCCGGTATGGCGCAGGGAACTTACGATGCCGCTATCTCTTCGATAACCATCACCCCTGAACGCGCCGCCCAGATGATGTTCTCCGATCCCTATTTCACGGCCGGTCAGATGATCACCGTCAAACTGAACAACACCACGATCACCGGTCAGGCATCGCTTTCAGGTAAAAAGATCGGTGCCCAGTTGGGTACAACCGGTGAAGTACTCGCAAAAGACATTCCGAATGCCACCGTCAGGTCCTATGACGAAATCGGGTTGGCTTACCAGGATCTTTTGAACGGCCAGATTGACGCTGTTATTTGCGACACCCCGATAGCCAACAACTACGTCAAAAAGAATGCGACCGCCCTGAAAACAGTTGGATCAGCTCTTTCCACCGAGGATTACGGTATTGCCGTCGCCAAGGGTAAACAAGATTTGCTGACCAAGATCAATTCGGGCTTGTCCCAGATCAAGTCCGATGGGACCATCGAGCAGCTCGTTACCAAATGGCTCGCAGGATAGCTTCTTGAAGTAGAGAGGGTGCGAAAGCACCCTCTCCCTTTTTGCAACAGATGAAACAAGAAGAACCCGTTGTAACGCCAAAAGAAGAACTAAAATTCGTCACCGGCGGCGAGGTCAACATTCGCCAGGACCCCTGGTGGTGGTTGGTCGCCGGCGTTGCCGCCTTGATCATTCTCCTTGTCGTGATCAAGCCGGACCCGTTTAAAAACATCGTTTCCTTCGTTTCCGACGGAATCGCCATCACCGCACTCGTTACCGTGGTTTCTTACGTTTTGATGGTAGCACTGGGACTGGTGGGTGGCCTGAGCCGACTGGCCAAGAATAAAATCATTTTTGGCGTCGCCACTCTTTACGTTGAAATTATCAGGGGCGTTCCGCTCCTGGTGCAGCTCATAGGCTGGTATTTCGTATCTCCCGTTGTCGTCCAGAAAATTGGTGCCTGGATCCACGTTGGAGCCCTGGAGAACTACCAGGCGAATCCGATTGTTACCGCCATTATCGGCATCACCGTTTGTTATGGCGCCTACATGAGCGAGATCGTTCGGGCAGGCATTCAGAGCATCCCGAAGGGGCAGATGGAAGCCGCTAGGAGTCTTGGCATGAGCCACTTCCAGGCCATGCGATTCGTCGTGCTGCCCCAGGCGTTCAGGGTCATTCTTCCTCCGATGGGCAATGAGTTTGTCGCCCTTTTGAAGGATTCGTCGCTCGTATCGGTCGTGGCTGTCGCCGACCTGACCCGGAGGGGCAGAGAAATCATGGCCACTAATTTCAGCCCCATTGAGACATGGACCATGGTGGCGCTGCTTTATTTGATCATGACCCTTTTTGCCGCGCGCATCGTTTCATTTATCGAACGAAAGACCCGTTATGAGAAATAGCATGCCAGAGCCAATAATCGAGATCGAAGATGTCCACAAGCGTTTCGGCCGTGTTCACGCTCTTCGCGGCGTCAGTCTTACCGTCGAAAAGGGTGAAGTCGTGGTCATTATCGGACCTTCAGGTTCTGGCAAGTCGACCCTCCTGCGTTGCATAAACCGGCTCGAGGAATACAACTCGGGCAGAATTTCCGTCGATGGAATTCCGCTCGACAGCACTGAAAATATCAACGCGGTGCGCCAGGAAGTCGGCATGGTTTTCCAGCAATTCAATCTTTTTTCGCACCTGTCCGTGATGGATAACCTCATTTTGGCACAAATGCAGGTCAGAAAGCGCAGTCGTTCGGAGGCTGAGGGCATAGCCCGTGAACTGTTGAAAAAAGTCGGCATCCCGGAAAAAGAACGGGCATTTCCCGGGCAGCTTTCGGGCGGTCAGCAGCAGCGGGTGGCTATTGCCAGAGCCCTGGCCATGAATCCGAAAATCATGCTGTTCGATGAACCCACCTCAGCCCTTGATCCCGAAATGATCAAGGAAGTCCTGGACGTCATGACCGGCCTGGCGGCGGAAGGCATGACTATGGTAGTAGTGTCCCACGAGATGGGCTTTGCCAGGGCGGCGGCAGATCGTATGATATTCATGGACGAAGGCCGCATCGTCGAGATGGCTTCTCCGAACGATTTTTTCATCAACCCCAAAGAAGAGCGCTCACGCGCTTTCCTGTCAAAAGTTCTCCATATTCATTAGGACTTATCCACAGGCAGCGACGGATTTTTAATTTTGCCCCGAAATTCACATATAATTAAATTGTGATTCGACGTCGTCTGCATGAGACTATCTCATCATCTCTTCCCATCATTTGCGGTCTGGCCGCGGCCACCGTCGTCATTTGCGATGCCATGGGAGTCAGCCTGAATTCCGGCTATAACCCGTTGAATGAATCCATCAGCGACCTGGTATTCTATCCTTGGGGATGGCTGGAACAACTCGGCATGGCGGCTGCTGGCTTCACCCAGATTATGTTCGCGGCATTTATCCTCTCGTCTAAGTCCGCCAGGACAAACCATTGGGTGAGAATCTCCGGTCTTATTTTTGCCGTGATGAGCATTGGGTTCGGGATAATCACCGTTTTCAAGACCGATCCGGGGTTGGGTATAGAGTCGTTGGGCGGCGGAATTCATGTGACCACAGTGATCGTACTAGCCGCGCTATTCCCGATCAATTGTTACCTGCTTTCCAGGGCCATCGGCAACAATCCGGATTCGGCTACAATCCTGCACTTCTCTTATTTAATGGCCGCCATTGGTGGGCTGATCGCTTTCCAGTTGCTGCCCTTGAACCCGATAAGATTCATCGGTATCAGCGAAAGGTTGCTTGCGGGGGTAAACCTGGCCTGGATCGTATTTGCCGGCTCGCACCTGCCGCACCTAGTCGATACACCGGTCAAATAGTTATTGAACTGTTCATTTGGGGTGAACAGAGAGTTTATCTTTTTCGATTCTTTTATTTGGGATAAAAGAACCGGCCGCGAATCAGACCGGCGCTTAGTTTTTTCCAGGTGTCCATCAGTTCATCTCTGCTGGCAATATCGGCTGACCCCGGACGTCCGTAGCGGGAGCGGGCAAAAGCATCAGTGATTGCCGAGATTTCGGTCGCTTCGGCGGTCAACTTGAGACCCAACCGGCGAGAATACTCTCCGGGGGTATCGGCAGGGCGGGCTTTTTCGCCGTAAAGCCCGCCCAACCACCTAAGGCGGACATACATCGCCTGCGGATTTGGCGCTCGCGTGAGGTAAATGGTCCCGCCTCCTGCCGTCAGGACTAACCCGGCCAACAATCCCCAAAGGATCCAGGAGAAATGAAAATCACTGCTTGGACTGTACGGAGAAGTGCCTGGAGGATTTTGAGGCGTCTGGGGGTCGTCCCCGATGATTGGCGTTGTATCGGTGTCGGGTGGAACAGTGCCCCCGGGTATTTGGCTCGAAAACCCGGTGAAGTTATCCGTTGGTTTCCCTGGCGTGGCCTCGGCGAGAACCCAGCCGTAGTCGGGAAAATATACTTCGGCCCAGGCATGAGCGTCGCGGCCGTAGATCGACAAGTTCTTGCCGTCTGCATCGACCTCGGATCCGAGGTAACCCTGGGTAAACCTGGCGGGGACGCCGGCGGCTCTGAGCATCACCACCAGAGCCGATGCGAAGTTGACGCAGTTGCCTTGTCTCTCAGCCAGGAAGGCCGCTACGCCGTCTGTGTTCCCGTTGATTAGCGTACCGTCGATTTCATATTTAAAATTCAGGAGATAATTTTCTATGGCAACAACCTTGTTATAGGTCGAAGTCCCGGTCGTTGAAGAGGGAATTCCACGCGTCAGTTGTTGGGCAAGGGTTTTCACTGACCGGGGCAAATTGGCCGGTAATTGCAGATACCTTTGGGTGATCCATTCGGGGTAGGAGCTGTTAGCTTTCAAAAGATCAGCAACAATTGCGACTTGAATTTGGGAGACCACCGCGTATGAGGAGTAAGCAGATAGTATCTTGGTCGCCGCCAATGAAGAAATATCGATTCCGCTCATTGCCGGCAGGCTCTTCGCTAGAGTCGAAATGTCCAGCGTCTCAGGTCGGCCGTTGACCAGGATAATATCGGTTTTTACCTCACTTTCAACCTTATAATGAACGGTGGCTGCTTTTAAGGGCGGTACGGCTTCCCCGAGGGATTGATTTGCCGGTATGCTGGTTTCGTTGAGCGGGCTGTTGCTCCACCCGCCGGCAGAATATGTATCGTAGTAACGAGTTGCGAAATATCCGGGCATAGCCGGAGTAATAATGAATCTGACGGTGTCACCGAGGTCTGGTGACTCCCCGAAACTCACTGTTTCCTGTGTGGAACTCAATATCGTTTTGACTTTGGACGGTACTGCCTCAAAAACATTGAAACCATTGTTTTTGATCGCGGAATAAATGGCACCACCATCGATGTTCAAGTCGAGTGTTTCAGCTGGAGATTGGGGCAGTGCAAAAGCCCCCAGAGTCACAGCTACGCAGATTAACGTCCCCGGGATTATTTGGAGGGTGCGGTTTCCTGAGCTTTTTTTACGGTCGAACTTCGCCCAGTTAGTCTGGACGATCAGCGCCAGACCGAGGACCGTGAAAAGCGGCAGCACGTAGGAAAAATCCCTTGGTAAATTGACCAGATTTAGAATCGCCAGAATGCACCCGAGGCCAAACGCTATCCAGCCGTTCCTCCGCCGCACAGCATACCAGGCGCCGAAAGAGCCGATCAGCCAGGTAACTATTACCAACACCATAACGAATGCCGCCGGATCTCTGGCCGGTTCAGCCAGGGCAGCCAGCCACCGGGACCAGGCACTCGAGCTGGCAACTTCAGGCATCGCGCTCATGGATTGCCAGATGGAGACGAGCAAACCGGTGAAAACCATGATCGGCATCGCCAGGCGTTGCTTCATCCCGGTTAACGCCAGAAAAGTGCTTAAGGCTATTCCGGATAAAAGGACCAGCATGAACGAAGGGTTTGGATTGAACCATTTGGCGGACTGCAGCGACCAAACGGCCACCCCCAGGGAGGCGGCGGTCAAGGCAGCGCTCCAGAGGACGGCGCCGATCGATGAGATGCCGCGGATATACTCATTTGGACGCGATCGAATTGTCATGACCGGCTAGCTCCCTCCAGCCAGGGCGTCGCGTTGGCCGCCTTGTCCAGGGACTGTTTGAAGGTTTCGGCGCGCTTGAGGAGATACACCGGTGCTCCTAGTTGGGTCAGCGTCCTGCCGGCCGCCGCCGGGCTATACCCGCCGAAATCGGCGCCGTCGATAAGAAAATAAGCCGCCGCGCAGCCGCGGGAGTTCAACTGATGAAAACTCTCTATCAGCGAACTTCCCGGCGATGGGGTGATGATGATCACCGTGGAATTTGAGCCGAATAGTCCCTGGTGTCTCGCCAGTAATTCGGAGAAAGAGAACGACCCGTTCGGCGTTACGACCGCGAGGAAATCAAGGATGTCCGTCAAATGTTCCTGGCCGGTGTTTGAAGGAAATACGACAGGTTCGGTTCCGGCGGCCAACAGTCCGAAACGGTATCCGTGCGAGATATATTCCTTAGCCAGAGATGCCGCCAGGGTGACGGCGTATTCGGCGGTGGAGTCATCCTCTCTTCCCGAGTGATTGCTCCCCATGTCCAGGATTACCCAAAAATTTTCGGGGTGGTGGCGGGATCGGTCGGCATCAAAAACCTTAACCATATACCGGCCGGTGTGGGCCGTGCTTCGCCAGTGGATGTGACGCAGGCTATCGCCGGTGGTGTATTCCCTGATGTTGGAAGCAGAAGCCGACAGTGATTCTGGCATCCGCTTTGATAGCCCGCTGCCGTTCAGTCCCAGCAAGGAAAATGGCGGCAGCGGCACAGTCAACGGGTGGACGAGTATTTCTGAGGACGATCCCAGCTGGATATCCCGCCGGAATAAGCCGAAAGGGTCGCCCAATTGCAGGCTGAAGGACCCGAGATGGAAGCGGCCCCTGCGATTCAGGGGGTAATCCGCCTGCCAGGCTGTCGCCTTGCCTGCCCACAGGTCCATGGTGGTTGTTACATTTCCCCCGGGGAGATCATTGTTGGCTTGAATACTGATGCCGGGTTTCGGGAGAAAGCCCTTAACCGATATCGAAACCTGTTGGCGCAGGGACATGCCAACCTGGGCGCGGTCAGGGAGGGGAGTTATGCTGAAGGAAATTCCTCTCGAGGTGAAGGCAACCCACAAAAATCCCAGGGCAAGCGACAGTGACCAGGCATAAAACACCCTGAGGACCAGCACTGATCCTGTCACAGCTACTGCCGCTGCTAGCAAGCCGGTGACAGCAATTAATCCCCACCGTTTACCCATCCGCCGTACCCCTCAAATGAGAAGTTGTTTTACCTGCCCGAAGCCCCCGGAACTGGGATTGTCGTAATCAGTTCGCTGATAATTTCACGGCTGCCGGTTTTGTGGGCGCTCGACGGATCGAGCACCAGCCGGTGGGCCAATACCGGCACCGCCAAGGCTTTGACGTCATCAGGTAGAACGTAGTCCCGTCCAGACAGTAGGGCGTGCGCCTGGGCGGTTCGGAACAAAGCCAGCGAGCCCCTGGGTGATACTCCAAGGTACAGTGCCGGGTGTTTCCGGGTGGCGCCGGAAATGGATACTATGTATTCGCTGACCAGCCGGTCTACGAATACCTCTTTGACGATCGTTTGAAGAGTGACCAGGTCCTCGGCATGGATTACCGGTCCAAGGTCCTCTATCGGATGATGGCGTCGCTGGTTTTCGAGGATTGTCAGTTCACCGGCCGGGTCCGGGAAACCGAGGGACAAACGGAGGGCAAAACGGTCGAGTTGCGTCTCGGGCAGGGGAAATGTGCCTTCATACTCGATCGGATTTTGGGTTGCCAGTACATGGAACGGCGCCGGCATCGGATGGGTTATGCCATCGACGGAAATCTGGCGCTCCTCCATACATTCGAGCAGCGCCGATTGAACCTTGGGCGTCGCCCGGTTGATCTCGTCAGCCAGGACGATCTGAGCCATTACCGGGCCCGCCCGGAATTCGAAATCTCCCGATTTCTGGTTGTATACCGTCGTCCCTGTGATATCTCCGGGCAGCATGTCGGGGGTGAACTGGATGCGTTTGAAAGAACACTCCAGCGAGCGCGCCAGCGCACGCGCCAGCATCGTTTTGCCGACGCCCGGTGCGTCTTCTATCAACAGGTGCCCGCCGCTCATGACGGCTATGACCGCCAACCTGATGGCTTCGTTCTTACCTACTATTACCTTGCCGACGTTCTCGACTATTTCAGCTGCGGAACGGTAGGCCCAGGAGAAAGTCTGATCAGCCTTTTTTGAAGCCGGAAAACTTTCCATAACCATGTCTTTCATTATAAGTCAGGGCAGCCTTTTCTGGAAAGGCCGCCCTGATTCAGGTTCATACAAGTGATCGTAGCTTGGCTCAATGCCCGTCTTTTTCCAGGTATTCACGAAGGCGGTCCCAGTAGAAATCGTGCCAGCCCTGAGAGATTTCCTCGGCGAATGTCTCCGGCACCCCTTCCTGGGTCAGGCGTAGGGTAGTTACTTCGTTTTTTCCTTGAAGTTGAATGGTTACGATCGAGAAAACCCCGGGCGGCCAGTCCGATGCTCGCCAATCTTGCACGATCTTTTTCCCGGGAACGATCTCACGGAAAGTGCCGCTAATGTAATCGCCGTAAGCCTTGAAACGTCCTCCCATCCTGGCGTCGATCGAAGCCGTATCGCCGGTGAATGCCGAGTGCTGTTCGGAATTCATCAGCGCATCGTACACCCGCCTTGCCGGGGCTTCGAATACCGCCAGTTGGATTATGGTTTTGTCGGTCATTGTCAACCAATGGGCTGAGAAAACCTGGGCCTACATTTCCGAGATTTCGATAGACTGGATTACCGGAGGGTCGACAGGGCTGGACATCTCGCCGTGAGGAGAACGCCTGACCGGAACGCCGGCGATCTTTTGAACGATATCCATACCTTCGATAATCTGACCGAACTGGGTGTAATTCGGGCATCCGTCGAGGCCTTTGGACTGCGGTCCGGTGCAGATGAAAAACTGGCTGCCATTGGTATTCGGTCCGGCGTTGGCCATAGCTACGATTCCCGGATCATAGGAATGCTTGACCGGGAGTTCGTCGGCAAATCTGTATCCCGGACCACCGGCTCCGCTGCCGGTGGGATCTCCGGTTTGGATCATGAACAATTTAATAATGCGGTGAAAGATCACCCCGCTGTAAAACCCCTGCCGGGACAAGAAGACGAAATTATTGACCGTTTTGGGGCTTTCCTTGGCGAACAATTGGACCTTGAACGTTCCAAGGCTCGTGTTCACTGTGGCTGTATATTTTTTTGCCGGATCGATCTCCATGGCGGGTGGTGTGTTCCAACGTTTGGCGGATTCGGGCATCGGATTTCCTTTCTCGAAGTATTATCTCTTACCTATTTTAATTTAAGCTTTTTCGATGGTGATCTTGATGATGTAAGGCGGATCGACAGGTTTGGAGACTTCTCCGGCTCCGTTATTGATTACCGGCACGGCTTCTATCGCCAATACGACGTCCATACCCGACACCACTCTCCCGAATTGGGTATAGTTGGGGGTCTGATCCAGGTTCCTTGCCATCGACCCGGTGCAGATGAAAAACTGGCTGCCGTTGGTGTTCGGTCCGGAGTTGGCCATAGCCACGATGCCCGGATCATAAGGTCGTTTGGGCGGCAGTTCGTCGGCGAAGGTATAGCCCGGACCGCCGGCCCCGGTACCTGTCGGGTCGCCGGTCTGGACCATGAAGTTTTTATAAATCCGATGGAAAACGACCTTGTTTCCGGTTGTTTGGTCGTAAAAGCCCTTGTTGGTCAGTGAAATGAAATTCTCGCAAGTTTTTGGGGCGTCCTTGGTGAAAAGTTCGATCTTGAACGATCCCATGTTGGTTTCGATGGTCGCATAGGTGATTTTGGTGCTGCAGCCAGTTACTGCCAATAAGGCAAGCAACGCCATTATCATTAGGGCCTTAATAGAATGCATTTGTAATCCTTTTAAGAAGATGTTTTAGCTTAATCATACGGGAAATCGGTTTATTTTACCAAGGATTGAGGTTTGATTACAGCTAAAATCCCTCTACAACGAAGGGATATTTTGAGAGATAATCCTCGGAATTTAAAACCCGGACCAATCAGCTCTGGTCAGGTTTGCGGGTGGAAATTTTAAACAGTGCATATACTGGGCTATATCCAATCACCGCGGTCAGGATCAGAATGGCGCCCAGAAGCTCAAGGATCCCATCGGCAACGCCTTCAACAACGAAATTGGCGATCACGAACAGACCTATGCCGAGAACCGCCCTGATAAGGCCATCTGTCGGCCCGAGATTTTGTTTCAACTTCATATTGCTCTCCGAAATGGTTTAGGGATCTTATTTTATCGCTCTTTGAATAACCGTCTACAGGTTGATGAGGCAGGGATTACTCAGATTGTATTTTCATCTTCTCCTGTTCTTCCAGTTTGCAGGAACTGATCTTGAGGTTCTCAACCTCCGAGAGTGAAATAGGAACGCCTTGAGGCAGGGCGCCTTCTCCCAGAACTTCCTGAGGAGCACCGACCGCAGCTCGATAGCCGTCCGCGAGCCCGAAAGTGTGGCATTTGTCAGGCGTAACCATGCCGCAGGACACAATCATACGCATGGCGCAATCAACGGCAAGCTCAGGTCTGACAATTTGATGCTCGCGAAGCAGTTGGAGGAATCCCGAAGTCGGGTTCGGTGACCCGGGAACATAGACGACGAAGATCTTTTCCCCCCTGTCGTCCTCCAATTCGTTCGTGATGAATGCCAGGGATTTTACGCCTTTCTGCGGAAAATCAACGAGCACCGCTTCTTTAAACGCGGCATTTTTAGCGCCGCCAAGTGAAGACATAACCTGCTTGGCGCCAGTGTAAACCTGTGAAAAAATGGGCACGTGCTCCAGTCCCTTGTCGAGAGATTTAAGCACGAAACGGCCGAGGTAGTTGTGAAGAATCAGTCCTATGAGCAAGATGAGGACGATGGTGCTTGCTAGCCCCAAGCCTACGATCTCTCTACCGAAGAACAGTTTTATGATCGGTTGGAGGAACCCATCGATAGTGTTGAAGACCCAGAGCAAGATTACAATTGCGGCTAGGAATGGGACCAGGAATAACAGACCTGAAATGAAGTCTTTCCTGAGAGAAGTTAGAATCGGATTATTCTTTTTTTCTGCCATGTTGCATTTTACCTTACAAAATATTATGGCAGAAATCCTGGGTGTTTGAAATAAGTACAATTACCTATTTATAACAGTTGCGTTACTAGTTCTCCACTTTCAATTGTGACATCAAATCTTCTGGCAAGAATAGAGATCATTGGCGTGAACGACATTTATTTAGGGTCATCATCCTGGCGCTTAACCGCCACTTTGACGGCGGCCTTCTGGTCTTCCCGCACCCTCATGTAGAGCATCCACGCTACAGCAAACCCCATCAAAAACCAGGCGATCCCTAGGGCATAGTTGCCTTTTGACAGGAGATCGATCCCCAGTCCGTTTAAAAAACCACCGACGAGTCCAATCATCACAGGCATTTTGTTTCTCCTTTCGCAGAGTTCGCGCTTGTCCTTACCGTTTTTGATACACCAGAATCGTACCAATTGGATCGGCTTTGCGAAATTGGGAAACCTACCTGATTAAAGACGAGACCTCCCGTATTGTTGTTTAGGAAGTCTCGTAATCTTGATAAAATGAGGCTGTAGAAGTTGGCTGTAACGGTACTAAGTCCTTGGGACGATGGTACGGATAAACTCGTGTTTGGTTACTTAGTTCGATGATCAGGGACTGAGTTTCTTCTCCAATTCCGAATTAGAAGGTTCAACCAGGATGGAGCCATCCGGAAAGACAATCGTGGGTACGCTGCGGTTGCCCTTGTTTATGCGTTCCACCTCGGCTGTGGCAGCGGGGTCGGTGGCGATGTCGATCCACTTGAACGGGATTCCCCTGCTGTTGAGGAAGCTCTTCGCCCGGTAGCAATCGGGGCACCAGGTAGTGCCGTACATGATAATCTCGTCAGCCATCTCTGTTTATCCTGTCTTCGTGAAGGTGTCCAACACGTCCACTGTATATGCCGGAGAACTTTCGGTCAATTGGTACAAGTACGTATTTTGATTTTGGGGACCGCAAGTGAGCTTTAAAACCGGAAATGCACGAAGATGCGCCCGAAGTTTTTGTCATCCTTCTCAATCCGGTGGTACAGCTTCTTTATCTCTGGTTGGGCCAGGAACCTGAGAACGTGTTTTTTCAACTGGCCGGAGCCCTTTCCTGGGATTATCTCGACTATTGAAACTTTTTTTGCCACCGCCTCGGAGATCACCCGGTTGAGTTCAGATTCGATCGCCGCGCCGCGATTGTAGATGTCATGGAGATCCAGCGCCAACTTTGCCAAGGTTCCTCCGTTAGTAAGTAAATTAAATTATTGTATAATGCCACGTTACATAAAGACAAAGACCCCATGAGAAACAAAGGAGAAGCGTTCGAATGTGGTATGTGGTGGGCGCCATTGCGGCCCTCTTGACGACCTTTGGTTTTGTTCCACAGATCATCAAGATGCGGCGTACCAGGTGCGTCAAGGATATCAGCCTCATGACTCTGGGCCAGTTCTTGATTGGAGTAACCATATGGGGCATTTACGGCATCCATTTGGGAGATGTCGTTATTATTTCCGCCAACATCGTTTCCTTTATCATTCTGGCTATCGCTATCGCCCTTTATTTGTACTACCGCCGTATGGGTGGTTAACTCTTAATAAGCCTTTCCGTGGCCCTCAATGTTATCGGTATTAATATTGCAAATGATGTAATTGAGAGAATTAGTACCGTTTCAGTCAAAAATAGGTAGCAATACGTATTTGTCCTCACCTGCACAAGACCTAAAATCAAATTGCTAGATCGGATTCTTGATCAGCAAAGGGGACAGATGCAAGTACTCGTTATCGACGGTGATCCAGAATGTACCGAAATCATCGGTTCAACTCTCAAAATCCCGTGGCCTGATGTGAGTGTAGTTCCATGTTCTTCAGGCGAAGAAGGATTGGACCTGGCGGAACGGGAACGTTTTGATCTTGTGGTCACTGATCTCAAACTGCCCGATATGAGCGGTTTCGATTTCCTGAAAAGACTGGTACTTTTCTCAATGGTGCCCATCGTCGCCGTCAAAAACGATTTGAACGAAGTCGATCTTGTCCGCTGCCTGGACATCGGCGCCGATGAATGCCTGACCAAGCCGATCAAGCAGATCGAATTCATCGCCCGGACCAAAGCCCTTCTGCGGCGGGTACGTGGGCGAGCTGAAAGTCAATCACTGGTCAGTGGTTTGTTGCGTTTGGATGCCTTTATCCATCGGGCATATTTCATGGGGCGGGAAGTGCCTTTGACCCGGGCAGAAAATATCATCCTCCAGCACCTGATGCGCAACTGCGGCCAGGTCACCTCTTATCGCAGCATCGCACGTGAGCTGTGGGGTGAGGACTACCCCGGCTCAAGCAAAGCCATTAGGGTATATGTTGACCGCTTGAGAGCCAAGCTGGAGGCTGATGCCCGGTCGCCCATGCTGGTTAACGAGAGAGGAATCGGTTTCCGCTTGATTTCTCCGTCGTAACCGGAACAAACGTTAGCCAAACAAGGCTCTCCGAAAGGAGAGCCTTGTTTTATGAAGATTGTTACCTTTCGTGTCACTTGGTTTTTTTACGTGTTTGTTAGTGCCAATTATGCTTCTTACAGTTTTTTTACTGTTGCAAGCTGTTGCCGGGTGCGTGGGTGTGTTCATTTAGACTGGTATCAATCAGGGAACGCGAGGGGAAAATGGACATACTCGTTGCCGAAGACAATCGTGACGTCTTCATGGACATTAAAAGGACCCTCGAAAGGAGCATATCAGGCGTTAAAGTCAGCACTTGGCCTGGACAAGGCGGTATTGATTCCGCCGGATTGGTCATTGTCGACCTTGAGCACAATGCATCGGATGAGATTTTAAGCGGCCTCAAAACCCGGCCCGGCGTTCCGGTCATTCTCCTCGCAGATCACAACGGCAGTGCGGAGCGGCTGATTGGAGCCCTGGATGCCGGAGCTGACGACTACCTGTACAAACCACTGGATAAGATCGAACTACAGGAACGGGTGAAAGCAACCCTTTGGGAGGCGAGACAATGATTATCGAGCTTGGGATCTTCATTTTCATGGTGGCGATTTCTTTAATTGGCGCGGATCGTCTGCGGGCAGAGCGAAGCTAGTTGGAATTTGGAGTTTGTATCTTGGAATTTCCGTCATTATCACGGCAAGCCTTGCGGTGGGGGAAACCGGGGTGTCCGGATTGTTGCGACCGATCCGGTATAAAACGCTGTGAAACCCCTCCCGTGGGCCTCCCCGGGTGTAATCGGGTTTCACCGCAAGGCTTGCCGAATAAACAACAGGTGAGGAATTGATGCTAACCATGGTTTATAATATCGCCTTTGCCGACTCGATTAAGCAGGCTTACCTTCATTTCCGCGGCTGCAACATCGCCTGCCGGGGCTGCATCCTTCGCAAGATTCCCTTCGATTCCATGCTTGACCGCAACATGGATCTCTATCTGGCGGAACCGGACGGTGAAGCCTCGATGCCCAACCGGTTCATTGATTTCGACGGGGTTATCGATACCTTGGTCGACCTTGAAGCCAGGTCGGTCCTCTTTGAAGGCCAGGAAGCCTCCCTCGATCCGGCGATGCCGTTGATCGCCGAAACACTGCACCGCAGGCTTTCAACGACGAATATCCTCCTCACCAATGGGCTAAACATGCCGGATCTGGCTCATGTCGACAGAGTGGCCTTTGGATTGAAGGCTTTCGATGAAGATCTCCATATTGACTATACCGGGCATTCTAACCAATTGATCCTCAAGAACTTTAAGCGAATCTACGATTCCGGAGTGCCTATGCTGGCAGAAACTGTAGTCATCCCGGGCTACATAGACTCGGAAGAGATCGAAAAGTTAGCCAGGTTCATCGCCTCAATTGATTCAGGGATGCTTTATCACCTCGATGCCTATTCAAGGGTCGCCGATAACCCCTGGCCCAGGGCGACCGTCGAAGACGTTGAAAAGGCTGCGTTGGCCGCTCGCAAGCACCTCAACAATGTTCATTTCCTGCGTGACGCCCCTAGGGAATTCAGCGTTAGGAGCATTTTCCCCACTGAAGCTGAATTGGATTTTGCCGAACAGCCTAGTATCAAGAGTGCCAGGATACCAGTGCTGGTTTAGCGTTTGAGAGAAATCGGGAGGATAAAAATGACGGTTGGCTTCCGGGAAAGACCGGATGACGGTGGGAAAGACAACACGGTTTATTAATTGAAAGGAGAAAAACAGAATGTCTATGTTTCACAGTACTGTGAGCCGCAGGCAGTTCATGAAAGCCCTCGGCTTGGGTGGCGCCGGTGTAGGCGTCACATCCCTGGTTAGGCCCGTTTTTCACGATCTGGACGAACTCATATCAGATGGTGCCGCCCATTCGGGACGGCCATGGTGGGTCAAAGAGGTCGATAAACCGACCATCGATATCGATTACAGCCTGATGCACCGGCACGATTCCACTCTCCAGGGGCAATCATCTTACATGCGTGCCTACTACCTGGGTAAAGACCGCGTGCTGGCCAGTGCGACCACTGGTGCGGCTTACGAAAAAGCCCAGATCGCCGCCGGTAAGCCTGGCTGGGACACACGATTTCAGGCTCTGAATAACGCCTATAAGCGGGTCGCCGCAGCAACGGCCCCAACTTGGGCTGAAACAACCGTTCCTGCCCCATCAAAATCACCGGCGGAGCGCGGCGAGCCGAAGTGGACCGGTACACCAGAGGAAGGCACTCTGTTGCTACGGACTGCCATCCGCATGTACGGCGGCGAATTGATGTATCCGGTAGAGATGTCCCAGGAAGATAAGGACCACGTTGTCTTTGCCAATAGCGATAAGGCTAATGGTGACCAGTATATCGATGCCTGGCCTCCGCCTGCCACAGCTGCCCGACCGATAGTGTTCGAAGCCGTGGATCAGCCATATTCGACTACCACCAAACTCGTGATCCCATCAAACCAGGATGTTTTCGAATGGAGCATGACCATGGGTGGCGCTAACGAGTTGTGGCGGCTGGCGCCTACGCCCTGTGGCAGTTTAGCCAACGCCAACACGTTTAACAACGTAGCTAACTGCCATGCGTCTACCTATAGTTTCCTGAGGTATCTCGGCTATTGGATGATAGGCGTTATCGGTAATGATACAACTTATATTGGATCAGAGGGGGCGGTCGCTGTCCTATCAGGACTTGGTGAAGCTTCCCGCCAGCAGCTTTATACCTTAACACCGGAAAAGGGTGCTCCCGGCCGGCTTTATACCCCTGCCACCAATCTTCCCATGGCCTCCAGTAAGCCAATCGATGCTGGTCTTTTCCGTTTTTGCCACAGCTGTCACAAGTGCGCTGATCACTGTCCGCCTGGCGCTATTTCCCAGGCTAAAGAACCCACCTTCGAACGTGATGCAGCCACTGCCGGTAGTCGTGATCCTGCGTCACAACCGGGTTATGCAGGCAAGACTGCACGGTGGTCCGTCGATGGGACAAAAGCCTTCATTCAGGACAGCCCGTTGTGCCGCCAGTTCGGTCTTGAGACTGGCCGTTGCCTGGTGTGCTGGGCGGAATGTACCTTTACTACCAATCGCGGCTCCCAGATTCATCAGGTCATCCGCAGTGTCATCTCCAATTTTAGCGCTCTGAATGGTCAAGCCTATAAGCTCGGTGATCTCTTTGGTTATGGCGCTTGGCCTCGGACTGCTCCTGATAAGATCGACCATTTCTTCGAGTACGATCTGCCGGTCCTTGGTCAGGATTCAACCATCCCTGCCCATGATGGTGGTTATAGCAAATGGAAGAGTCCTCCATTCCTATAATCTGGCTTTGGTTTGTTGGTTCCGGGAGAATCCTCCCGGAACCAACAAGTAACATCCGGACAGCGCGGCCCAAACCTGATGGAGGTAAATAGAATGAAAGTCCTGCTCGTCACCTCGGCTACCCCGGCTTATCGGCAGTATTACTCGCAGGCATACACCAACCTGCCCAACGGCCTGCTGTATATTGCCTCTGCCTTAGAGAGGGCTGGCCATGAGGTCCGGATCTACGACGGTTTCGTCGACGAGCGGGAGCCGAAGGATTTTGTCGCCTTCAACCCCGACCTGATCGGTTTTTCGGTCATCACCGGGCCCAACCTCGAGGGCTCGGTAGCCCAGTCCAGGGAATTCAAATCGCTTCTGCCGGAAGCCACGATCGCCTGGGGCAATGTCCACCCTTCTATCATGGTGGAGCAGACACTGGCTGAAGATTCCGTTGATTTCGTTGTTATCGGCGCGGGTGAGTTTACTCTGCTAGAACTTCTTGAGCACTTGAGAATCGGTTCCCCTTCTCTCGACTCTATCAAAGGTCTTGCCTTCAGGCGCGATGGCAATGTTATCGTCAACGAACGCCGCGAGTTCATCAAAGACCTGGAATCCATGCCGGACCCGGCCTGGCACCTGGTGGACGTCAAGAAGTATTCCGTTATTGGCTTAAACACATCCCGTGGCTGCGCTCACCACTGCGCCTTCTGCTACAACAAGACCTACAACCAGGGATACGTCGGCTTCCTCGGTGCTGAGCGGATCATCTCCCAGATAAAGCACCTCAAAGAGAAGTACGGAGCGAAGTACATCCGCTTCAACGAAGATAACTTCACATTTAATCGGAAGAGACTACGCGAGCTCTGCAGACTCCTCATCGAGGAGAAACTCAAAATCAACTGGAGTTGTGATTCAAGGGCTGATCTATCCGACACCGATATCGCCTTGATGAAGAAAGCTGGCTGTGTCGCCGTCGGTCTTGGCCTTGAGACAGGATCCCAGCGGATGCTGGACTTCATTCAGAAAGATATCACCGTGCCTGAAATGGAGAAGACTTTCTGGAGCTTGGTTAAAGCCGGGATTCGTACCTCTGTCTACATCATGTACGGTTTCCCCACCGAGACCGTAACTGATTTTCAGGCTACTCAAAGAATGCTGAAGGACCTCGATGATCCCTACTATATGTACAACCGTTTCGTCCCCTTCCCCGGCAGCGTCCTCTTCGATTACTGTGTCAAGCACGGTCTGGTCACCCTTCCCGAGAAACTGGAAGGCTGGCCGGAATACCTCATGAGATTCAGCAACCAGATCAACATCTCTGAAGTACCGGAGGAGATGTTGAGCGAGGCCGCCGCTCACTGGAGAGCGACCTACGCTGTCCAGCGTTTCCGCTTTACTCTGAAGCACAACCCGTCCTACTTCCTCACCGCCTTCACTGATCCAAAGAAGTTTTCCAGGGAACTCTGGGAGCTTGTCAAGTACCACACCCAGGTCAACGGCTTCTACAAGGTGGTTAAAAAGAAGCTCTCCGGTGAAACCAAAGAGCAGACGCTTGTTCCCGTCGCTGCAACGACAAGGAGGTAATGATGAAAGTCTTACTGGTTAACGCCGCCTCGCCGACCTATCAGGCTTATTACAACAAGGCTCGCTGTACCCTGGCTAATGGCCTCCTGTACATCGCCGCCACACTCGAGCGGGCAGGCCATGAGGTGCAGATCTACGACGGATTCGTCGATGAGAGGAAGCCTGAGGATTTTGTGGAGTGGAAACCTGCCCTCATCGGCTTTTCGGTGATCGCCGGGCCTTACCTCGAAGGCTCCATCCTCCAGTCGAAGCAGTTCAAGGCATTACTGCCCGATGTTAAGATCGCCTGGGGAAATCTACAACCCACCGTCCTCCCCGCCCAGTGTGTTATAGAGCCATATGTTGATTTCGTCGTCATGGGCGCCGGCGAGTACACCATGCTCGACTTGGTTACACATCTCGAGACTGGGACTCCTGCCCTCTCCGAGATAAAAGGTCTTGGCTATAAGGTGGACGGCAAGCCGGTTATCAATGAGAGAAGGCCTTTCATCAAGAACCTCGATGAACTCCCTGATCCTGCCTGGCATCTGGTCAAGATGGAGAGGTATTCGGAGATCGGCCTTTCAACTTCAAGAGGGTGTGCTTACAAATGTGCTTACTGTTACCACAGTGCCTTCGACCGGGGATATGCTTCAGAGCTTTCAGCAGAAAGGGTCGTCGAGCAGCTTGAGAGAGTGCAGAAACTTTACAATGCCAAGTTTGTCCGCTTCAACGAAGACAATTTCGCCTTCAACAGAAAGCGTCTTCGCCAGGTGTGCAAGATCCTCATCGAACGCAAGAACAAGGTGAAGTGGGCCTGCGAGTCACGTGCCGACCTATCTGAAGCCGACATTATCCTGATGAAAAAAGCCGGCTGTGTCGCCATGGGTCTTGGACCCGAGACCGGCTCCCAGAGGATGCTGGACTTCATCCAGAAGGGTATCTCTCTTGAGCAGATGGAGAAGACCTTCTGGCTCCTGACCAAGCACAAGATCAGGATCGTCATTTATCTTATCTATGGCTTCCCGACGGAGACAGTGGAGGATATGAAATCGACAAGATCCATGCTCGACCGGCTGGATAACCCGGCTTATCTCCTATCTCGCTTCATCCCCATCCCTGGCAGCGTGCTCTATGACTACTGTGTCAACAACAATCTTATCAAGGCACCCCAGAGCTTGGAAGAGTGGCCGGAATTCATCGTTTCTCACGGCCACAAGGTCAATTTGAGCCAGGTGCCCCAGGAGATGATCGACGAGTATGTCGCCCATTTCAACCATACCTACGCCAAAGTTCGGTTCATGTTTACAGTGCGGCATAATCCGGCCTATTTCCTGCTGGCTTTCACCAATCCAGCCAAACTCTACCGGGAGATGAAGGAACTCCTGAAATACCACTTGCATATGAATAAGCTGCAGAAAATCCGCAGAGAACAATATGCCAGCGTGTTCAACGGCAAGTCTGTATCGCCTGAGCCCGCGTCCCTGAAGCCGAGATGTTCTACCTAGACCCAGGAAGTAAATACCATACCCAGTGCTCTGTGGAGGTGGCTAGTTCGTATTCCACTATTGGGTGAATATAGGAGGAAGTAACCAATGTACTGGCATTCGGGAGAGACCGGAGGGTATTCGGGAGAGACCAGAGGGAGCCGAGAAAAATCATAAAGGAGCAAATTGAATGTCCATATTCCATTCAACATTAAGCCGTCGGGATTTCATGAAGTATGTAGGACTTACTGCAGTTGGAACAGGAGGTGCAGCTGCGATAACCCCGGTTTTCCATGATATTGATGAAGCAATCGTTTCGAACTCAAATGGTTGGAAAAGACCTTGGTATGTTAAAGAGCGCGAATTGGGGAACCCCACAATAGAGATTGATTGGTCACAAACCACCAGGTACGACGCTCGAGAGACAGCCCATGTTACCCATGCTATGGCTCAGTATTACGGGGCTGACCAAATCAAAAATGTATTAGCTACTAGCGGCGTGGGGATTATGCAAGGTAAATGCCGAAAAGACGCGGTAACTCAGGGCCAAAAGGGATTCAATCTCCGGGACAACGCCCTTCGCCTCGGTGCAGCTGTCTGGGCTACAGGCAGTTGGACGGGTCCTACGGTAACCGGGCCGGATTTTTATGGCTTGCCACGGTGGAATGATTCCCCGGAAAACAATTTGAGAATGCTTAGAGCGGCGATGAATTTCTATGGTGCTGCGGCAATCGCCGTTAGCGAGTTTTCCGAAAATGAAAAGAAGTTGTTATGTTCATGGGATAGGGGTGGTGCGACATTTAATGCAACATATATCGATCAATGGCCTCCGCCAATCACAGTGTCTCGCAAAATCGAAATTGAGAATGTTGACCAAGGTTATGTGACTCCCGAGAAGTTCGTTGTTCCAAATAACCCCAAAATGTTTGTCGTAGGTTTCACGATCCCAATGTCGCGCGATGCTTGGCGATGCAACCCTTCTGCGGTTCTTGACGCTGCGAACATCAGTCGGTATCGCCTGCGTGGCGACGTAGAGAATTCGGCTCAAGCGTTCATTAAAGCGTTAGGTTTTCAATGTCTGGGTTTGGGACCATACCCTCTGTTGGCAGCCCAAGCGTCGGCGGTACTCGGTGGAACCGCTGAACTTGCGCGCAACCATTGTGTTGCTATTAGCCCAGAGCGAGGTCCAATAGATGGTTACTACGAGTTCATGACTGATCTACCACTTGAGCCAACCCATCCTATCGATGCAGGATTAAATCGCTTTTGTCATTCTTGCCATAAATGCGCCGATTTCTGCCCACCCCAAGTTATTACTTACGATAAGGAACCATCTTGGGATCCCCCACAAAAAGCATTCGAACATGAACAAGGCATCCCGCCTCGGACGAGCGCCCCAAACAAATGTGCCGGAAGGGGTAAAAAGGTATTTTGGAGCGATTCGCCGGCTTGTAACTATTACAATGCTTATAGCGGGCTGCCTGCCCAATGCGGAATGTGCATGTCTACTTGTACCTTTAACGTGAATACCGGTGCCATGGTGCACCAGGTTGTAAAAGGCATTGTAGGTACGACTGATATTTTCAATGGTTTGTTCTATCAGGGTGCCAAGACCTTTGGGTACGGAGCTTCAACCAATAAAGTAGATAGTTGGTGGGCGCAGGATTATCCAGCTTATGGTTATGACACAGTGGCTGGCTCCCACAATGGAGGCTATTGACCTAAGGTAAAATTCGCCTATATCGAAATAAGAGGGATTAAATCACTTGTAACCTGTTTGTCAAAACTGGTTTAACCATACCTTAATCGCCTTCAAATCGGGAAGAATCATTCCTCTTCCCGATTTTTATTCGCTAAGATATCGGGCTACTATTTCTCCCAGGTCTTCTACATCCTTCAAATACACGAATTCGTCCTTTCCATGGATGTTACACTCGGTACGGATCACGCCGAGACCGAAATCTTGACCTTTCCACTCATCGTGGACGATGATGCCCATATCGCCGGAACCCATTTCGCCGAATTGCCCTGTCGTTCCCATGACTTCCTTGATCAGCTTTTCGAGCCGCTCTACTGCCGGACCGCTGGCAGGCGGGACGGTGGGCACCCGCAGACCATAAGAAATTTCCCAGCGGATGTCCTTGAACTGGTTAAGTAGGTCTCGGATTTCCTTGTCCGCCTCCTCGAGGCTTTCTTCAGGAATCAGGCGGCGGTCAATAGTTATCGTGCATTCATCGGGCACGATGTTGGCTTTGAGCCCGCCATGTACCATATTGATGTTCAACCGCGGCTCCATGAACTTAAGCCCGGTGTCCGGGTGTGCCGGTACGGCCGATTTCTTAGAAGTTACTTTGGATTTAAGCTCCAGCAAAGAGTTCATAACTCTCACGGCTTGTTCTATCGCGTTAACCCCGAGGTGGGAAAGCCCGGAGTGGACCGATTTCCCCGCGATCTTTATTTCCATTTGCAGCGCGCCAAGCCCCGCGACGGCGACTCCCCCGGTGTTGGAATCAAGAGACCAGACGATGGAATCCTTCACTGGTTCAAGGTACCGCCTGAGAAAGCGGATCTGCCCCGACTGACTGAGTTCTTCATCGGTTGTTATCATCACGGAGACATCGTATTTGAATTGAGAGTTTTTGATCTTCTCGAAGCCGATCAGCAAACCGATGATGCCGCCCTTCATATCGGCGCTGCCGCGTCCGAACATTTTTCCCTCTTCGACACGCGGTTCGAAAGCGGGCCATCCTTGCGCGGGTACGACGTCGACATGACCGTAAAAAATCAAGCGGGGTTTGCCCGGCAGTCTCCGGTGCCCGATCAATGCTAATCTGCCGGGGCGGCCCTCGCAGAATTCGGGTGGAATATCAACCAATTCGGTGTTGAATCCGGTGTCTTCGAAATGCGGGACAAGGTATTCAAGTGCTTTGCGGTAGTTATTACCCGGCGGCACTGTTGTATCGATAGCTACTAGTTCAGCCAGCATCTTTACATAATCCATGTGGGGGTCTCTTTCATTGGTGTTTAATTTTAGGTTTAGACTGCAATTAACTGGCTTCGAAACCGCGGCTCATATCCTGAAGAAACTTTTCTATCTCCGGTGATAAACGGACCTGTTCCCGGTTTTTAATCCGCGCATCGTAATTGTTTTCCAGTTGGGTAAGCATAAATCTAAGCTGCGGGTGCTCTTTAAGGAAAGCCTCAGCCATCGAATTAACCTGGTCATTTTCCTCTTTGGCTTTTTCAACGTCGACTACGGGAACAGGGATACCATATAGAGATTCACAGATTTCAAGCAGCGGTACCTCGCCACGGTGGTCGACAGGGAGTGGGAGGTAAATGGGCAGATGGACGACCAGGCTTAAGGTTTCTATCCCCAGCTTCTTGGCCTCTTGAGCCACAAGGCTCATTATCGAGGTGGGACCTTCATAGTTGCTCGGGACGACCCCCGCGACCTCGATGCTGTTTTGCAGCCACTGGCTGCTGGCTGAACCGGTAACGAATGGTGGCCGGGTATGGGGCAGCATCTCGTACATTGAGCCTAAAAGGCAATAGCGTTTCACTTTGAAATGCTTGAAGAATTCCAGGATGGATTCGATGTACGATTCCGATCTGGTATGCGGTTCGGGCGCCCGGAGCAAGATAAAGTCGTTTGAGTCAGTTTTCCCGAAACGGGCGGTGGCATTTGGGATATCCAGACGAGATCCGCCGTCAACCAATGAGACCGTCGGACGGTAGCGGGTAAAATCGAAAAATTCCCCTGGAGACGATAGCTTGGCCAGGGGCTGAGCGTCGGTTAGTTTTTCGAGGTACTCGACGGCTAACCTGGCGGATTCGCCGGCATTTAGCCATGGCGGGATGGTCACAATAACATGCGGGTTCTTCAGTTCAGGGACCGGATCGATCGTATCGAACAATCCAATTTTCATACTGTTATTTTATCACTAATACAAAAATGGTCAGCTCAAGGCCTAATCTAGGGCGGCCAGCGCGTTATTGAGACTGGTGTGCAGTTCTTCCTCTTCGCGTATCAAGTTTTCCCACTCGCTGGTTCGTTCTTGCATGTTCGCTTTAAGCGTCTTGTGCCGTTCGATTCTGGCAACAACTGCCTGGGAGTCTCCATAAGCCTCGGGTTTAGCAAACTCTAGTTCAATTCCCGCTAGTTCGGATTCGTCCTGTTCTAGTTCTTCTTCGATCTGGGTAATCCGGTTTTTGAGTGGAGTGAGTTTTCGGTTGAATTCGTTCCTGATTTCTCCGGCTGCCGCTCTCCGGCGCCGCGGATCGACTGCTGGCTCTGTAGAAATTACGTGTTTTTCAGATTGCGGTGAACCTGTCGTTGAAATGGATGAGGCCGATTCCATGTGATATAGATATTCGTAGTAAGTGCCCGGATAGACCGAGACCTGTCCGTTTCTGATGTCGATAATTTTATTGGCCGTTTGGCTGATCAGAGTGCGGTCATGGGTAATGAAACACAGAGTGCCCTTGTAGCTTTCGAGGGCGTCGGCCAGGACTTCCCGTGATGCGATATCCAGGTGATTCGTCGGTTCGTCCATCAGTAAAAGGTTAGCCGGTTGGGTCAGCATCTTGGCAATAGCCAACCGAGCTTTTTCACCGCCGGAAAGCACTCCGACCTTTTTCTGGACGTCGTCTCCGGTGAATAAAAAACCCCCGAGGATCGACCTCAGCCGCTGTTCCGTTTCCAAGGGTGCTACCAAGTTCAATTCTTGAATAACGGTATTGTTGCTGTCCAGCAGATCGAGCTGGTGCTGGGCATAGTAGGCTGAAACGACGTTGTACCCAAGATGCCGTTCGCCTTTTTCAAATGACAGAACGCCCGCCAGGATTTTTAGCAGGGTGCTTTTACCGGCGCCGTTTGGACCGATCAAAGCGACCCTGTCGCCGCGCCGGAGAGAAAGGTTCAGATCCTTATAGACGACATTGTCTCCATAGGCTTTGCCCAAATGCTTTAGGGTAATTACCTCTTCACCTGAGTGTGGTGGATCGGGGAAGCTGAATTTTATCTTTTTTACCAGTCTGGGCACTTCGACCCGCTGGAGTTTATCCAATGCTTTGATTCGAGACTGCACTTGCTTTGCTTTGGTGTTCTTGTATCGAAAACGTTCGATGAATCTGGTCTCTTTTTCGATCTTGACCGCCTGGCGGCCGGCTGCCGCTTCCAATCCTTCGATTTCTCTTTGCCGTGCCAGGACAAAAGCGTCGTGGTTTCCCGCATAGACCTTTGCTCTTTCGTTTTCGAGCGAAACTACCCGTCGAACCACCCGGTTCAGAAAGGCACGGTCGTGGGAGGTCAACAGGGCCGCGCCCTGGTAGTTGGCGAGATAGTTCTCGAACCACAACTGTGTTTCAAGGTCAAGATGGTTTGTAGGTTCGTCCAGGAGCAGCAGGTCCGGATTCTGGAGCAGGATTTTGCCTAGTTCCGCCCTCATTATCCAGCCTCCGGAAAACGCGGACATCGGTCTGAAGAAATCGCTCTCCTTAAACCCCAATCCTGTCAGGATCATCCTCGCCTCGTGCTCTACGTCGTAGCCGCCGCTTGTTTCAAAGCGGTGCTGTAATTCGCCAAGTTCTTTCAGCAGGGGTTCCAGTTCCTCTTCATCTGAGTTTTCGGCTATCTCTTCCTGTAATACCCTTATTCGATGTTCGAGTTTCGCCGTGTGTATCGCTGAGGCCGCCACCTCTTCGAGCAGCGGTTTTGCTGATTGATTGTCGATTTCCTGCTTCAGGTACCCGATGGTGATGTCTTTGGGTCGGGTGATCGTTCCTCCATCAGGTGGGTTTTCATCCGCGATCAAGGAAAACAGGGTAGTCTTTCCAGTCCCGTTGGGTCCTAAAAGAGCCGTCCTGTCGCGTGCGCCTATATGGAATGTCACGCCGCTGAAAAGGTTCCGGGCGCCGAAAGACTTTGAAATGTTATTTAGGGTGAGCATTGAAACGAATAATTATAGCTTTGAAATGATAGTTTGGAAAATCCGCAGTGACCCGGATTGGTGAAATTAGGTACTCATACGGATTGCATAATACGAAAAACCAGTATAGGTTGAATTGGATGAATTTTTCTCTGAACGGAGGGCACTCCGATGAATTCAAAAGCCGATACTCAAGCACAAACCACCGAGATATCGCTTGAACTGCTTTCTTCCGGTTTTACCTCACCCATAGCTTTGGTTGAACTCCCTGATGGCCGTGGGAGGTTTCTCGTTGCGGATCAAACCGGAAGGATTTCAATTGTTCAACCGAATCGTGACCCGGCGGTTTTATTGGATTTAAAACCGAGGATGATTCGCCTTAATGCCGGTTATGATGAACGGGGATTGTTGGGGCTGGCTTTGCATCCCCGGTTTGCCGAAAACGGGAGGTTCTTTGTTTATTACTCCGCCCCTCTCCGCGTGGGAGCTCCGGCCGGTTGGGACCATACCAGTCACATCTCAGAGTTCAATGTTACTACAGCGGGTTTCGATATGGCTGATGTCGATTCCGAAAATATCATCCTTGAGGTCGATGAACCGGAATTCAACCACAACGGCGGGCAGATCACTTTCGGGCCTGACGGGTTTTTATATATCCCGCTGGGGGACGGCGGCGGAGCTAACGACGTCGGTCGCGGCCACGTGCCGGGAGGCAATGCCCAAAACACCGATACTCTTCTCGGGAAAATTTTAAGGATCGACGTCGATGGTGGAAAACCTTATAGCATCCCCAAAGACAATCCCTTCGCCAATGGCGGAGGCCGGCCGGAGATCTTTGCCTGGGGTCTCCGTAATCCTTTTCATATTTCCTTCGACATGGGAGGCAGCCGTGAACTTTTTGCCGGTGATGCCGGTCAACACCAGTGGGAGGAGGTCGACATCATCGTCAAAGGAGGCAATTACGGCTGGAATTTGATGGAGGGCACCCACGGTTTCGATCCCGGCGACCCATGGAAGTTGATCACTTCAACGCCACCGAAAGTTAATGATCAGGGGCGACCCCTGATCCAACCCATGATCGAATATCAGAATGCCTCTTCCGGCGGCCTCGGTTCATCGGTTATCGGCGGTTATGTATACCGGGGAAAATCGATTCCAGGGCTTGACGGAACTTACATCTTCGGTGACTACAGCGATAATGGCGATAATCCGACGGGTAAGGTGTTCGCCGCCCGACGCCCCGCTGGAGGCGAAGCCGCGTGGCCTTTTGGGGAACTTATGATCAAGAATGGCCGGGACGGGAGGCTGGGCACGTTGCTTCGATCATTTGGGCAGGACGCAAATGGAGAAGTCTATGTCCTGGCATCTGATAACGCCGGTCCTAGCGGCAAAACCGGTAAGGTCTTTAAGATCGTTCCTTAACCACGGACCAAATTACGAGGAGACATCGCGTGAAACGACGCTCCTCGAAATGCAGTAACTAGATTACCTTTTTGACCGCAAGCGTTGATGTCTGGCCGTTCAGAACGGCGGTGAAGGTGAAAGTCGCTTCCCCGGATGGTACATGGGAATTGATGTTCCACGTCCAGGTGATCCGCCCGTCGGCACCGGCAGTCTTCTTGTTATCCGTCGGGAAAGTGCTGTTCGTACCGTTGGGCATGGTAAACAGGATGGTGACTTCGGCGCCGGGGGTGGTTTTGATAGTAACCGTCACATCGTCACCCGGGTGAGCGTCAGAAATGTCGACACTGATAGGGATTGCCGACGCGGTTATCGTCGGGGGAGGGGCAGTTGTCGTTGGGGATGGAGTCGTGGTGGTCGGGGGGGCGATGTATCCTCCTGGCAGCGTTATTGCGGCGTCCTGGGTCAAACTGACGTGCATGCGGAGCAATGGGATGGCGTTGGTCTTTTTGTAGTTCTCCCAAAATTCGATCCATACGCTGTTCGAGGCTTTGATGTCGATTCCTTTGGAGGTGGCCTGTTTCATCGCGTCCTGGTAGCTGGTAACATATTTTTGGAAGAGAGTGATATTCGTCTGGTTGCGTTTTTCGTAGTCCGCGTTCCAGACGCCTTTTTCTTTGAGGTATTTGATCAGGCCGGGATGCACCGGCATGAAGGTGGTCTGGAGGGCGCTGAAAACATCCTGGAAAGTCATATTGGTGTTTGAAGCGTAGCTGTCTTTGTAAGATGAGTAGTTCTCGTCGAGCCATTTGACCAGGCGGTAGATCAGTTCTGCATCGGTGCTGGTGTCTGCTGCAAGGTACTTATAGCTGGAAATCGCCCAGGTGCCGATGGCGCTCGCCGGTCCGGCGGTGATCGGGCTGAAATCATACATCGGGCTTATGGCCAGGAATGCCGCGGCTCCCTTGGGGTTGTCGGCTGGTTTCATCGACAGGTATCGTATCCCGGACGGAGCCGCCGAAGCCTCCATTACCGCCGGAGTCACCGGGGCGGCCATAGCTATATCAGCGCGGCCTTCGACCACCGCCCTCGGGCAGGCATTGTAATCGCCCGTGTTCACCCAGACAATGTCTTTCTGGTCAATTCCGGCCCAGGCAAACAGTGAAAGGAAAGGCGACATTGTAGCGGATTGATTGTTCCAGATAGCAATCCTGGTTCCGGGTTTGATGTCTTCAGGTTTGTACATGTTGGAATTGCCACGGACCATGAACCCGGTGGAAGCAAGTGAGTCTATCCACACCATTCCAGCCATCCATGGGCCGCCGTCGGGCATGGCGTACTCGTTTTTAGCTTCGATGTCGTCAGCAAGTGTAACCTTGTCGCACTGTGACAACACCATCTTGCCGGCTTTCATATCCTTATAAGTATTCGTCCAGGCAGCCTCGGTGACTACCCTGATCAAGGGCCCGTTCAGCCCGCTTTGCATTGCCGAAGCCCAGGAGACCATCTTTGCTTGTCCGGAGTCGCCGGTAGCGGCAAAGAGCAGGGCGTCAGGCCAAGTAAAAGCGGTCCCGGCAGGGGACGTCGAGTTGTAAATCGAGTTCCCTCCACAGCCCGATAACAGCACCGCCGACAATAAAACCGCGGCACCGCCAAACAATTTACGTAAGATTGGATTCATCTCTCATCCTCCGCCAGACTTGCTTGGGGGATACTAACTTTTGGGATTTGAACACTTTTAGCGCGGTTGGATAAAACCGTGATGGAGATAGTCGCTAGACTGATGATTACTCCCGCGCCGAACACTGCCGGCTGAGGGAAGGCCAGGGAGAAGCCGCCGAGGATAAGAAGCAATCTTGCAACCCTTTTGAGTTCTCCGGCGCCCACCAGGTATCCCGCCAGCCCTGAAGACAACAGCCAGACGCCGATGAAGGCCTGGGCAAAATGGATGAGCGTCTGCCACCACGGAGTGTAAATGATCAGAAGCGACGGTTGTAATACGTAGAAAAACGGGATGAAGGCCAGCACCGCGCCCATGCGGCAGGCTATCCAGGCAGTCTTCATCGGGTTGGCGCCAGCGATATTGGCGGCGACAAATGCATTTAATGCCACTGGTGGTGTGATGCCTCCAAGGTTGGAATAGGAAATAATGAACAGGTTGAGGCCGATGATGGAAAGGCCTCCCGCCGCCTGAAATTCCGGGGCAGTTTTGCTCAGGGTCATGATCGCCGGCACCGCAATAATCGCCAGAAAGATGTAAGCCGTCCGTTCCAGTCCGAAAGTGCCCATAACAACACAGAAACCAAGGCAGATGAATAGGATAAGATACAAATTATCGCCGCCTAGGCTGATGATCCATGCCGCCAGCCCGGCAGCTACCCCGGTCTTGAGGAGACCGACAAGGATAAGACCCATCCCGATGAATATCGCAACAACGTAGTTTACCAGGCCGGCGGTTTGTACCAACCCGGTTTCTACACTTTTCCAGGCGCCTCCGAAATTGGTTTTTATCGGGCTTTGACCCTGTTTTTTTGGTGAGATTCTGCGTACAGCCCATTGGAAAAGCTGAAGTGCAATGACCACGCCTGTGGCGTACACCGGGGTTATCGCTCCCCATCTCATGTACACCAGACCGAAAGCCAGGACCCCTAAACCTGCTATGTATACCCAACCGTCCCGGATGACGCGCCACCATTTAGGCAGGTCTTCACCATTCGATCCCTTCAGATTATTCCGTGCGGCATATCCATCGACCTGTACCAGCAGCCCGAGGTAGAACAGGACTGAAGGAAGGAAGGCGGCGATAACAACATCGGCGTAGTCGACGCCGAATATTGCAACCATGAAAAAGATCAGTCCTCCCAGCACCGGCGGCATAGAATCGCTGCCGGAGGAGGCACAGGCCTCGATCGCCGCCGCGTCCTCCGCTTCGAACCCGGATTTTTTCATCGCTGGGATGGTGAAGGAACCCGTACCGGCAATGTTAGCCATAGCGCTGCCGGTGATGCTGCCGAAAAAGCCGCTGGCCAGTACTGCCACCTTGGCTTGACCGCCTCGTACTTTGCCCATTAACGAGGTAGCCAGGTTCATGAAGAAACTGCCGCCGCCCATTCCCATTATCAAGCCGGCGAACAGGAAGAAACCGAGGATAAGTTCACCCAGCATCTGTGCCGGAATGCCGAGCATCCCGTTGGCGCCGAAAGCGAACGAACTCACGATCTCTTTGAATGGGAAAGAAGCACCATAGAAAACGCCGCCGAAATGGGTCGCCAGGAAATGGCTTGAGGAAAACAATGGGTAGATGATCGAGAAAACCAGGAGAGCCGCGAGTCCCCACCCGCCGACTCTTCTCCCGGCTTCGATGACCAGCAAACTTATGGTAACTGCAGAGGCGAAAACCCAGTTATTCGGTGGCGAATCCCAATTGTGGTAGGTGATGTCGTTGATGTTGAACATGAAGAAAATGATTATGCCAACCAGTGTCACGCCCAGAATATAGTCGTACCACGGTGGAGCTTGCCTATTCTGTTTCTTGGTGGCGCCAAGGCCGATGAAGATGTTGAATCCGAGGATGGCGTAGAGGAGATACGAATAGATCGTGCCGGCAAGGATATGGCCGAAAATAGGTATGGAAAACCAGTGGATGACG
This sequence comes from Dehalogenimonas etheniformans, assembly GCF_014672715.2. Taxonomy (NCBI): domain Bacteria; kingdom Bacillati; phylum Chloroflexota; class Dehalococcoidia; order Dehalococcoidales; family Dehalococcoidaceae; genus Dehalogenimonas; species Dehalogenimonas etheniformans. The sequence goes on along the minus strand of NZ_CP058566.2, from coordinate 1,347,272 downwards.
AACAGTGTCGAGGCAATGACCGGCGCCAGAAGAAATATTACCTTTACCGGCTTTGGCATGTAGTGATAACGGGAAAGCCCGCCTTGTCTGGGCTCCGTCATTGGCTTTGACTTTTCTACGGACGTCATAGTTACCTTCGGTTTCTCTTCCGCTTGATTTATACGGTAACCGCGACGTTTCCCGTCGGCCTATAAACGCAATAAGGTTCAGCGGCCAGGTAATCGCCGCTGGTCTCGTAGGCGCGCGCCCGGCATCCGCCGCAGACCGTTTTAAACTCGCAGCGTCCGCATTTGCCTTTAAGTTTAGAAAGATCCCTAATCTCACGAAAAAGGGGAGACTCATTCCAGACTTCAGAGAAGGTATTCTTTTTGATGTCGCCGGCCTCGATATCCAGGTAACCGCAGCCTTGGACCTTCCCTGTGTGGGAGATGAAGCAGAAACCGGTACCCGCCAGGCAGCCGCGGGTGTGGGCGTTCATCCCGTGATGGGGTGACGGTTGCCCCTGGTTTGGCCGGTGCCCGTGCCCGAAACTGACGCTTCCGCCGCACTGCTTGACGATCCTGTAATAATGTGGGGCATCGGTCGGTTTGAAATTAAACCGATCGCCAAGCTCTTTTTGTTTCTGGTAGATCCACTTGAGAGTGGCTTCATAATCTTCGGGCGATAGTTCCTCTTGAGCCAGGCCTTTACCTCGGCCCGTAGGCACCAGCATAAACGGATGGAACGCAGCCACGCCGAGGTCAAGGGCTAGATCGACGAGTTCAGGCAGATATTCGGCGTTTTTTCTGGTCACCGTCATATTGATCTGGACTTCGATCCCTGCTTCTTGGGCATTTCTGATGCCGGCGATAGCCGACTGGAAAGCCCCCCTTGCTCCACGGAATTCATCCTGAAGGTCTGGAGTCGGATAATCCAGGCTGATGCTGATGCGGGATAAAGGCACGGATTTCATCTTTTGAGCAATTGCCCCTGTGACCATTGTGCCGTTGGTCCCCATCACCACCCGCAGACCTTTTCCGATCGCGTACTTGCCGATATCGAAGACATCCTCGCGGAGAAGCGGCTCGCCACCGGTAAGGATCAGGATCGGGCTCCCAACTTCAGCGATCTGATCGACCATCTTGAAACACTCTTCGGTCGACAGTTCGCCTTCATATCCGCCGCTCTGTGCCGATGCCCGGCAGTGGGCACATGATAAATTGCAGCTTCGGGTGATTTCCCAGGCAACCAGCTGGGGTCCGGATGCGGTTTCGATGTTCAATTGTGGGTTTCCTCATCAATGTTTGCGGACTGTTCTTCGCGGGCTTGAACCAGGGAGATAAGAGCCTCATCGATGGCTCGGTCGATGAGCGGCATCGCCTCCGCCATCTGCCGGTCGGTGATCTCGCCTCGTTTCATCATATCGAACGTGGCGGTCAGCATCGGCTGCCTGTGCCGGATGAAAGCGCTGACTGACGCCACCAGGGGCATATTGAGTTCCCCGGTCAATTCGCCGTAGCTCCTTCCGATTTCCCTGGCTGCGGAGAAGGTGTCCTCCGGTTTGGAAGGCTTGGTCAGGCACTGAGTCAATAATGCCAGAAGTTGCCTGCCTAGAGCTGCGAACCGGTGTTGATCGGCTTCATCCAGGTGCGTTCGCCACGGACCAGCGCCGATCTCTCGATGCACCGCGGCCGTACCTTCGAGTTTTTCGGTCAGGCTCTTGATACCCAGGCGTTTCTGATTGAGGCCGATGAATTTTTTAAGTTCGGACCTTAGGTAGCGCCGGTGACCCCCCGGGGTCACGAAAGCTTTTATCTGGCCTTCATCGGTCCAGGTGCGTAACGCCGGTTCGCTGACTCCCAGGATTTCGGCGGCTTCGCCTATCGTAAGCAGGTCGTCATTCACGACGTAAAAATCTGTAAAAATCTCATAGAACCTAGTATAAACTAAATTAAGAACGACTTGAAATGAGTACACTTACGTAATTGTGGTTGCCAAAGACACTTAAATTAGCCCGGTTGAGGTAAAACAATTTTGTGTTAAGATGTAACTCATGAAAACATTGATCGTTCTTGTGATGCATGGCGCCCCTCCCACCGATTTCCCCCGCCAGGAACTGTCCGAATTCTTCGTTATTTATGGCAGGATGAAGCGTGAGGGCGGTCATGGTACTGCAGTTAACCCCAGGTACGCCGAGTTGGAAGAAAAGATCAAGAATTGGCCTCGCACCGCCGCTAATGACCCGTTCTATACGGCATCAGAGGCTTTGGCTGCCGAGCTCTCGCAAGCCACCGGGTTCAAAGTGGTTGTAGGCTACAACGAGTTTTGCGCTCCGGATGTCGCGACCGCTTTAGAGATTGCAGCAGATGAAGGCGCGGAGGAAATTGTTGTTGCTACTCCGATGATGACCAGGGGCGGCGAGCATGCCGAAGCAGAGATCCCCGCCACCATCAGGATCTTTCAGGAAGATCACCCTAAGATAAAAACAGTATATGCCTGGCCTTATGACAGGGCTGAGATTGCCGCTTTCCTCAAGCAGCATATCAGCCGGTTTATCTAGATTCTTATTAAGTAGGAAAAAAGGCTTCGACTTGTGTCGAAGCCTTTTCTGTTTATCCAGCGGCAGCCTGTATGACTTCAATAAAATCAATAAAAATAGACTAGATAATAAGAATAATTTAAAATACTATTGACAATATCAAAAAATGGGCTATAATAAGTTCATAAAGTTAAAGTCGGCAAAAACTGGAGTTAAAAATGATCAGAGAATGGACGGAACTCACAAGACTCACCGGCGGTAGCTCCATCGTTGTGGAGAAGGTGAGACTGGCTGATTCCGGCATCGCCATCGAAGGCGAATTCGCTTTGCCTCGCCTGGCTCAGCTTGAAGCTGACGACCAGGTCTTCGTCATGGCTTTCGTCAGCGCCCATGGCTCCCTGAAAGATATGGAGCGGATGTTCGGCATAAGCTACCCAACTGTAAAGAACCGGCTGGACAAGCTTGCCGGCAAACTCAAAATGGTGGAGTTTACACCGGCGCCTGAGCCTGAAGTGGATAAGGAAGACGTCCTGGGTATGCTTGAACGTGGCGAAATCAACGCCGAAGAGGCTGTTAGGAGGTTGTCATGAGAGGCGGCTGCGGTTGCTTTGGTTTCCTGCTTTTTGTGGTCTCAGTGATTTTACTGGTCTTTGTTCTGACCCACATCTCGGAGATCTGGCACTGGTTAGAAGGATTGTTCGCCTAAAGGAGGTTGAAAATGAACTGGCCGCCTCTTTTACTGCATCTCAGGTTGCCGTCGGGTGAAGGTTTCATAGGTCTTTGGCTTCCCTGGTTTTTGGTGTATCCGATTTTGCTGGTGCTGATGCTGATCGCGCTTCCATTCATTCTTATAGCAGCCATTTTCCTGGTGCCTGCCGGCCGGGCTCGTCCGCTTCTCATGGCTGGACCGTACATCTGGCGCTTGCTCTTTGCCATGCGCGGCTTGAAGATGGATATCCAGACCGGCGAACGAAAAATGTTGTTTGATTTTATTTAAGGAGAAATATATGTCTGATAATCGGAAGAAAATTCTCGAAATGCTCGATGCCAAGAAAATTACCGTTGATGAGGCGACTAAACTGCTCTCGGCGGTCGATCGTGGAGGCAGCTCGTTTTCCGATGAAAAACCTATCGATCAGATCCTAAACAGGGTCGGGCGCAAGATAAAATACCTCAGAGTGCTCATCGATAATCCGCACAGCCATCACGGTGAAACCCCTGAGAAGGTCAACGTGCGTGTGCCTGTCAGTCTCATCCGTGCAGGTATGAAATTCACCTCCTTGATACCGCGTGAAGCAGGAGATAAGGTAGAGGAAGAACTTCGCTGCCGTGGTATTAACCTCAACATCAAGAACATCAAGGATGAGGATATCGATGACCTGATAGAAGCCCTGTCCGAACTTGAAGTCGATATCGACGGCGGCGAAGGTAAAGTCCGCGTTTTCGCTGAATAGCCCGTCAGACAGGATGGGCAGGGAGGCTTTTTGAGATAGAGTCCAACCTGCCCATCCGGCCAGTTTAAAAACCCGCACCCCCTCCAGTGAAAATCCATTCTTACGGCAGTTATGGGTGAACTGTTACCATTTTAAGATATAGCCGAACAAAAAAGGGAGGAATTTAATGAATCTGGTAAACGGTATCTCAAGTCTAGCCCGAGCCTCGGCCCGCCGCCCATGGGTCACCATCGGCATGTGGGTCGTTGGTCTGGTCGCGGCGGTTGGTTTCATGGTCACCGGAAACGCTCTGGTCAACGAGATCACGATGACCGACAATCCCGAATCCCGGCAGGCTGACACCTTGATCAAAGATCGCCTGTCCAACCCGACCGATGCCACTACCCCCCGGACTGAAGATGAGACCATCATCATCAAGTCGGACACCTTGACAATCGACTCCCCTGAATATCGCGCCGCCATTGAAAGCCTTTACGCGGACATCATGGCCTTGGGCGACAAAGTCGTCGTTGGCGGCATCAACTACTACATGACTTTTGACTCTTCCCTGGTCTCCGCCGACCGCCACACCACCATGATCCCGCTGGTGATGGTCGACAAGGCCGAGAATTTCGTCGATCAGGTTTACGCCGTCGGCGATAAACTGGCCGCGGACAACTCCCAATTCAAGGTCTATTACACCGGTAGCGCCTCTTTCAACGCTGATACCATGGCTTTGGCTGAGGACACCATGACCAAAGGTGAGAGCATCGGCATCATGGTCGCCCTGGTTGTCCTGGCTATCGTCTTCGGCGCTCTGGTCGCCGCCCTCTTACCCGTCGCCCTCGGCGTCGTCGCCATCGTCGCAGCGCTGGGTCTCATCGGCCTGACCAGCCATTTCATGGGCCTGTCCTTCTTCATCACCAACATGGTCACCATGATGGGCTTGGCGGTAGGCATCGACTACTCTCTTTTTATCGTCTCCCGCTACCGCGAGGAGCGCAAAAAAGGTCTGTCCAAGGTTGAGGCAATCGCCGTGACTTCTCGCACCGCCAATAAGGCCATCTTCTTCTCGGGCATGACCGTAGTCCTCGCCCTGGTTGGCCTCCTGATCTTCCCCTTGTCCATCTTCCAGTCCATGGGTCTCGGTTCGATCATGGTTGTCGTCGCCGCCGTCCTGGCCTCCATGACGATACTTCCCGCCATCATCTCTCTCCTCGGCGACCGGGTCAACAAGATCCGCATGCCCTTCACCGCCCGCGCCGAAAAGAGGGAAGCGGTTGAGCACAAGATCAGCGGTTTCTGGGCCGGCATGGTCAAGGTAGTTACTCACAAACCCCTGGTCAGCGTGGTTATCGTTGCCGGCATTATGATCGCCGCCCTGACTCCTTACTTCGACAAGCAGTCCGGCTTCTCCGGCATCTCCGGCCTGCCTGATGACCTACGCGCTAAGGAAGGTTTCATGGTCCTGGTCAATGATTTCCACATCGGTATGGACGACCCAGCCAAGATCGTGGTTGACGGCGATATCAATGCCGCCGCCACTCAGGATGCCATCAATAAATTGGTCGCCAGGATTGGAACCGATTCCAATTTCAGCTCGACCAACGTCGTCTCCTATGCTGACAAGAACCTGGCCATCATCTACGCCAATCTGGTCGGCGACCCGGCCTCATTGAATTCCATGGATGCCGTCAGGGCTCTCCGTGCTGACTACATCCCCGCTGCTTTCGGTGACATCTCAGCCAGGGCTTTTGTAACCGGCGGCACCGCCGGCACCCTGGACTTCAACGCCACCACCGATTCTTATACACCGGTCATCTTTGCCTTCGTGCTGGCGCTGGCTTTCATCATCCTGATGGTCGCTTTCCGCTCGGTAGTCATCCCCGCCACCGCCATCCTGATGAACTTGCTCTCAGTCGGCGCTGCGTACGGCCTGCTCGTCCTGGTCTTCCAGAAGGGTATCGGCGCTTCCATCTTCGGATTCATCCAGGTGGATGTGATAGAGACCTGGCTTCCCCTGATGCTATTCTCTCTCCTGTTCGGCTTGTCCATGGACTATCAGGTGTTCCTGCTCTCCCGCATCCGCGAGCGCTACCTGAAGACCGGCAACACCTCCGAAGCCGTGGCCTTCGGTCTCAGTTCCACCGGCAAGCTCATCACCGGCGCTGCCCTGATCATGGTCGCGGTCTTCGGCGGATTTGCCCTGGGCGATATGGCGATGTTCCAGCAGATGGGCTTCGGCCTGGCTGTCGCCGTCCTGGTGGACGCCACCCTGGTCCGCTGTGTTTTGGTCCCAGCCACCATGACCATGCTCGGCAAGGCCAACTGGTATCTTCCCAGGTGGCTCAACTGGCTGCCCAATGTCTCCCTGGGTGAGACCGATGAGGCGCCCGAAGCGGTCAAGGTCGCTCCCGCCCCCCGCCTGCCCCGCGGCCTGGTTCCCGCTCCGGTCCCGGTCACCGTCGATGAAACAGAGATCATCGACCGCAAGTACTAGATTTCTCCTCCTCCCTTATTGTTCGAATGAGGCGGGTCGCAAGACCCGCCTCATTCATTTTCCGTTCCCAAACGAAATAGGTATTTCTACGTATTGCGTTAACTCCGGGGGGAGCGAATAATTGGCTGGAGAATCCAACTAAGATAGATTGACCTGACAATTTTCAGTTGATAGTTCAAAGGAATATTTAATATCAGCAGAGGAGGGATCTATGTTTGCGAGAGTCACCGTCATGACAAGCGCCTCTGACAAGGTCGAAGAAGGGATTAAAGATTTTCGCGACCGCATGCTTCCCCACGCTCGGAACCTGTCCGGCTTCAAAGGCGGGCTTCTGCTGGTTGATCGCAAGATCGGTCGGCATCTCGGCATCACAATGTGGGCAACAGAAAAGGACATGCAATTGAGCTCTGAAGAGGCAAACAAGCTTAGGGCGGCGGCCGCGAAAAATATCAGCGCGACCAACCCCGATGTTGAAATGTACGAGGTCGCCGTTCAAGCCTTGTCTTAATCCCTGGCTGCCTTTGCGGGCCGCGGCGAAATAGATTCCTGTTTGTCTTGCCATTGACGGGAACAGGATACCCTTCGAAATTTCCAAATTGTGAGGAGTGGCGCCTTATTTTCACAACTCTTCTTATGCTAGACTGTGCCCTGTCACCCCGATTCAACTTCTGGAGGCCATTATGAACGGTAAGGTCCGCGTCGGCATCAACGGTTACGGCGTCATCGGCAAGCGTGTCGCCGATGCCGTCTCTCTCCAATCCGACATGGAAGTCAGCGGCGTCACCGCGGTCAACGCCGACTATCGTGTCCGCATCGCCGCCGAAAGGGGTTACCCCATATTCGCCGTCAAGCCCGACCGCCGCCAGATGATGACCGAAGCTCATATCCCCACTGAAGGTTCCCTCGAAGACCTGTTGAAGCGGAGCGACATCATCATCGATTGCACCCCCAAGGGCATCGGTGCCGAGAACAAGCCGGTGTATGAAAAACACCACGTCAAAGCCATTTTCCAGGGCGCCGAGAAGCACGAACTCACCGGCGTATCCTTTGTCGCCCAGGTCAACTACGATCAGGCTATAAATAAGGACTTTGTCCGGGTCGTATCGTGCAACACCACGGCCCTGTGCCGGGTCAATAACGCCCTGAATAAACGCGGCTGGATCAAGCGCAGCCGGGCGGTACTCTTGAGGCGCGGCACCGACCCCTGGGAAAGCCACCGCGACGGCATGATCAACACCGTCATCCCTGAAACCAAGGTCCCCTCCCACCAGGGCCCCGATGCCTGCACCGTCATACCCGGCCTGGACATCACCACCATGGCCGGCGCCGGACCGTACAACCTTTCTCACATCCATTACTCCATGGTGGAGACCAACCGGCCGGTCAGTCTCGCGGAACTGCGGCAGGCGTTGTGGGAGGAGCCGCGCATCTCCTTCGTCCGTTCCTCGGACGGGCTGGTAGCCCTTAATTCGGTCATCGAGCTGATGAGAGATTTGGGACGTCCCCGCAACGACATGTGGGAAGTGGCCGTCTGGGAAGACGCCCTGGCGGCGGACGAGCGGGAGCTTTATCTCGTCTTCCAGGTTCACAACGAGGCCATCACCATCCCCGAAAACATCGACGCCATCCGCGCAATGTGCGGCTTGGAGACGGACGGCGCCGTGTCGATCGCCATGACCGACAAGTCCCTCGGAGTCCTCAAGAATTTCCTGCCTAAGACCATTCCCGAACCCGCCCGGCCGACTCACGTCGGTCACGCGCTAGCCGAAGAACGGGAAGAATACCGGGACGAAGGCTACAAAGGGGCGGAAGAGCCGTTCTAGCGATATCCCTCCTCGCCCGGAATCCGGCGCTTCGAATTTCTGCAGGGGGCGGGTTTTTAACCCGCCCGCCTCATCGTTGCGAGTCCTTGCCCGAATGTCATTCCGGCGAAAGCCGGAATCTACTTCCCCCGTTCGTCCTGAGCCTGTCGAATGGATGAACGGGGTTCACAACCCCAAAAGCTCCCTATTCGTCGTTACGAGGAGTGCAACGACGAAGCAATCTCAGGTTGGTTTTTTGAGGGTGGCGGTGGAGCGTTTTGATGGCTTACCCCTTCCCCCGCCGAAAACGCTATAATAACCAGCCATTACAGCTTTTTTGGGCGAGATCGCCGTGAAAAATAGCACATGAACCAGGGGAGAGGATTGATGTGTGGCAATATTACGCCTTTAAGATAGCCGGTTTCAGCCTTTCGTTTCTCCCGCGGAAAGCCGGCTATCTCGTGGCTGGTTTTATGGCCAATATCCTCTATCTCGCGGCTCCCGGCCTTCGTGAAACCATCGCCGATAACCAGCGCCGCGCCTCCGGCATCGAGAACGATAACCGGGCTTTGAAACGCCTGGTCCGCGGCGTTCTGCGCAACACCGCCCGCAATTATTTCGACCTGGTCAAGCTCCCCCGCCTGAACCGCCGCCACCTTGAAAGCCTGTACAGCGTCAACGGAAAGGAAAACCTCGACGCGGCGCTCGCCAGAGGCAAAGGGGTGGTGATGGTAACGGCGCACATGAGCGGCTACGACATGGCCATCCAATGGCTTACCCTTCAGTCTATCAAGTCTACGGCGCTTGTCGAGCCTATCAACCCCCCGCAACTCCTGAAACACGTGACCAAATTGCGCCAGAGCCACGGCATCACCTTCCTGGCACCCCAGCCGAATACCCTGGCCAGGCTGTTCAAATGCCTCCACCGTGGGGAGGCGCTGCTTTTCGCCAGCGACCGTGATATCGATAAGAACGGCGTCAGCCTCGACTTTTTCGGGGAAGAGACCACCATGCCGTCGATCGCTGTCAGGTTTGCCATGAAAACCGGCGCCGCCCTGGTGCCCGTCTTCCCCCGCCGCGCCGCCGCCGGATACGAGATAACCTTTGAACCTGCCGTCGACCTGGCGCCCAACGGCAACAACCAGGCGCTCGCGGAGAACGTGGCAAAAGTCGTCAGGGTGATGGAAAAGCACATCCGCAGAGACTCCGACCAATGGGTTGTGCTCAACCGCGTCTGGCCGAAACGCTTTCCCGGTTCTCTGTAGGGGCACGGCGTGCCGTGCCCGCCTCGTCGTTGCGAGTCCCAATCGGTCCGTAGGGTGGGTGAAACCCATTACCCCAAATCCCCTTCTCCCTGCCGTGTCCCGATGCCAATCGGGTAGCCTTTTGAGGTCTGCGTTCTTTCCACGCCCCTTTTGGGAGAGGAAATTAAGAAGAGGGGATTTTTCAGCCGTTGCTGGTCTTTCAAAGAAGGGGTTCGTGGTTAGCCGGAAACGCGGCACGTCTGAGGAATTAAAAGAATCAGGCTTTTAACCTTGATTCCATCCCGGATACAATTTCCTGATATTTTTCGTGGATAAGTCTCCTGTCGAACTCCCAAAATTCGGCCAGCATGTTGTCTTGTTCATCTTTAGTGAGGTAGTCCTGGGCCGGATAAAAAATTACCTGATCTTCTTTCTTGATATGACACGGGTAGAAATCGACGATCCCCCGAACCAGTTCGGATATGGTTTGCGCGTTCGCTTGCTTTTGGGGCTCAGCTTCACGCACAGCTTGATCCAGCGAAGCCACTAATTTCCGGGCGGTCTCGTGTTCGTCTATCAGTTCGTTCAGGATCCTACGGTGTTCTGGCGATAAAGGTTTATTAAACAGTTCTCGAAAAAAGATTTTCTCTTCTTTACCGTGATGCGTTTTGTCTGCGTATGTCCGAAGAAAATCAATCGCCTGGCGCAGGAAATCAAGATGAAAGACGTTTGTTTGGGTGAAAGCGTCCAACTCTGATGACAGCAGAGCGATCATGCGTTCTATCAGGCGGTGTTCCCACATTAAAGGACCGATAGGTTTCATCTCAGTTTTTAACTCCCCGCAATATTGTATCCTTGCCTTCGTGGTTATCTTTCAGATTAAGTTGGATATATCAACCAGCATAACAAAAATCCGTCGGATTCAAAACATGACGTTGCGAGGACTGCCGCAATGGCATTAGCTCTGTCCTGAGCAAGATCTAAAGATGGCAATCGTCCTCAGCATAACACTTGCCCTGCCCTACAGTGTTCACGTAGGTTCCAGTCATTAACCTACCAGGTACATTCCTGGCAGGGCAGTGAGGTTGAGAGGAGAAAGCCTAAAAAAGGAAGGTAAGATCAGCCCTTTCTCAGGGTTTTAAAACTTTCTTGAATTTAGCCTCGGGTTACTCTACCTTCACGATATATTAGTTAGATTGCCTAATCTGACGCACTCGGTATTAGGCCTAAATGACAATGGGGCTTAATCCTTTACGACGATGTATTTTGATATTGGAGGATAGATAATTGTGAAAATACAAAAAGGAGGTAATCCTATGGCTCTCAAAGACATGGCTGACAAGGGCAAGTTGCTAGGCAAAAAAGTCGTCGACAAGGTCGACATGACCTGCGATACCTGTGGAAAGATGATGAAGCCAGGTGGCAACATCAAGAAGAACATCCAGGGTGCTGATTATCAATTTTGCAGTGATGCTTGTGTTACTGCGTTCAAGCCTGGCAGCAAGACTAAGTAAAAGTCTCGGTTAACATAAAGTCATTCGATAGATGCAATTCCCCCTATTAGCCACTCCACGGGCCTTGTGACAAACGGGGGGATTACAAGAGATTGCCACGTCAAACTAGACCTGCTTTGAATTCAAAGTTTAATCGATTCAAAGCGGTATGTTTTGATATGGTTGGGACCGCCTTTTATCAAAGCTCGTCGCCCGGTCGAAACATCTGATTCGTCCATGGAGCAAAAGATTAAAATGGAAGATTACGAAAAACTCGGTGTATTTTATCTCGGCAGACCATATCAAATAACCAGCGGTAAACCGGGAGATGGATTATTCCTATACGACTCCAAAGATCTTGTCACTCACGCCGTTTGTGTGGGCATGACCGGCAGCGGCAAGACCGGTCTTTGTATCTCTCTGATCGAAGAGGCGGCGATGGACGGCGTGCCGACTATCGCAATTGATCCCAAAGGTGATTTAACAAACCTGATGCTCACCTTCCCTGGCTTGAGCAAGGCCGATTTTCGGCCGTGGGTCAACGAGGAAGATGCGCGCAAGAAGGGTATGACGCCGGAAGAATACGCCGGCCAGCAGTCCCAGATGTGGACCAACGGATTGGCGTCCTGGGGCCAATCCGGAGACCGCATCAAGAGGCTTCGGCAAACCGCAGACTTTGTTATTTATACCCCCGGGAGTCAGGCAGGGATACCGGTCTCAATACTGAAGTCGTTTGCCGCCCCGCCCCAGTCTACCATCGATGACGCTGAAGCTTTCCGTGAACGCGTCGGCATTACCACCAGCAGCCTCCTCGGCATTATCGGCATTGAAGCGGATCCGATCCGCAGCCGTGAGCACATCCTGATCTCTAACCTGCTCAGCCGGTCGTGGCAGCAGGGACAGGACGTTACCATCGCCAGCCTGATCCAGCAGATCCAATCACCCCCAATGAAGACTATTGGCGTGATCGACCTGGAATCGTTTTATCCAGCCAAGGAAAGGTTTGAATTAGCTCTGGCTTTGAACAATCTACTGGCAGCCCCGGGTTTTGAAAACTGGCTCGAGGGGGTGCCTCTGGATATCGGTTCGATCATGTACACGCCCGAAGGCAAACCCAGGGTGGCGATTTTTTCGATCGCTCACCTTAATGATGCTGAGCGCATGTTTTTTGTCTCCCTGCTTTTGAACCAGGTTCTCGGCTGGATGCGTGGGCAGTCGGGGACCTCCAGTCTCAGGTCCATTATTTATATGGACGAGATTTTCGGCTTCTTCCCCCCGGTGGCTAATCCTCCCTCTAAAACCCCTTTGCTTACCCTGCTCAAACAGGCTCGTGCCTTTGGCGTTGGTGTCGTCCTTGCCACGCAGAATCCGGTTGACCTTGATTACAAGGGTTTGGCCAACACGGGCACCTGGTTTATCGGCAGGCTGCAGACTGAAAGAGACAAGATGCGCGTACTGGAAGGTCTGGAAGGGGCGGCCACCACGGCTGGTGTGACCTGGGACCGTAGCAAGATGGAACAAATCCTGGCCGGTTTGTCCAACCGGGTCTTTCTTATGAACAACGTTCACGACGACAAGCCGACGATCTTCGAGACGCGGTGGGCAATGTCTTATCTCCGGGGTCCGTTAACCCGAAATCAGATCAAGTTGATCATGGACCCGATCAAGGCTTTGAAACCGGTTGAAAAACCTGATAATTCTCCGATCCACGATTTTGCCGCCAAAGCCTCGCCCACCTCCACCAATGTCGCCCAGAGTGCGCGATGTCAACCCCCCGTCCTGCCCCCCAAAGTCCAGCAATATTTCGTTCCTGTCCGTCAGGTTCAATCGGGTTCATCCCAACTGAAATACATCCCTGAAATTCTTGGTGCTGCCGATGTCCGGTTTGCCGACCTCAAAACGGGCGTCAATTTTATTAGAAACGTATTTATCAGTACCCCGGTGTCTGATTCGGCGGACGCCGTTGACTGGAACCAGTCCCGGGAGACAAGGCTGGCAGTTGGCAATCTCAAATCTGTGCCGGAGTCCAATGCCACGTTCGCCGAATTACCTCCCATAGCCGCCAGAGCCGACAGTTTTGGTTTCTGGAAACGGGAGTTCGCCGCCTGGCTTTACCAGAACCAAAAAGTCGAACTGATGAAAAGCTCGGTGTTTAATGAGTTTTCAAAGCTTGACGAGTCTGAACGGGACTTCAGGGTGAGGCTCCAGCAACTTGCCAGGGAACGCCGCGATGCCGCCAGCGATGAACTGCGCAAGAAATATGCCCCGAAGTTTACGACTCTCCAGGAGCGCTTGCGGTTAGCACAGGCAACTGTCCAACGTGAAAAAGACCAGCAGCGGCAGCAGCAAATGCAAACCGTCTTATCGTTCGGTTCTACCCTTCTGGGAGGTTTCCTGGGGAGTAAAAAGCTGGGTTCGATGAGTCGTGCCAAGTCGACCTTCACTGGCGTAAGCCGTTCGATGAAAGAGGGTAAAGATGTCGATCGGGCTAATGATACGGTCGAAAGCGTCCAACAGCGGATTAACCAGCTTCAGGCCGAATTTAACTCAGACATGGCGGGGCTTGCGGCAAAATTTGATCCACTGACTGAATCTTTGGTCCATGTGCCGATTTCACCAAAAAAGACCGACATCAACGTACAATTGGTAACTTTGGGATGGTTCCCATACTGGATTGCCAATGATGGGAACAAAACCCCTGCCTGGTAAATCGAGGTAATAGGGTTTGCCACCAATGCCTCGAGGCGTCGGGGAGTCTGTCGAAGGGATCCGCGTGCTTTCCTCGCCCCTTGTGGAAGAGGAGTCCGTAGGGTGGGTGAAGCATAGCGTAACCCACCACCTACTTCGTTGCGAGTCACGACCAGTCGGGATGAAGCAATATCGATCTGCCCTAAGCAAATTCCCTCCCCAATCTGTCTTTGCGAGGACTGCCTTGAATGGCAGTCCGTAGCAATCGTCCCCGAATAGTACACCGATCAAAATGTAGGGGCACGGCGTGTCGCACCCGCTGTATACTGAAAACCACACTACAATAGTCTAGCTTCTCGGGTAGGATAAAACTGGCCGGCAAGTTGGTGACTTCGTATATCATGATTTATTCTGTATCAAATGGAGAAAGAGAGATATATATGTTTGATCTTACAGACAAAATCGCCCTGGTAACCGGAGCCAGCAGAGGTGTAGGAAAGGGGATTACCCTGGGACTCGCCGAGGCTAACACTACAGTCTACGTAACCGGTAGGACTACTGAACCCGGAGAAGGGCCGGAAGGACTTCCCGGCACGGTGCTGGACACCGCGCGAGAGGCCGGGAAATTAGGCGGCAAGGTAATCGCCGTGCCGTGCGACCATCGGGATGACTCTCAGGTCCGACGTGTTTTCGATAGAATATTCGCTGAACAAGAACACCTCGACATTCTTGTGAACAATGTTTGGGGCGGCTACGAAGGAATGGCGGAAAACGGAAAATTCACATGGAGCCTTCCTTTCTGGGAACAACCGCTGTCGCGCTGGGACAAGATGTTTCAGGCTGGTGTTCGGGCCCATTATGTGGCGGGCGTTCTCGCCGCGCGGGACATGGTTCGGCGAAAGAGAGGTCTTATAATTAACATCTCTTTTTGGTCTGCGCAAAAATTGATCGGCAACGTCCCCTATGGTGTCGCTAAAGCTGCCACGGATAAACTAACCGTCTATATGGCGCAGGAACTCCGGCCATATAATGTTGCTGTAATTTCACTTTATCCGGGTCTGGTGAGGACGGAAAGCGTGATGAGAGCAGCAGAGTTCCTTGATCTTTCCAATAGCGAGTCTCCCCAGTTCATTGGCCGTGCCGTCGCCGCATTGGCATCGGACCCGGACATCATGAAACATTCAGGGAAAGTTAGCGTCGCCGCAGCTATCGCAAGGGAATATGGTTTTACTGACATCGACGGCAGGCAACCCGAACCGCTCACTCCTGACACGGTTTAGGGTCTTGAACACCCTTACCCCCTCAAATCCATCGTTGCTTACCCTCGAAAAAATCTGAGCAAGGGGAAATGAATGCTATAGTGGCGACGTGTTGCCGTGCCCGCCTCGTCGTTGGAGTCCCAATCGGTCCGTAGGGTGGGTGAAGCATCGCGTAACCCACCACCTTCGTCGTTGCGAGCCATTCACCGAGGACGAAGAAATCGTAATCTTACCTTAACAACAATCTCTCCCCCAAAACTGTCTTTGCGAGGATTGCCTGACAATCCGTGGCAATTGTCCCCGAACAGTACACCGATCCAAATGTAGGGCGAGGCACGCCTCGTCCTCCCTGTCGTTCTTTGCCCTGTTTTTCATTCCGTCGAAGTCCGGAATCCATGGTCATTGCGTAGCTTCAGCTCCCCGGGTGCAGAAGTATACATGACGTAAAGAATTCCGTACCCACCACGGGCAGCCAAGACACAGGCAACCTGCTTCGGCATCGATGCATTTGCTGGGCTTGGGTGAAACGCAGAACCCTACCGGCTCTTCACACTCGATATACGAAGGGCACATACGGCACAGGCAGTCTTTGATCGCTTCATTCTGATTTAACTGGGCTGAGCTGACAGAATCCTCGGCTTTCAAAGCAATTCTCCGTATTTATTTCAGCGGTTCTTTGATCAGAATAACAAAAACCAAGCAGATTCAAAAAATGGTTTCGGTTTTTATCTCCATCCCTCTCCCCAATCTGTCTTTGCGAGGACTGCCTTGAATGGCAGTCCGTGGCAATCGTCCCCAAATAGTACACCGATGAAAATTTACGACGTTCTCGAAGGCGTCGTTAAAAACTCCCCGAATGTCTAGTGAAAGTCCATACCAATGGCCGAATCATTATTTCCGCTGCTCAACTAAACTGGTCACATGGAAAATCCTAGAAAACTCTGCCAGACTTCGAACTGGCAATACGCAACTGAAATGAACAAAAACGATGTTCATCATATGTCAGGCTATGGGCTTTTCGATGACATCAGCATCGCCGCCGAATATACTCGTTATGAGCGGCTGGCCGAAGCTGTGCGTTATTGCCCTGTCCGAGTACAATACCAGGGTAAATAGAAGGCGAATTAGACACACAATGAAAATGGAGGAAATCTATGTCTACAGTCTATGTTTACGTTCTTGATACTTTGGCCGATTGGGAACTGGGGTACGTTACTTCGGAGTTGAATTCCGGCCGATTTTTCAAAAAGGGCGCGTACCCCGTATCGCTCAAAACGGTTAGTTATTCCAAAGAGCCGATCAAAACAATGGGCGGGATGACCATCATGCCCGATTGCTTGATTGACGATGTTGTAGTGAGAGGAACCACCGCGTTGCTGTTACCGGGCGCCAATACATGGAACGACCCGAAGCATGGCGCGATTATCGAGAAAGCAAGCGAATTTCTCTCTTCAGGCGCTATGGTGTGTGCCATCTGCGGAGCTACAGCTGCGCTTGCTCACTTTGGGCTATTGGATAAGCGTCCGCATACTAGTAACGGGCCGGGATTTCTTGAAATGGTTTCTCCAGGCTATAAAGGGCAAAGTTTTTATATTGACCAGCCATCTGTAGCGGATAACCACCTTATTACTGCCGGTTCCACCGGGGCTTTGTTGTGGGCGAAACAAATTATTGAGCATTTAGGTGTTTTTCAATCAAACACACTGGAATCTTGGTATCAATATTTCAGTACCGGTAAGCCTGAACATTTCTTTGCCCTGATGCAAACTTTGCCGTCTGGCAATGGCTGATCCAGCTTGTAAACTCGTGTCCGGACGCCGTACCGGTTTATCGGAAACTCGGGTTCGATCCGACCGGTCCTGAGCAGGAAGTTAATGGTATCAAGTTCATGCGGATGTCACCCGTTTTCTCTGCTTGCTGTGTCGCCACTCCTCCAGGAAAATAGGTCAGACGGCATGATCATAGTTTAAAAAACTCGTCGCGTATCAACTTCGGTTTGGATTTGTCTGCATCGAGGGCCAATTTTAGATGTTCTCGCGCCTTTTGACCTATCCCAGCTTTCTCTGCTTCTGAAGATAGGATTAGGACATCAACCCCGGTTTTCTTAAGTGTATTGAAGACATTGAGGGCAGGACGGTCCCACACAGCAAATGCTAGCGCGCTTCTAACACCAGAAGTGACCTGCCATTCTTTTATAAATTCCTCTGAAGAAAGAAGAGTTTTCACCTTATCCTTTAGTTTATTCACCTGGCTAATCGGATTACTTATTCCTGGCTTCTTGCATTCCACGAAGGTTAATTGATCAGCGCTCCCAATTAAAAGGTCTATCTCCTGACCAATTCTCTCAAACGACCATTCAATTCGTAATGTTCCAGAATGATTTTTGTAATAGTGTCGCATTCCAAGAAGTTCAAGCAAAACGCCACGAGCAGCGCCCAATCTGTTGCCTTCTAAGAGTAGGTCCGACTTTGTTTGCACAGCTTCATGCATGACATCCTTAGTAGTTGAGAGTAACTTACCTTGCATAGACTTAATGAATTTATCTTTCTCAACGGTGACTTCGTGCATCTCGATAGATTTTTGTTTCAGATGTAACTGGATTTCTTGCTCAGCCATTGCGTGTTGACTGCCAGCGAAACCAGAGTAATCACCACAACAATCAAAAAACAGCAGCCAGCCTGAATAGTCGCTGATGCCAAGGTTGCCATAGCCTTCTATCAATATCCCATAACTGTAGTCGAATTTTGGCCTGCCGTTAATCGTCCCCCCCGCGGGGTGTTTAACACGCATAACTAAAATATGCTCAGGATTGTTAGATCTCGTGCGCAAAACAACTAAGCCGTTGAGTATCGAAATAAATGCCATCACGCCATTGAATACGGTGGATGATGCATCAATGAGCTCAATGTCATACCATAGAAATCTGCGCTGAAGATCCTTTCCCAACGGTAACGGTTGTTCTTTTGCCTGTGGTTGGAGGAGTTCAGATATTTTTTGTTTGGCTCCATTGTTTGCCCCGATTAGTGTGTTAAATCCTCCAAACAGATGTGTGACTTTCTCTTTTGGGTCAATTAGTTCATGTTGAATTGGACGGTAGTATTGGTCAAACTCCCGCCAGTTTGTAGCTTTATGAATATTAGCTGCAATCGATCGATGAAATTCGTTACCCAAGAGCCTAAACCATAGATATTGAACGGTGAGTTTGTATCCGTCGAATGCCTCATCCAACCTTTCTTTCTCGAGCCTCTCATTCAGCATTGGTTGCAGATAGCCGTGAGGATACCCTCGTCGCGTATCATGTAGAAACAGGTGCATATGCCATTGACCGATGAAATTTACTGCTGTTTCATAGTCAGGTGTGACCTTTGGCAAACGCAATGTAGTTACCGTTGAAATTCGCTGGAATGGTACAGTGACCATTTTGTCGAACTCTTTGGCTTGCTGCTCTATTTGAGCCCACGACTTTGTGTTGAGGAGTTTGCGAGCTGCTTGATTGACATTCCGGAGGAGAATCGCTTTTTCACAGCTATTAGGAACTTCAGCAATAGGGGCGCCGTAAAACCTGGCTCGGCTAAAAGTGAAGTCCTCGGTTAAGTCTAGGCTAAAATCTAAATCAAGAGCCATATGAAGTAGTCTAATCAGTGTGCTTAAAGCAAACATATAACCGTTAAAGACGTGAGGATTAACTTCAATGCCTAACTGCTTCACGAGCCAGTCTTTAAAGCCTGCGCTATCTGTGGCTAGGCTCAAGAGATATATCACCCCTAAAATATCTCCGGATCCTTTGAGACGATCTATTTGGTCATTAGTAGGTTTAGCCAAATTCTCCTTCCGGTTTTTTAACCAATCATTTATGTCTTCTCGCAGCCAAACTGGACCAGCAGCGAGTTCGACTACTGGAGACGGAAAGTCTTCAAACCTTGTGCGCCAATTTATTACTACCTGCTTGGTAACATTCGCCATTTCGGCTACTTCAGAAAGCCCTGCAAGCCCCATAACTTCGTTCTCCTGTTTATAATGTTATAAACAATATAGGGTTAACGTTTATAAAAGTCAAGGCACATTATAAATTATCATATTCACGGAAGAGACTTCGGGATGATCTAAGATTGCACGGGGCCCATTCAGGCTAATCCGCTTTCGGCCCAGAGGACACGACTGTCAGACTTTGCCCATACGTATTATGTTAAAATGCAATATAATTGCATTCCCTGATCAAGCCGTACCCAAAGCAACGATTCTCTCTTTGAGTTGTACTAGGTCATTCCATCTGAGGTCTTCGCGTTCGTATGAAATATTTTCGGCAACATACCGAGCTACTAACGGTTTTGCTCTAGTTGGAGAAAGCCCATAAATTAGGCTCCCCTGCCTTTCCATGTCGATGTATTGCTCACCAAAGAGGGTGCGTAGACATTGTTCAAAATTCCCGCCAAACACCGCCAACCGGGCTCCACAAATTAACGTTCGAGCATTGAGTAGTCGAGTGCGAATTTCCAGGTTTGTAACCGAAAGAGTATCTAAAATATCACTTCTTTTCACATGTTCCAAGTCATCGTCAGCATCGTTGTCAAAGATGACGTATGTAGGAATCCCGAAGGCAGTGAAGAATCGCCACCATCGAGCAATATTACCAACGCCATGTACTGGGATGATAGCTATTCCCTCCTTAGAGCATTCGAGACCAAGTTTTTTAAAATAGATAGGTAGAGCTCGTGCTTCCGAAGGCCCCTCCACGAGGACGATTTTCCTCGAGAATAACCCTGCCATAATCTCATCAGTTGCGCCTGCGGCATAAAAAGCGAGGATATTCTCCGGGGTTGCTCGCGAAGCTCCGTGTTCATTACAGTAAGTTGATAAGTCATGAGAAGTTAATTGAGTTACTTGGGTGGCACCGTCGTGTTTGCGCAAAAGGGCAATGCCATTCAGATTCAATACATTCAAGAAAAGCGGGCTATGGGTCGTTACTACAATCTGAACCCCTTGCCTTGCAAGTTCATAGATCTTTAGCGCGACCCACTTCTGCGCAAGTGGATGTAGGTGTGCCTCGGGTTCTTCAATAATTAGTGTTAAACCGCCCCCGCCGTGAAACGCACTTGCATATGCATAAGCAAAACTCAATGCAAGAACTTGTTCCTGTCCAGTTCCAAGTTCATCAAAGGACAATGTCTCGTCCCCTTGTTGAGGTTGAACTCGGAGCGCGTGGAAAAAATTGGATGGGTCATACGCCGAAAAATCTATTTGTAAACCATACTCGAAATTCCCTGAAAATTCCGTCACCTGACGTCTCAATTCTTCGGTAAATGCCATAAAAGGCGCAACTTCCTGAAATGTGCTTTTGGTTTCCTCAAACTTCTCTTTAAGCCTTCGAACACGTTCAGGGTCTTCTGTGAGGGATTGGTGAAATTTTCTCATTAATTTTGAAAGAAAAGTGTACTTCGAAGCATAACTCAATTGGTATGAAAGACGACGATCCGCATCTATAAGGATACAGGTGCATTGTTCTCGGGTCTCCGAGCTAACATATACATTATCTGCACCATTTCTGAATAACATTCGGAAAGTTTTTCCACTACTATCTAATGGAGGGTAATTCCAGGTAAACCCCGCAACTTCGTTTGAACGCCCGCCCGCGGTCGTGTTAATAACACCTTCAACATCAACACCAATCGAGATAGGTAATTCTTTATCTCGATTATGAAAGTCGTGATCTTCGGGTTCAGTCGTTGGCCAAGCCTCTCCTAACATTAGCTCCAAAGCTCGGGCGATATTGGATTTACCAGCGTTATTTTCTCCAGCTACTATCAATGGAAAACCCTCGGGATAGGATAGAGCAATTTGCGAGCCCACCGAACGATAGTTTTCGATTTTAAGTGTTTTCCAAATACCCATAAGTTTAAAAAAGCCTCCGCAACTGAATGATCGGTCTTTTATCTGATATTGTACTCTGATTCACAATAATATTTGCGAAGTATATTAAAACATTCAGGAGTACCCAAATTCATATTTCGTTTAACATTTGTTGATATGCGCATAGTATTGACTTGGATTCATTGTGAGATTAAAGTACATGAAATAAATGACCGTTTATCGGGAGGTAGTGTAATGTCCTCTAACATCATGTTAAGTTCTGAAGAAACCATTTTATGTCCTAAATGTGGGGGTACATTTCAGATCAAGGATGGGATAAGCCGGCATTCAATTGATTTACATGAGAAAGAGTATCAAAAAATATTAGAAGAACGATCCAAAGGGATGCGAGAAGAACTCGCCAAAGAAGCTTCAAAAGAGGCGGAAAAACTGTTTAAAGCACAAGTTTCTGAGTTGAGTTCCGAGATCGAAGAGAAAGACCTAGCCCTTAAGAATTTTGAAAAAAAGATCAAAAAACTCAAAATCGAGGCAGAGGAAAGAGCCACAAAGGAATTTGACGAAGAACGTAAAGAGTTACAAGAAGAGCTTAAGAAACAAGAGGATTCGATAAAAAACTTCCGGGAACAAGAAAGCGCTCTTCGAAAAGAAAAAAAGCAACTTGAAGAAGATAAACGAAATTTTGAAATCGATCAAGAGCGTAAATTAGAAGCCGCCAAAAAGGATATTGAAAAAAGGGTTTGCGATATCGAGTCTGAGAGGTTTCGCCTAAAAGAGGCTGACTACAAGAAGAAAATTGAGGATGCAGCGCAAGCAAATACGGAACTCACTAGGAAACTGGAGCAGGGTTCACAGCAATTACAAGGTGAGGTTTTGGAATTGGAAATTGAGTCGCTTCTGAGGCAATCATTTCCGAGCGATTTAATCAAAGAAATTGCCAAAGGAGTAAGGGGCGCCGACATCTCGCAACAAGTTTGTTCTCAATCCGGAATCCCGTGTGGCACAATCATATGGGAGGCTAAGCGGTCTCAAAATTGGTCCGATAAATGGCTACAGAAAGTTAAAGACGATTGTTTGGCCTCAAATGGGGATGTAGCGGTAATCGTAAGCACTATAATGCCGAAAGATTGTGATGGCTTTAAGATAATCGATGGCGTTTGGGTTATTTCTGACAAGATTGTTAGGCCAGTCGCCGAAACCCTGAGGGTGATGCTGATTCAACTGAATAGTTTGAAAGCTCAAAATGATGGCAGAGCTCGGAAAGCTGACCTTATTTATTCCTATTTAGGCACTCCCCAATTCTTGCAGAACCTAAGATCTGTATTCGAAGGTTTCGAGCAGATGAAACTTGATTTGGACCGAGAGAAGAACGCTATGTACCGAACATGGAAGAAACGTGAAATGCAACTCGAACGAGTAGCGGTTGGCATGTCCAGTATAGTTGGACAAATACAAGGTATTGCCCAGGATTCGTTACCAGAATTAGACAACATTGAACATTTGCAATTACCAAGTGAGCAAGATGAAATCTAGCTTTCCCACCACCGCTTAACATAACAAAATAATCCACCAAAAACGTCACGAGACGCTTGACACCCATTGGGAACTACTGTGCTATAATACCCGCATGACTGAAAATAGAACAAGTGTACAAGCATTAGAACAACCCAATTCACCCAAGCGCCGCCGCGGCGCGCCGAAAGGGAATACCAACGCTCGTAGGCATGGGCTCTATTCCCGCAAGAGCCACGAGGCCAACATGGCCTACCTCAAGGAGAACACCGATCTCGGCCGCGCCGACCGGGAGATATTTCTCGCTATCTGGCAGGCGAAGGAGATCGCCTGCCGTTTTCCAGACGATGAAGCGATGTACGGCAATGCGGTTCGGCGTTTCATGAAGCTGGTGAAGCGCAGGTTCGGCGTCGCCAGCGATCGGGACGTGGACAGGCTGGATTTCGCTCTGGATCTGGTCGAGCGGGACATCGTTTTACCGCCGGAACGCCTGGCCGAAATTACCCGGCACCTGGTTTAACCGTGCCGATGAATTGTTTCATAGGTCCGGCTTTTGTTTTATTTGATTTTGAACGTATTGTTTTGGATAAAAATGTTGTTTTCGCCGAAAATTCAAATACAATTCGAGCCCTCTGTAGGGGTTACCTATTGGATCGCCCGCAGAACGACCCAATTGTTTCAAAGGCTTGAAATCTTTTTCGAAGAAAATGAACGTAAAATCCGGTTCGTTTCCTTGGATATTGATAAAATGCGCAAAACAAAAATTCGTAGGAGCGACCCACGGGATTGCCCGCCCTGCCTGTGGGGGTCTATTTCCCCAATCTCCACACTGTCTCTTCCAGGAGGTCCCGCCAACGGCTGCCCAGGCGGAGATAATCCACCCACACCTTGTTCGTCGACGCCCGGAGGCCGTCCTTGAGCGGTGAGATCTTCTTGATGTCCGGCACAATGCCCGGCAGGAAGGTGATGGCGATAAGCCCGCTCTCCATGCCGATAGCCTTGATCCCGGCTTTAAGCCCCATCAGCCTCATCCTGATGATGTACGACAGGTTCTGCGCTTCGACGGGCGTCGGTCCGAACCGGTCGACAAGCTCGCGCTCGAAATCGCCCAGTTCCTTCTCATCCTTGATGGCGGCCAGGCGTTGATACAATCCCAGCCTGATCGACTCCTCGGGGATGTAGCTCTCCGGGATGAAAGCGGTCAGCGGCAGGTCGATGGTCGGCGGCGGAATCTTCGACGACTTGAGCAGCTCGACCTCTTTGCCCGACCGCCTCGCCTTTTGTTCTTCGACGGCCTCACTCAGCATCTGGGTGTACAAATTAAAGCCGATCGCCGAGATATGGCCGCTCTGCCGGGTGCCGAGGAGGCTTCCCGCGCCCCTGATCTCGAGGTCTTTCATGGCGATGCCGTAGCCCGCCCCCAGTTCCGATGCCTCGAAGATTGTTCTCAGCCGCTTTTCGGCGTCGCCGGTGAGGCGCTTGCCCTTCTCGTACAGGAAGTAGGCATAGGCCAGGTTGGCGCCGCGGCCGACTCTGCCCCTGAGCTGGTACAGCTGGGTCAGGCCGAACTTGTCCGCATGGTTGACGATGAGGGTGTTGGCGTTGGGCACGTCGAGGCCGCTCTCGATGATGGTGGTACACACCAGGACGTCGACTTCGCCCGCGGCGAATTGGGCCATTGCCGCCTCGAGTTCACCCTCCGGCATCTGGCCGTGGCCGATGATGAGAGAAGCTTCGGGGATGAGTTTTTTAAGCCTTTCGGCGATAAAATAGATGCTCTGGACGCGGTTGTGGACGAAGAAGACCTGGCCGTTCCTCTCCTTCTCCCGCAGGATGGCCTCGCGCACCAGGTGGTCATCATACCCGGCGACGAACGTCTTGATGGGGAGGCGCTCGTTGGGCGGCGTCTCGATTACGCTCATGTCCCGCACGCCGACGAGCGAAAGGTGCAGGGTACGGGGGATAGGCGTCGCCGACAGGGTTAGCACGTCGACTTCCTGGCGCATCCGTTTCAGGAACTCCTTGTGCATGACGCCAAACCGCTGCTCCTCGTCTATGATGAGCATGCCCAGCTTCTTGAACCTAACGTCCGGCTGCAGCAGCCGGTGGGTGCCGATGATGATGTCGATTTCGCCTTTTTCGAGAGCTTTGAGGATGGCGTTTTGTTCCTTATCGGTGCGGAAGCGGGAGATCACCTCGATCTTCAACGGGAAGGCCGCCAGCCGCGCCCTGAACGTCGAATAGTGCTGTTGGGCCAGAACGGTGGTGGGCACCAGCACGGCGACCTGCTTGCCGTCCATGACTGCCTTGAAGGCGGCGCGCAGCGCGACCTCGGTCTTGCCGTAACCGACGTCGCCGAGGATGAGGCGATCCATGGGGCGAGGCTTCTCCATGTCGTCCTTGACGTCGGACAGAGCGCTGGCCTGGTCAGGCGTCTCGACATAGGGGAACGACCCCTCGAGTTCCTGCTGCCACAGGGTGTCCCGGGAGTAGGCGTAGCCGGGCACGATCTGCCGGGCGGCGTAAAGTTCGATAAGCTCGGCGGCCACCTCCTGGGCGGCTTCCTTAGCACGTTCCTTCGAGCGCGCCCATTCCTGGGTGCCGAGGCGGTTCAGCGTCGGCGCCTCGCCCTCGCCTCCGATGTATCGGGAGACGCGGTCGACCTGGTCGGTGGGCACATACAGCTTGTCCTCGCCGGCATACTCCAGTTGGAGGTACTCGCGTTTGGCCCCGGACACTTCCATGGTGACGGTACCGGCGAAGCGGGCGACGCCGTGGTCGATATGGACGACATAATCGCCCGGTTCGAGTTCCGGCAGCAACAGCCGTTTGGCGCCACCGCCGCGCCGGTTCGGGCGACGGCGCTCCTTGACGAAGCCGAAGAGTTCGTTGTCGGTGAAGAGGTAGGTCTCGCCGGAGAGGATCCAGCCGTGCGCCAGCAGGCCGTACATCAGGGTGATGGCTCCCCTGGCCGGGGGTTTGTCCAGGTTCTCGGCAGAGGAGAACCTGACGTGTTCCTCAGCGAAGAGTTCCTCCAAACGATCGGATTGATAGCTGATGACCACCAGCCGCTTGCCCTGGCCGATCAGTTCGGTCGCTTTTTTGAAAAAGGCCGGCAGTCGTCCCGCATAGCTCGGCGATGGCGCTATTGCCAGTTCGACGACGCCTCCGGCGCCAGTGCCCCAGGAGGCGAGTTCGACGTTTTGGAACCGGGAAGTCTTCTTTTTGAGCGTTGTCCACTCGACATA
The DNA here is from genome assembly GCF_014672715.2 of Dehalogenimonas etheniformans. NCBI lineage: Bacteria > Bacillati > Chloroflexota > Dehalococcoidia > Dehalococcoidales > Dehalococcoidaceae > Dehalogenimonas > Dehalogenimonas etheniformans. The sequence goes on along the minus strand of NZ_CP058566.2, from coordinate 1,321,710 downwards.
AGGTTGAGGGTAATCACGCGGCAGTTCTTCGGCGGCGGTCTTTTCGGCGCGCAGGCATTCCGCCTCGTCGTGGAAGAACTGGGCTGCCTGTTCGACCGAGTCCGGCTCATCGACGATGATGATCGTGTTATCGCTGATGTAGTCCACGAGCGTCGAACGGTTGAGATAGGGCGCCCAGAACGAGGCAGTTTCCGGCCGGCTGCCTCGTTTCAGTTGTTCCAGTTCCTCGGCCAGAACCGGTCGCATTTCCTCGGAGGTGCCCGCGAGATTCACGGCCGGCATCTGGTCCAGGTTCAGGAGAAGTGTCGCCGGGCCGATGGTGACGGAGTCGAGCCTCTTCGACGAACGCTGCGTACCCGTGTCGAACATGCGGATGCTCTCGACGGTGTCGCCGAAGTATTCCAGCCGGACCGGGGAGTTCTCCGTGGAGGGGAAAATGTCCAGTATGCCGCCGCGGCGGGAGTATGAGCCCGGCACTTCCACGAGGTGTTCTGCCCTGTAGCCGAGCTTGTCGAGAGCCGCGATCAGCTCAAGAGGCGGGTACTCGGAACCGGGCGTGAGGTGCAGCCAGCCGTCCTTAAATATCTCGGGACTCGGCAGCGTTCTGGCCAGGGCGTCTGCTGAGACCACGGTGACGAAGGGTTGTTTGTGGGGCAGACCAGCCAGGTTTGAAAGCACGGTGATGCTGTCCAATTCGTTGGCGCGGTCCACCGCGGCCCGCTGATAGGGCAGGAGTTCCTGCTGAGGGAACAGCTGGACCTCGGAGTCACCGAGCCACAGGGCCAGTTGCTCAGTTAAATCCCGCGCCTTTTCAGCCTGGGAGGTGACCACCAGGATTGGGCGGCTGGTCGCTTGAAACAGGCTGGCGATCAGGTATGGCCGCGCCGCCTCGATGACTGACAGCCGGGAGGCGGTTGGAGCGGCTTTTTTAACCGCCGACAGCCAGTCTTTATATTGAGGTTCATCCAACAGGAGGGGGAAGAGCCCGCGAACGTCAGTCAACTTGTTTCTCCAAACGCAACAAGGGCTAGATACACATTCTAGCCCTGTTCCGAATTGTACACCGGGTATGGGTTGTTGTCCACGAGTCGACCCGTTGCTATAATGCGAGCCATTCATATGACATGTGAACTTTGCTACAAACGGATAGTGGTCAAGCTGGGCACCAATCTCCTCACCGGCGGGTCGGGGAAACTTGACCGGGACGTGATGTCCGGACTTATCGCCCAGATGGCAAACCTGGCGAAACAGGGTGGGGAGATCGTTGTTGTCAGTTCGGGAGCCATCGCCGCAGGCAAGGAGAAGCTCGGGCTTTACAAGAAGCGCAAAGACATCCCTTTCAAGCAGGTGCTGGCGTCAGTAGGGCAGAGCCGACTGATGAACGTCTACGACGGCCTGTTTGCCAAATACAACCTGACCGTAGCCCAGGCGCTCTTAACCAAAGCAGACCTGAACGACCGCTCGGGATATCTTAACACTCGAAATACCCTTTTAGCCCTGATCGAACTTGGCGTCATCACCATCGTCAACGAGAACGATGTGGTAGCTGTGGATGAGATCCAGGAAGCCAAGTTCGGCGACAATGACAACCTCTCGGCAATGGTGGCCAATCTCATTGACGCCGATCTGCTGCTCATTCTCTCTGATATCGACGGTCTATATACCGCCAACCCGAAAGACGATCCTAACGCCACACTGATTCCGGTGGTCGAACGGGTTACTGACGAGGTTGAGGCTTTGGCCGGTGGCGCGGGCAGCAACGTGGGTACCGGCGGTATGATCACTAAGATTGAGGCTGCCAAGTTAGCCACAGCGTCGGGAGTCCGAGTGGTTATCACTTCCGGACACGCACAGGATGTTATCCAGCGGGTGTCGATCGGCGAAAGCTTGGGGACCCATTTTCTGCCCCATGCGCGTCCAGACGCGAGGCACCGGTGGCTTGTGTCGGGGTTATCCGCCCGGGGCAAGATCGTTATCGACACCGGGGCGGCTAGGGCGGTGGCTAAATGCTCCAGCCTGCTGCCGGCCGGGGTGAAATCGGTCGACGGCGCATTCAAGCGCGGCGACATTGTTCGCCTGCTTGACGAGGACGGCAGGCAAATCGGCTATGGCATCACCAATTACGATTCCATGGACGTTGGCCGCATAAAAGGCGCTCACACCGATGCTATTGCCTCGATATTGGGGCACAACTTCGGGGATGAGGTCATCCACCGGAACAATTTAGCGGTCTGTTGAATGACAGTAAGCTACAAAGGCGGCGTCGCAAAGCTATTCGCTAAGGACATTGATAAGCCGGTGGCGGACGCCCGCTATCAAATGATGATGACCAGGGGCACGCGTTTTACGCCCGGGAAATGGTGGGGCGATTTTTCCACCAGTAAGGAACTCAAAACGCTGGGCGAATTCATCATGGAGTTTGAGGATGGGGCGCGCGGCGAGATATTCGTATACGCCAGCGGCACATCGTCAGCCAAGAATAGCCGTTTCCAATATACGTTCAACGGGCGCGGCAAACTTGGTGGTTTACGCGGACGAGGAATGGCTCCCGAACGGTAAAAGCCTCGCCTACGCAGGGATTCTGCGTTAGCCCTCAACTTTGAATGAACGGCCGACCAGCGAAAAGGGTTTAAAAAAAAGGACTAGGCGTCCTTTATGCCTTTTGCCTTGACGTATTCAACGACGTCCTTGACGGTCAACAGCTTCTCGGCTTCCTCGTCCGGGATCTCGATCTTGGCTTCAGGTGTAGAGAATTCTTCTTCAAGAGCCATGATGAGCTCGACGAGATCCAGGGAATCGGCGCCGAGATCGTCGGTGAACTTGGATTCCAGGGTGACGTCCTTGTCCTCAACGCTCAGCTGCTCAACAGCGATCTTTTTAACCCGTTCGAAAACTGTGGCCACACAAACCTCCTGATTTAATGGCGTTGAACCAGTGTCGCCACTGAACTCAACACGCCGTTAATAAACTTGGCGGAACTGTCTGAGCCAAAGTCCTTTGCCAGTTCCACCGCTTCATTTATGGCTACCCGGACTGGGACAGTATTATCGTGTAAAAGCTCGTAGATTGCAAGCCGCAGGATGTTCCTGTCGATTGGGGCGAGCTGCGCAACGGGGTATGATGGCGCCAACCGACCGATGATGCCGTCCGCCTCTAATTTATTAGCTTCGGTACCCTCAACAAGGGTTCGGGTGAAAACCTGGTTCTCCGCTTCAAGCTCACTCGAAGCCAGTTGACGTTCGAGCACGACAGACGGATCATGATGGGCGACATCGGATTCGAATAGAACCTTAAGTGCCAGTGTACGAGCCTCGTGTCGTTTGGTCATATTGGGTGGCTAGAGGGTCATACCGCCGTCTACGGTCAGGGTTTGCCCGGTAATATACATTGCCTCGTCCGAAGCCAGAAAGGCGGCCGCAGACGCCACATCTTCAGCAGATCCCAGCGTACCCAACGGGATTCGCTTGATTAAAGCGTCTTTGGCTTCCTGGCTCATAACCGAGGTCATATCGGTCACGATGAATCCGGGCGCGATGGCATTGACAGTTATCAGTCGCGAAGCCAGTTCTTTGGCAAGAGATTTGGTGAAACCTATAATGCCAGCCTTTGAAGCGGCATAGTTGGCCTGTCCGGCGTTGCCCGAAAGACCGATGACGCTCGATAGGTTTATAATTCTTCCACCGCTCTTGCTTTTAAGCATGGGGCGTATTACCGCCCTGGTACATAAGTAGACGCTCTTCAGATTGGTATCCATCACCGCGTCCCAGTCGTCTTCGCTCATGCGCATCAGGAGGTTGTCCCGGGTGATGCCGGCATTGTTGACCAGGATATCCAGACGTCCAAAATTGGCGGCCGCGCCGTCGATGACTTTATTCACATCGCCAGGCTTGGAAACATCCCCTTGTACGAAAACAGCCTTGCCGCCAGCGCTGTTGATCTCTTCTGCAACCTTCATGGCGCTATCCGAGAGACTGTTAAGGACGACCGAGGCTCCTTCATCCGCGAAGCGCCGGGCAATGGCGGCACCGATGCCCCGCCCCGCTCCGGTGATTACAGCAACCTTGCCTTCGAGCCTTTTCAGGTCCAAGTGGTAGCCTGCAGATTTTTTATCGATTGGGCTTCGGAAATGTTGATTGTTTTTACGTCGCGGTTGATACGCCGGATAAGACCCGAAAGAACTTTACCCGGGCCTATCTCGATGAAGGTGGTTATTCCCGCTTGAATCATGAATTCAATCGATTTTTGCCAGTAGACGCTGGTGGTCAACTGTTTTAACAGTTCGGCCTTGATGTCGTCGGCAGAGGTGATCGGTTCACCGGTGGTATTAGCGATAATCGGAATCGCGGCGTCTTTAAATTGCAGGCGTTCAATGACCTTGGCTAATCCATCGGCAGCCGGGACCATCAGAGGAGTATGGAAAGCGCCGGACACGGCGAGCGGGACTACCTTAGCGCCTTTGGCAATGAGCGCGTCGCTGGCAGCCGCCATCTTGTCTTTATCACCCGAAATAACGACCTGGCCGGGTGAGTTGTAATTGGCTATGTAAACACCGGCTTCGCTTGCGACTTGTTTCAATGTGGCTTCGTCCATGCCGAGAACCGCAGCCATCGAACCGGGCGACTGAATGGCTGCCAGATGCATCATCCGGCCCCTGAGGGCTGCCAGTTGAACGGTATCGGCGACATCAAGGACGCCGGCGGCGGCAAGAGCGGTATATTCGCCCAGCGAGTGGCCGGCGACAAATTCCGGCTCGGGCAACACTTCCATATCGCGAAGGGCAGCCAAATAGGCCAAGCTGGTGGTGACAATGGCAGGCTGGGCGATGGCGGTCTCTTTGAGTTTATCTTCCGGGCCTTCGAAACAAAGTTCGGAAATGGAAAAGCCGAGGCGCTCATCGGCGGCTTTGAACACCGCTTTAGCCGCATCATATTCTTCGTAGACATCCTGACCCATGCCGGGCGCCTGGGCGCCCTGGCCGGGGAAGACGAAAGCCAGCCTGGGTTTATCCACTTTTCCCCCTCGTCCGTTTGCGGCCGATGGAACGGCCGGAGGTATGGCTCCTTAGAGCTAAGCCTCTTTCTTCTTTTCCTTCTTCACTTTAGCCGGTTTTTCGGCGGCCTCGGCGGCTTTTTCCGCCTTAGTGGATTTCTCGGCTATTTCAGTTTTAGCTTTCTTCTCTTTTTCAGGCTTTTCCGCCTTAGCCGGTTTTTCCTTCTTGACCTTCTCGGGTTTAACGGCTTTTACTTCGGTCTTGGCGGTTTCGCCCTTGGCCGTTTTTTCGGCTTTGGCGGCCTTCTCGGCTTTCTTTTTTACCTTGGTTTCAACGTCCAGCACAGCGCGCCCATCATAGGTACCGCAGGAAGGGCAAGCGACGTGGGGCAGTTTAGGCTGGTGACACTGCGGGCACTCGATCAGTTCCTGGGCCACCAAGTGAAGGTGACTGCGGCGATCGCCCTGGCGCGCTTTGGTAGTTTTCCGTTTGGGTAAAGGCATTTCTGGTTCTCCGTCTATACTTACTGTCTATTTTACTCTTTTGTTTGGATACCCGGGCAATCGACCCGGCAAAGGGGCTTCATCGGTTGGGCCAAAATGACGTATTGGCGGATGGCCTCGGTGAGGTCCAACACGTGATGCTCATCAATAATAAAGCTTTCCTCGGCATCTTCAACGTCCAACGGCAAGCCGCTGACCACATCGAGTGTGGGGAAAAACTCTTCCTCGAAATGGACCTCAAGGGGGCACTCGTATTCGTTGAGACAACGGCAGCACTCCAGAGGCAGGGCGGTCTTCAAATTAGCCCCAACAAGCACCGAGCGATTGGTCCGGGTGAATTTGACCGAACCCTTAACGTTGATACCCTGTCCATCCACGGTGAGAGGGTCATCGATCTGGTAATCACGAGTGGAGCCGATCGGCCCCTTTTCGAGTTGGGCAACATTAAAACTCAGCACGCCGCTTTCTCCACAAGGGTTGTATTATAGAGGAACGTACGGATTTATGGCAAATACAAACCAAATTCCAGATCCCAAACGGGCTCCAAAAGCTCAAGCTCCATAACTAGATCAGCATCCCCATCCTGGGGAGGGTGGAATTGTTTTATTGAATTTTCACTTTTGATAAATATTTCCGGATACGACTCGGATTTTGCGTTTATTTTCGGCCCAAACGACTAGCGGGCTGTTGAAACAATTCCCTTTCTGCATCGTAAAAATCACGCTTCCACCAATTGTTTCGACAGGGACAGTTGAAAGAACAATCGCCTGGGTAATGGACACGGCAGGCGACCCAATTTGCGTCGCGCGCTTTGCGTTCCAGGTATCGTATTGCGGGTTGCGAGACATGGCGGGCGACCCCGTGGGTCACCCCTACGGGTGAACGTCCGCCCCATTGCCTTCGCCCGCGCGTAGGGCAAACTGCCTTAGGCAGTTTGATTTGTATTTGAATTTTTCGGCGAAAAAACATTTTTTATCCAAAACAATACGTTCAAAATCAAATAAAACAAAAGCGGGACCTGTAAAACAATTCCCCCGCAGACCTGGTAAGACATCGTTCGTCACGCGTATAAACCGGACACAGCACAGTCTCAACCAGGTGGCGGTTACTGGCGCTTGTCTTGGGTTTCCCCTTTCGATCTTGGCTCTGGCTTACACATGTGCTAATATTCACGCCGGATATTATAGCACAGGGGTTCCTAAACGGTGTCAAGCGTTTGGTGTCGTTTTTGGCGGAATATTTTTTTAAATAGCTCTCAAGCGTCACCTTTCAGTTGCAGAGAATAATAAACTTACAAAGATGAAGGACGATCGGTAAGGCTCGTAAAGACAATTTGGGGACGATTGTTATGACGTGACATTGAGATTCTTCGCTACGCTCAGAAAGACATAATCGGGATGTTGAGATTGACCGGATAGGCCCCTCCGAGTATAATTAATCAAGTGACAGGGCTAATAACCCCACTGACGGAGTCGCCGCGCGAAGAATGCGGCGTTTTCGGTATATACGCCCCCGGTGAAGAAGTCTCCCGAATTTCATTCTTCGCTCTCTTTGCATTACAGCACCGCGGCCAGGAATCTTCAGGCATCGCCACGGCTGACGGCTACACCATTCGCAATTATGCCCGCATGGGGCTGGTGTCCCAGGTCTTTTCCGAACCGGTCCTGAACCAGCTCACCGGCCACATGGCTATCGGCCACAACAGGTATTCGACTTCCGGTTCCAGCATTTCCTGCAATGCCCAGCCGATCATCGCCGGAGAGGGCGAATTCCAGATCGCCCTGGCGCACAACGGCAATATTACTAACGCCGCCGAACTCAGGCGCGAACTCGACGAACTCGGCTACATCTTCAAATCCAGCACCGATTCCGAGGTTATCGCCAATCTCATCATCTCTGCGCCATATATCGACATGATAGAGCGCATCCGCTACGCCATGGGACGGCTGCAGGGCGCCTATTCAATCACCATGCTGACCAAGGAAACGCTCTATGCCTTCAGGGACCCGCTGGGCGTCCGGCCGTTGTGTCTGGGTGCTCTAAGCACCGGAGGTTCGGTCATCGCCTCCGAGACCTGCGCCCTGGGACACATCGGGGCCGAACTAGTCCGAGAGGTCGAACCGGGGGAAATCATCCGCATCGATCCTAACGGCATCGAAAGTTACAAGGAAGACTCCGGCAAGCGGGCTCTATGCATTTTCGAATATATCTATTTTGCGCGCCCTGACAGCATCATGAACGACCGGCTGCTTTATTCAGCCCGGCAGGCTATGGGCGCCGAACTGGCCAAAGAACATCCCGTCGATGCCGATATTGTTGTAGGCGTCCCCGATTCAGCTACCGCCGCGGGTGCCGGCTATGCTTTGGCAAGCGGCATCCCGCCTGCCGAGGGCTTGATCAAGAACCGTTATATGGGACGCACCTTCATCGAGCCAACCCAGCGCATCCGCGACCTGGGGGTCAAACTGAAGTTCAACCCGCTGCAGTCAGTCCTTTCCGGCAAACGGGTGGTCCTGGTAGATGATTCCATCGTCCGCGGCACGACAACACCGCAGGTCATCAAGCTGCTGAAGCGGGCAGGGGCCAAAGAGGTCCACATGCGTGTTTGCGCCCCGCCGATCCGGCACCCCTGCTTCTTCGGCGTGGACATGGCCACTCGCCGGGAACTCATCGCCGCACGCATGAACATACCTCAGATCAAAGATTACATCGGCGCCGATTCACTGGGTTACCTTTCGGTCGACGGCCTGATCCGCGCCGTGGGTGCACCCAAGAACAAATTCTGCCTGGCGTGCTTTACCGGCGAATACCCGGTGCCGGTTCAGCTCGAGATGGACAAGCTGGCGCTAGAAGGTATGACGGGCAACTTGAAAGATATTCACCGAGTACTGGATTCGGAGGAAATACCGGCGGTAAGCCTTTAGCTGACGGAAATTCCTCCTAAACATCCAAGCACTAAATAAATTCAAATCTCAAAACAGGTGAAACCGTCGAAAGACGGTTATTTTTATTCAAAAAGCTACCTGGTGAACCCTTTGACCATTTCTCTAGTTATGTTAGAATACATAACAATAATCGCGGTTGCGAGGTGCCGGGTTGAAAACTGACATCGAGAATTTTCTGAACTACCTGATGGTCGAAAAGGGCTTTTCCGGGAACACCAAAGAAGCCTACCATAATGACCTCTGCCAGCTTGCCGACTTTGCGGGCCACTGTTTCTCCCACCGCGGCGCCCAGAACCTGTGGGACAATTTCAACCGGCAAGACATGTTGTCCTACCTGTTGGATCTCAAGGATAGGAAATACGCCGTCACCACCGTCGTAAGGAAATTGGCGGCGGCCAAGAGTTTCTTCGGCTTCATGATCGAGGAAAAGAGAGTCCGCCAGAACCCGACGGACAACATCGAATCGCCCAAGGTAGGAAAACCCCTCCCCGGAGCGATTTCCGTGGGCCAGGTAAAACTGCTACTCGAACAGCCGGTCAAGCTATCAGCACCCGAGGCTAAGCGAGACCGGGCGATGCTGGAACTCCTCTACGCCAGCGGTATGCGCGTGTCTGAACTGATCAACCTTAATGTCGAAGACGTCGATTGCGACGAAGGCCAGGTGCGGTGTTTCGGCAAAGGTCAGAAAGAACGAATAGTGCCGATCTATCCCCAGGCGGCAAGGGCGACCGGCGAATATATCAATGAAGTGCGCCACCGGTTGCAGCGCGACGATTCAGAAAAGGCGTTATTCCTTAACCGCCGGGGCGAGCGCCTGACACGGCAGGGCTTGTGGCAGATACTCAAGGAGTACGCCAAAGCGGCGGGCTTAGCCGACGAGGTAACGCCCCACACCTTGCGCCACAGCTTTGCAACCCACATGCTTAACGGCGGCGCCGACCTAAGGTCAGTCCAGGAACTGCTGGGTCACGCCAATATTTCGACGACACAAATCTACACTCATCTGACCTCGGACCACATCCGACGGGCTTACGACAGCGCGCATCCCAGAGCCAAGAAGTAGAATCCGAAATCTGAAGAACAGTTTCACGATAAAATTAATCCAAATCCTACACGCGAAAATCAGAACAGGATTGAAAGATGCCCGATAAATATTCTTATAGACCCGGCAAAAAAAAGAAGAGCGCCCGGCGGCAGGTTGTCGTCCAACCGGTTCAAACCGAAGCTGAGATCGAAGCTGAATTAACCCCTACCAGCGATATGCACCCGATTGTTGCGATAAAATCAGCAACAGCGGCGCGTCCATCGGGTGCCACCCAGCCTGCCGCTTCTCCGAGCGAGGGCCGGGGCATTTCCCGGGTCAGCAACCTCGGTGCCGAGTTGAGGCGTTTCGCCGTTATCGGCAGCCTGGTCGTCGTCGTCCTGGTGGCTGCCGCCCTGGTTTTGCGGTAGTCTCCGGTACAAAAATTAATCTTATTCCTGAACGATCCGACCAACGAACCGTGTGTCTTCCCAAGTGATTACGCATGAATTTTAAGCGTTGGGTACTTATTGCCGCCGCGATCTTCTGCGTCGGGTTGGTCATCGGCCTGTTGCTACCAGACAGCGCTGCCGATTCGATCGAGCAGACTTTCAAGGACATTGCCGGCAGCGCCGCCTCCGCCCAGGGGCTCGGTCTATTTATTTTGCTACTTTTGAATAATACGCTGGCGGTCGGTGCCAGCTTTATCTTCAGTCCAATTTTCCTTATTCTGCCTGTTGTTTCACTCCTCACGAACGGCGCCCTGATAACCGTCGTCGCCAGGCTCACCCTCCAGGACCATTCCCCGGCGTTTCTCGCTGCCGGAATACTGCCCCACGGTATCATCGAAATTCCCGCCTACCTGCTGGCTCAGGCGGCGGCGATATGTTTCGGCTTCAACGTGCTAAACGCCCTTTTCGCCCCCCAGCGAAGGTCTGAAGCCGGTCTGGTGCTCAGAAAATGCCTGTTATGGCTTGGGCTGGCGATAATCCTGCTCATACCCGCGGCGCTGGTCGAAGCCTTCATCACGCCGCTGCTCCTGGGGCTGTTCAACTAAAACCAGGCTGTCTTTCAGGCCGTCTGACGTTCAGACGGGTACCCGGTAATTTGCCCTAACGTCAGTGCGTGGTTATAATAGCCGCTAATGATTAAATACAGGGCAGGTGTTGCATGGAGAACTATGGCATAGCCGGCATCCGAAATGTGGCGCTGCTGTCTCACAGCGGCGCCGGAAAAACCACCCTGGCCGAAGCAGCGCTCTATAGCGCCGGGGCAATCAGCCGAATGGGGAAAGTCGATGACGGGACAACAGCGTCCGATTTCGATCCTGAGGGAGTGAAGCGAAAGATAAGTATAAGTCTTTCGCTTCTGCCTTTTATATGGCAAAAAACCAAGATCAACCTGCTGGACGCGCCGGGTTATGCCGACTTCGGCGGTGAAGCCAAAGCGGCGATTAAGGTCGCAGAGTCGGTGATCATTCCGGTGGCGGCATCCTCCGGCGTCGAAGTCGGCACCGAGGCCGCCTGGGATTTGGCCGAGGGAGCCAAGTTGCCCCGCTGCTTCCTCATCAACAAAATGGACCGCGAAAACGTCAATTTCGATAACATCGTGGCTGCCATCCAGACCAAATTCGGTCACAAATGCCTACCGGTAAACATCCCGATAGGCTCATTTAAGGATTTCAAGGGTATCGTCGATCTGATAAATATGAAAGCTTACACCGGGGCTCATCCCGCCACTGAAGGCCCCATTCCTTCGGGTATGGAAGCCGGCGCTGCCGATTACCGGGGTAAACTGGTAGAGGCTATCGCCGAACAGGATGACACTCTGATAGAAGAATTCTTAAACGGCCAGGAACTTACCCCGGACGAAGTGGTCGACGGACTTAAAAAAGCCGTTGCCGCCGGCGAAATCGTGCCAATTCTTGCAGCGTCTTCGCTCACCAATACCGGCATCGACCAACTGCTCGATTTCATCGTCAACTTCCTGCCGTCGCCCGAAAACCGCGAAGTCGCCCTGGTTGACGGCGGAACATTAAAATCCTCGGAATCCGGTCCTTTGGCGGCGCTCGTTTTCAAGACCACCGCCGACCCGTATGTGGGCAAGCTGACCTTCTTCCGCGTGTTCCGCGGCACTATGACGAGCAACTCGCACGTTTGGAACGCCACCAGAAAAGCCGATGAACGGATCGGCCAGTTGTATGTCATGCGCGGCAAAAACCAGGAACCGGCGACCCAGCTGGGAGCGGGAGATTTAGGCGCCGTGGCCAAATGCGCCATCACTTTCACCAACGACACGCTGGCTATGCCGGATTCCCCGGTGGTCATTGCTCCCACCGCTTTCCCGACCCCGACATACTCGGTAGCCGCGCACCCCAAGTCCAAGGCGGACGTCGACAAACTGGGGCAGGCTATCGCCAAGATCCTTGAGGAAGACCCGACGATCCAGAGCCACCGAGATTCCGACACCTCGGAGACGATCCTGGTCGGCCTGGGCGATACGCAACTCGATGTCACGGCGGAGAAAATGGCGCGCAAGTACGGCGTCGCCGTCGAACTCAAGCCGCCTAGAGTACCCTATAAAGAGACGATCACCGGTTCGGCGCGCGCCGAATACCGCCACAAGAAGCAGACCGGTGGCCACGGTCAGTTCGGCCACGTAGTGCTCGAGGTAGAGGCTTTGCCCGTCGGTTCCGGCGTTGAATTCGTCGACAAAGTGGTCGGCGGCGCGGTACCGCGCAACTATATTCCCGCAGTGGAAAAAGGGATCAAGGAAGCGGTCCAGGAGGGCGGGTCGCTGGGCTTCCCGATTGTCGACCTCAGAGCCACTTTATGCGACGGTAGTTTCCACCCCGTTGACTCATCCGAAATCTGTTTCAAAATTGCCGGCGCTGGCGCCCTCAAAAAGGGTATGGAGGCCTCGGGACCGGTACTGCTAGAACCGATGGTAACGATGCGCATCACGGTGCCGTCGAACGTCGTCGGCGACATCATCGGTGATCTCAACACGAAACGCGCCCAGGTCCAGGGGCTGAATCCCGAGGGCGAGAAGACGCTTATCGACGCCATGGCGCCGCTGGCCGAAGTCCAGCGCTACGCGATTGACCTGAAGAGCCTGACCCACGGCAGGGGGCATTTCACCATGAAATTCGACCACTACCAGCAAGTGCCGTCACATTTGACGCAGAAGCTGGTGGCGGAACGAGCGGCGGAAGTCGCTGCGGCGCAGGCAGCCCATTAACCCCAAAAACGAAATCCGAATATTGAAATACGAAACAAATCCGAATTTTCAAAATTTCAAGGTGAAACCGAGAGAGGGGCGAAAGCCCCTCTCTCATTTTTACGCTATCCCATCGAACCCGACTTCAAGCTCTGACGGCATGAATGGCCGTGGCTTTGAGACAGGCGTAAACATTCGAGCCAAGCGACAAACCCATTTCCTCTGATGAGGCGCGGGTGATAACTGCCATGAGCTTGAAACCGCAATCGATCTCCAGGCGGACCAGGGGATTGATCAGCGATAACCGGGAGATCGTCCCACGCAGGCAGTTGCGGGCGCTGGTCGATCCAGCGGCGAGGCTGACGGTTACATCTTCCGGACGAACAAAAAGGTTTACCTTATCCCCGATGGCAAAATCTCCCAATGTCTGGAAGACCTGCCCCGATACATCCACATTGACCATTCCTTCAAGATTTCCGATAACGGTTCCCGAAAATATATTTTCGATCCCGATGAACTCAGCCACGGCACGACAGGCGGGAGCAAGGAAGATCTCGTCGCTTTTTGCCAGCTGCATCAATTCCCCGTTCATTAGCACCCCGATCCGGCCGGCAAGACGCTGCCCCTGGGCCAAGTCGTGGGTAGCCATGACCACAGTCAAATTCTGGGTTTTAATTATCTTAGTGATGAGTTCCTCGACCCGGGCGGTTGACGGGGGATCGAGATTAGCGGTCGGTTCGTCCAGAAACAAGATTTCAGGGTCAGTTACCAGGGATCGGGCGATGGCGATGCGCTGTGTCTCACCTCCGGAGAGAGTTTTGGCCGCCCGGCTAGAGTAGTGTTCCATCCCGACTAAAGCAAGCGCTTTTCCGACCCGCTCGTGCAGATCCTCTTTTTTGAAGCCTCTCCATTTCAGCGGCTGAGCGACGTTGTCGAAAACACTGGACGAAAAAACGAGGGGTTTCTGATGGACAAAGGACATCCGCCGGCGGAATTCCAGGCGCTCCGAATTTTTCCTACCCACCCGAGTCCCTTGCAGGGCAATGGTACCGCCTGAAGGAAGTTCGAGCAGGTCGAGGAGCCGCAACAGGGTGCTTTTTCCGGCACCGCTGGGTCCGATGAAGGCTATGGTCTCACCTGCTTCCACTGATAAGGAGATGCCCTTGATAATATCTGTCTGCCCGTAACGCTTGATGAGCCCGTTGGCTTCTAATACAGGCATGCTATTCAACCATCCTGGATCTGATCAACGAACTGCGTTGTTGCAGCCAGGAGAGTGCCAGATTGATCACCAGTGCAATCGCGAGCAGGATAATGCCAAGCGCCATTGATAATTCAATGTCTCCCTTACTGGTTTCCAATGAAATGGTGGTGGTCAGGACCCGCGTGAAGCCGCGGATGTTGCCGCCCACCATGAGCGCCAGGCCGACCTCAGAAATAGCCCGGCCGAACCCCAGGATGAAGGCAGTGAAGATGGCATACCGGGCCTCCTTGATGATGAGCGTGCCCATCTGCCACCGGTTGGCACCCAATGCAACAGCGGTTTCTTTAGCCTGGCGGTCAACTCCTGAAAGGGCAGAAATCACCAATCCCAGCATGAGTGGGGTGACAAGCAGGATTTGGCCTATTACCATGACCGTCGGGGTGAAAAGAATGCCAAATTGCCCGAGAGGTCCGGCGCGGGAAAATAGAAGGAAAACAAACAAGCCGACCAGCACCGTGGGTAAACTGAACAAGGTGTTGATGACGCTGATCAGGAAACCTTTGCCCGGAAAGGTATTGTGGAAAATTACCGATCCGAGGGGTAAAGATACAAAAGCGGCAATAACGCTGGCGGTCGCTGAGATGGTCAGCGACCGCCGCGTGATCTCGAGTACCTCGGGATCGAGCGAAAAGATCAGCTCGATGGCCCGTTGCAGTCCTTGCCAGATTTCCATGAATCCTTACTAAGCCGTTGGTTCGTTACCGGCGCAAGGAGTGAACAGCGAACGGCTGTAGTCTTTGACTCCGTATTCGCCGATGATCTTCTGGATGTCTGGGGAGACCATCCATTGAGCGAATTTTGAAGCCAATTCAGCCTGGGAGTTGTTGATGTTGACTTTGGCGGGGTTGATCGGAATTACAGAATAAACGTTGAGCAAGATCGATCCGGTATCAACCAGGGATACAAGTCCGGTCTGAGCTTTATAGGCCAGGAAAGTGCCAATATCGGAAAGGGTGTAAGCCTGCTTTTGCCCGGCTATTGCCAGGGTGGGACCCATTCCCTGCCCTGCTTCCACATACCACGAGCCGGAGTTGCGGACCGTCTGATAATCCAGGCCTGCCGCCTTCCAGATGGCGAGTTCCTTGGAGTAGGTCCCGGATGTATCACCGCGGGAGACAAAGGGGGTAGTTTTGGACGCGGCAAGTTTTTTGAAGGCTTCTTCAGGAGACAAACCTTTCAAGCCGAGCGGGTCGTTAGCCGGTCCGACGATCACGAAGTAGTTGTAGGCGAAAACGTAACGCTGGGTGCCGTAGCCATCGGTGATGAACTGCAACTCCTTGGTTTTGTCGTGGACAGCGATCACGTCCACGTCGCCGCGCTGCCCGTAGGTCATCGCCAGCCCGGTGTTAGCGTAGAGGATGTCCACCTGGCAGTTGTTCTGCTTTTCAAACATGGGTTCCAGCAACGCCCAAAGGCCGGTATCGTACAGTGAGCTGGTGGTAGCTACCTTGAGGTGGGTCTCCGGTTTTAGAACGCCGACGCCTTGGTCGGTGGTGGCGGGAGGGGTGGTTGTGGTACCGGGGGTGTTGGAACATCCTGCAATAGAGGCGGCTATCAAAAGCGCCGAAAGCAGGACTCCAACAATTGGCAACCGTTTTCTATTTTTCAAAATTCTCACCTTAAATATTACTTTATCTTCCAAAAAAGAAAACACCTCTTGTTTAAGGAGGTGCACGGCCAACCGAGAACCCGGTCATAGCTTTCTCTCCTTTCCAAATCGCGGGAGGCGGCGCCGTTTCCAACGCTACCCTTGGGGCGGTGACCCGCCCGCCGGTCTCTTGACCATGACCCCTGGGGATTTAGGTTAAAAGACTCGGAGATAGATATTTACTTGCGGCAATCTTAACACAAGGTACTAGTACCGGTCAACTAGCTAACAAAAATTAATTAAAAAGGATTAAAAGGGAATAATACTTACTGGTTGTCCAGAATCAACGGCCTGTCAGTTCTTTGATTTTGGCGGTAAAAGACGGAATCACTTTTTTCCAATCGCCGGTAACACCATAAGTGGCCACTTTGAAGATATTGGCTTCGGTGTCTTTGTTGATCGCTACTATTGTCTTGCTGCCGGAAACTCCCGAGACGTGCTGGCTGGAACCGGAGATGCCGACGGCGATGTACAAGTCTGGTGAAATGATTTTGCCGGTGATGCCAATCTGGCCTGACTCCGGCCACCAACCCTGGTCGCATGGAGGACGGGAAGCGCCGACAACTCCTCCGATAAGGTCGGCCAATTGCTTGAGCTGGGCGAAACCTTCCGGCCCGCCCAGTCCACGCCCGCCACCAACTACTATCTTGGCTTCCTCGATCTTAGGACCCTGCTGCTGAACGGCGACGCGCTCCAGTACCCGGACGCCGGCCGGAGGCTCTGCGGCGAGTTCGAAGACCTCGGCGGTATGGTTCCCAACCTCCGCAGCCGGGGCAAATGCCTTGGGACGAATGGAAACTATTTGGGGTTCGGACTCGATAGTGAAATCAGCCAGGGCATTACCGCCATAGACCGGGCGGGTGAAGACGGCTTGGTCATTCTCGACCCGAACGGCGACTATCCCGGTGACGGCAGCCGTATTCAGCCTGACCGCGAGCTGTGGCGCGAGATCGGCGCCCAGATCGTTCTCTGTCATTAAGATCACTCCCGGTCCGGATTCGGCGACTGCCTTTTGGATGAAAGAGGCAGCCAGGGCCGAAGTCAAATTCTGAGCTTCGGCGGTGAAGACCCTGGATACACTTAGACTAGATAGTATGGCAACAGATGATCCGATTCCGCTGCCAAGGGCGACGGCATTAATATCTGCATCGGCCGAGATTGCCCTGGCGGCGGTAAAAAGTTCGGCGGAGGCAGGAGAAAGCACGCCATCATTTACCTCGGCGATGATCAATATATTCATAGGTTACCCTCATTTTCTTGTTCCTCTCTCACAAGGGGGAGGAAGGACGGATTGTTTTATATCAGTTTCAATTCGCGGAGTTTAAGCGCCAGATTGACGCCCTGCTCCTCGGGGGTGACGCCGGAGATCATTTCGCACCGGGCTTCTCGCTGAGGCTGGTAGAGCTTGACCAACTTTACCCTTCGCTCGGGGGCGGCGCCGAGATCAGCGGCTTTCAAGTAAACCGGTTCCTTCTTTTTGGCCGCCAGCACGCCCTTGATGTTGGGCAATCGAAGCTTGCCGATCTCCGAGGAAACAGTGATAACCGCCGGAATCGTTGATTCGACGACCTCATAACCATCGGAAACAACGCGTTCGACGCGAAGTTTTCCGCCAGAAAGTTCCACTTTCCTCGCGTGAGACACGGTCTGGGTCTTCAAACTTCCTGCTAGCAGCAAGCCGGTCTGCCCGGCATCCCAGTCCGCTGCGGCGCGGCCGGCGAGGACGACATCGAATCTTCCGATCTTTTTAACTGCTGACTCTAGAACGACAGCCGTTCCCGATGCATCGAGGTCGGCGTAGGAAGGATCATCGATCAGGATAAGTTCATCGGCGCCGAGCGCCAGGGCTTTTTTCAGAAGTTCTTTGTTCAAATTGGTACCGAGGCTCAAAACCTTAATGGTGCTGCCAGGATTCGCATCCTTGAGCTTGAGCGCCGCTTCGAGGGCGTGCTCGGAATAGGGATCTATGACAGGGGCGACGCCGGCGGGCGGGGCCATCTTGTTGGATGGGGCATCGATCTTAAAGCTGGCTGGGGGAATTTCGGGGTCTGGGATCTGTTTTATGAGAACAATGATATCCAAGGTGCCACTCCTCGGTAATTATTGAACGATTGCTCAACGGCGGGCCTAATTTAGCATCAGAACAGAGTGGGGGTCAAATCATTGGGGATTCCGTTCATGGTTCGACAAGCTCACCACGAACGGATTTCTACAGTTTGGTCACCGAGATGCGATCAAGAGGGATGAAATCGCGGAGGATCTCAGTTTGGCTTCCGGGAAAGGTCTTATCGAGGATGGATTTGACCGCCGGGGCCTGGCCGGTACCGAACTCCAGCAAAAGCCACTCAGGTTTATCTTCCCTGGATGACATTTGCCGGATCAGGCGGTGGATGGCATTCAGCCCGTCCGGTCCACCGTCCAGAGCAAGCTGAGGCTCGAAGCGGTTGCTTTGTGATTCCGCGGATGGGACGTAGGGCAAGTTGGCGCAGATGATATCGAAGTGCCTATCGGGGACAGCTCCGAGGAGGTCGCTCTTGATGAACTCGATATTGGTGCACTCGGGACGCGCGGCATTACGCCGGGCGATTTCAAGGGCGGCAGTCGAGACATCAAGGGCGATTACCCTGGATTGTGGCAAGTGCTTGGCCAGGGTGACGGCGACGGCGCCGGAACCGGAGCCGACGTCGGCGATAATGGGGGTGGGATATCTTTTACCGATCTCTATGGCTTTTTCGACCATGATCTCAGTTTCGGGGCGGGGGATGAGAACCGATCGGTTGACATAAAAATCTAATCCGTAAAACTCCATATGACCGGTCAAGTATTGCAGGGGCTCTCCGGCTTCAAAGCGGTCGATGAGCTGATAATAGGTTGTTGACGATTCCTGATCCAGTTCACGGTCGAGTTTGAGAAGTAATTCTGTCCGGGACAAGCCGGTAACATGGCGAAGCAAGACTTCGGTGTCGGATCGGGCCGAGTGACCATTCAAGCGGGCGGAAGCCCTATCCAGAGCACTTCCGATGGTCGGCATTATCACCTCAAAAAAAACAACAGGTTCGGGGCTGACATTGAGATTGCTTCGCCCCGAATTGTCGGCGTTCGCAACGACTGCCGGTTTTAGATACCGGCGGATTGAAGGAGGCGCGCTTGTTCGTCGGTAGCCAGGGCATCGATGATGTCATCGAGGTCGCCGTCCATGATCTTGGGAAGGTTATGCTCCGACAGGCCGATCCGGTGGTCGGTGAGGCGGTCCTGGGGGAAGTTATAAGTCCGGATCTTCTCCGAACGTTCGGCAGTTCCAACCTGCGACCGTCGGGTATCGATCATCTCGGCGTCTTTCTTTTCCTGCTCGATGGCAAGCAGTCGCGCCCGCAGCACGTCCATTGCCTTCTGGCGGTTTCTGAGCTGGGAACGCTCGTCCTGGCAGATGACCACAAGCCCGGTGGGGAGGTGGGTCAGGCGTACCGCAGTGGCAACTTTGTTTACGTTTTGACCGCCGGCGCCACCGGAATGGAAGATGTCAGTCCGTATCTCATCAGGGTTGATGGAAATGTCCACTTCCTCGGCAACAGGCAATACGGCCACGGTCGCAGTGGAAGTATGGATGCGACCGGCGGCTTCAGTCGTCGGCACACGCTGTACGCGATGCACGCCGCTCTCGAACTTGAGGCGGGAGTAAACGTCCTCGCCGTCAACCTCGAAAATAACTTCCTTGAAAACTCCGGCAGAGGACTCGGTCAGGTCGATGACATCAACCTTCCAGCCCTTGGATTCAGCGTATCGGGTGTACATATGGAACAGATCGGCGGCAAATAATTTAGCTTCGTCTCCGCCGGTGCCCGCCCGGATCTCCATGATGATATTGCGCTCGGCGTTCGGGTCTTTTGGCAGAAGGGCGATCTTGAGCTCCTCGTACAGCGCTTCTCTCTGCTCCTTTAGGCTTTTGTGCTCCTCCCGTGCCAGTTCCAGCATTTCCTCATCTTTTTCGGTTTCCAGGAGGTGCTGAGTATCTTCGTACGCCTTCTCGGTCCGCTGGTATTTACGGTACAGGCCGACTATTTCTTCCAGTCCGGCGCGTTCCTTCGAGAGGTGGGTGAGCTGGGGGATATCGGCGGCGATCTCGGGCGACGCGATAGCCTGTTCGATCTCGTTGAAACGCCGTTCGATTTTTTCGAGTTGTTCTAACATAATCTTGAATTATATCACGTTAGGGGATGCCTCCTCACCTCCCCCGAACGCTTCGATTGAAATGGGGACGTTAAAATGGTTATAATTACACTTTGCGCGGTGGGTATAGCCGAGTGGTTAAGGCGTCAGGTTGTGGCCCTGAAGACCGTGGGTTCGACTCCCACTACCCACCCCAACTTCTCCCTTGGTGCCATGCGCCTGTAGCTCAGTGGATAGAGCATCGGTCTTCGAAACCGAGGGCCAAGGGTTCGAATCCCTTCAGGCGCGCCATTACCTTCAGAATTATATCTAATTCATTGTGTTTATCCCATTCTCTGCTGCGTTTGGCGATTCAGTAGGCAGAGGTGTTACAATGCGCAACTATGAAACTTCTGTCTAAATTCGGCCGGTCATTTATCACCTTGAAACGCCTCCTCGGGGCTGGAGGTATCGCGGCTGCAGGCTTGTTCATTCTTACACTTACACCAATCTCTGCCGCTGAACTGCCCAGTTCCTACGAACCCGAACACTGGCAGTCATCCGGCCCGGGAACGAAAACCATCGACTCTTCAACTGGCGGCACTGAAGGTCTCACGTTTACGTATCTTCTGCGTAGCGCTCCTTTCAGCTGACAAACCTGGAACGTCACCAATACTGTGTCGGCAAGTGCCAATGTTAGCTTCAATTGGAATTACCATTGCATGCATTCCTGGTATGCAGCTCAAGCGCGTCTCTTTGTCTTTGCCGATAGTCCGGGTGGTCGTGTTCAAGGGACTTTATATTCGGCCAACACCTATGGCGATGCCGGGGGCAGCGGTGTTTTAACCATTCACGTAAACAATGGTTACCAATGGGGTTTCATTATTCAGGGCACCAACTTCGACTCAACCCGACTTTTGTACGGTGATCTTACAATTGACACATTCAATGTGATCAAGGAACTAACCGTTACTGGAATTTCCAGTGATAATAAGATGTACGACGGCACCACTGGAGCAGGACTCCAAATTGATAGTCCCGGTCTGATCGGTGTTGAACCTGGCGACGATGTCAGCCTGTTGATGTCAAACCCATCGGGTACCTTCAACGATCGTAACATTGGAACGGGGAAGCCGATAACGGTTTCTGGTTTGAGCCTGGGTGGCGATGATGCCTCCGGCTATTACATCAACCCGATCATTACCGCCGATATCGCTCCACTGCCAATCATCGTAACCGCCGTGCCCGATACTAAAACCTATGATGGCACCACCTTGTCGAACGCGACCCCGTCTTTATCAATCCCGCTGGCTGCTGGTGACATGAATGATTCTTTTATCCAGACTTTCGATAACCGGAACGCGGGTGCCGTCAAATCACTGACTCCTTCCGGCATTGTCAATGACGGAAATGGCGGCCGCAACTATGCATACACCTTCATCGACGCCACCGGTGGGATTACGAAACTGCCGATCACCGTCAGCTCGCTCACCGACACGAAGACGTATGACGGCACCGTGTCATCATCGAAAATTCCCTCCCTGTCGATCGGGCTGGCGACTGGGGATACAACCCATTCGTTCCGCCAGATTTTCGATGATCGGAATGCCGGCACAGGCAAGACATTAATCCCCGCCGGAGCCGTCAATGATGGCAACAACGGCAACAACTATGACGCGACTTTCATAAGCGCGGCTACCGGTGAAATTCAAAAATTGCCGGTCACGATTTCCGCAGTGGCTGATTTCAAGACTTATGACGGAAGAGTTCTTTCATCCGGGATACCGACGCTTTCCGCACCCGCGATGGAGGGTGATACGCCGGCTTTCTCTCAGACTTTCGACAACCGGAATGTTGGCACCTGCAAAAAGTTGACACCTGCCGGTGTGATCGCGGACGGGAATAATGGCGCAAATTATTCTTACACCTTTTTATCCGTGACTTCAGGCCAGATCGATAAACTGGCGATCACGATTATTGCCAGCCCCGACAGAAAAATGTACGATGGTACGGGGTTTTCAAGCGCCGCGCCTTCAGTTTTCCCAGGTCTGGCGCAAGGCGACTCTGATTCTTTCACCCAGCAATTTGCTGACAAGAATGCAGGTACCAATAAGACCATATTCGCGTCCGGCAGAGTCGACGATGGCAACGATGGTGAGAATTATTCCTACACCTACCGGAATGATACCACCGGCGTCGTGGACAAGCTTCCTATCAGCATCTTTGCTGTCCCGGATTCTAAAGTCTACGACGGCACCAATACTTCATCTGCGACTCCGAAAACGTCTCAACCGGTTTCGGTGGGAGATATCTGGTCGTTCAAACAATCATACGATAACCGGAACGCGGGCGCGGCTAAGACACTGACGCCGTTCGGTGCGGTTGTTGACGGTAACGGCGGGGCAAATTACGCCTGTACCTTTATCAGCGTCTCAACCGGAGAGATCATCAAAAAGCCTGTGTCTGTGGCCGCGGTGTCAGATTCCAAGACGTATGACGGGACCACCTCATCCACAGGTAATCCCCTGGTTCTGACCGATCTGGGCTTTGGCGATAGCGAGTATAAATTCAACCAGAATTTCGACAACAAGAACGCAGGTACAGGGAAGCAACTGATTCCCAGCGGAGTCATACTGGATGGCAATGACGGTAAAAATTACGATTATTCATTCTTTTCTGCGGAAGGCTGGATACTGCCGAAGCCTGTAACTGTGATAGGGGTGGCGGCGCAGAATAAAACGTTCGATGGCACGACGGATTGCAAAGTAGATGTCAGCACCGCCACTCTTTCGGGGTTGGTTGGTTCAGATGCAGCAAGCCTGGTAACGTTTGAAGTGGCAGGAAGTTTTGATAACAGCGAAGTGGGTGTTGGCAAATCAGTCGTCATTTCCGGATTATCTTTAACCGGGCTGGACGCGAACAATTACGTTTGCATTCCTCCGGCGTTGAACGCAGACATTCTTGAAAAACCCCGGCAGGGGGTAGTTAATTCCATCTTCGCAGTTCTGGGAACCGGGATCGTGCTCGGCGGCTTTGTGATGTTTTGGAGAAGACGCAAACAACGGGTTATTTAGCTGGGCACGATGCACTAGACTCCAAGGCCCGGCGCGGCAAATCCGGCCAAGAGCTTCCCTGATCAGGAAGCTCTTTTTTATCCGCCTTTTCGCGGGTTCCGAATGGCTGCCAGTGATACCACTGCCGCTCCGGCAGCTAGCGCGGCATTGGCCACCATCGTCCATTTAAATGCTGAAGCAAATGATTCTCTTACCGCGTTCTGAGCAGCAAACCGGGACCCACCATCGAAGCTATCGGGCACACTGATGCCGCCCAATTTCGACGATTGATCCATGATCTCCTGGCGTTGAGCGGGACTCAGGTCTGTTTTTTCGAGATTTCCCGCCAGCGATGCCGAAAACAGCACCGACATCATCAGCCCCAGCAGTGCCACGGAGAAAAGTGTGGCGATCCGTGCCACGGCGTTGTTGAATCCCGAAGCCACGCCGGACAGTGACTCGTCCACCGACAATGCTGACTTGGTGAGTGGAGCGATGACCACCGCCATCCCGAAGCCGATAGTAATCAGACCAGGCAAAAAAGCGATGGAGTAGCTGTTGCCTACCCCCGAAAAAGCTAAAAGAAATATACCTCCGGCAACCATGATAGGGCCGAAAATCATCTGGATCCGGGGACCGAGCTTGTCGGCAAGGCTGCCGAAAGGACCGGATAAAAAGGTGATCAGGAGAGTGGAGGGCAGGATCGCCAATCCGCCGATCGATGGGCTCATGCCCTGGACCTGCTGGAGATTGAGGACGGTGAAATAGATTATGCCGTTCAGCGCGAAATACAGCAGGAGGGTCGCACCGTTGGCTCCCGCCACCAGAGGCGAGCGGAAGAGTTTTCTCGGTAGCATCGGTTTTTTTTGCCGGCGGTCGAGGACGAAGAACATTAGGATGAGAGCCACTCCGATTACAAAAACCCCTGATTCGAGTAATCCGATCGAATATTCGGGCAACCGGATTAGGGCGAAGATAATAGAGCCGAAACCGAGCAACAGGGGTGCACCAAGAATCCAATTAGGCCGCTGACTTCGGACTGGCGCGTTCTCACGGATAAACCGCCGGGCCATGAAGACGAGCAACACGCCGAATGGAAGAACCAGTAGAAAGACGCCGCGCCAGGAAAAATACTGGGTGATGATGCCGCCGATCCAGGGAGCGGCGACCCCTATAGCTCCCGATAGCCCAGCCCACCAGCCAATCGCCCGGCCCCGTTCACCGGCTGCAAAACTAGTGTTGATGAAAGCGAGGTTCTGTGGGACAAGTAAGGCGGAGCCGATTCCCGCCACTGCTTGAAAAGTTGCCAGCATCGCAACGTTGACAGCAAACGCAGAGGTGACAGAACCGAGAACGAACAGCGCCAAGCCGATAAAGAAGATCCTTCGCCTGCCGTAATGATCGCCCAGTGCCCCGCCGATAAGGAGAAGCGCCGAAAACGGCAGAAGATACGCCACGCTAATCCACTGAAGACCCGAAAGAGGGGCGTTAAAGTACGATTGGATCGACGGAAGGGCAATGCCAACCGCTGTGGAAACCAGGAATGCCAGCCCGCTGGAGACTATCGTGGTCGCTAATAACCAGCGACCCGCGGGCTCGTCGAGCTTGTATTGCCCGAGGACGCCGGGACTTTTGGAAATTGGGTTCGGCGCACCGTTCAAAGTCACACATTCAATGTACCAGAAACGGGTTGCTCATCGAAGTGATTTCTAAAATTGGACAAGGATAAAAGCTCCCTGGCCCAGTTTCATAAAATATTAAGATTATCGTTAGCGGTACTAATACCATGTCCAACGGTACAATGTCGTCTAAGCATTTATACTGAATTTTTTCTTAATATTATGATAATTAATCGTAGAGTTAAATCACCTTTAATGTCTAACCCATTGACAAGTATGGAATCCCATGATACTCTTATTCAAGTTAAACAATCTTAATAATAATATTAAATGATTGACCATCCCCAACGGAGTTCTTCTAAACTAAATACTAGACTCCTCCTGTAACTTAAATCACTTCGGTAGACTCTTCCAAGGAATATAATGGTCGCGTTAACATTAAGAAAGTAAATGGAAGAGCTAAATTCGGGTTACAGTTACTAACTGAATACAAAGACCTTCTTCCCCTTTCGAAATAACGAGGTTGTGATGCAGACCAATATATATAACATCGCCTTTGCCGAATCCACCAAGCAAGCCTACATCCATTTCTGGGGCTGCAATATCCGGTGCAAAGGCTGCATTTGCAAGAAGATGGTCTATGACGCGATGCTGGATCGCAACGCTAAGATTCATATGCTTGATCCGAAAGGCGTAACGGCCCCGCCGACGCGTTTTATGGATCTGGATACCGCCGTCAAGACTCTTATCGGCCTGAATGTAAAATCGGTGCTCCTTGAAGGGCAAGAAGCCTCCCTCGACCCAGCTATGCCGATTATCGCCAAAACCCTCCATCGCGAGCTGGGCACGACCAATTACCTCCTGACCAATGCCTTTCACATGCCTAACCTGACCGATATTGACAGGGTGGTTGTCGGACTGAAGGCATTAGATGAAAAACTCCACATCGATTATACCGGCGAGTCCAACAGGGCAATCTTACATAACTTTGAAAGTATCTACCGAAGCGGTGTACCGATGATGGCCGAGTCAGTCGTCATCCCCGGATACATCGATGCGCCGGAGATCGGAAAAATCGCTAAGTTTATCGCCGGAATCGATAAAAACATGCGATACCAGATCGATGCATACTCCCGGGTTGGGCACAACCCATGGCGCAAACCGACGGCTGAAGAGATTGAAGAAGCCGTGGCAGCCGCTTCCAAGCACTTGACCAATGTTCACTGCTTTAAGGGCACTGAGCTACTGGAATACAACGTTAAGAGCATCTTCCCCACCGAAGCCGAGTTAGATGCCCCTGAGTTACAGCCCGCCATAGAGACCAGGGAAATGGTTGCCGCCTAGCTCCACTGGAAAGAATTTGGAGAATATATGAAAGTACTTCTCGTCGCCGCCACCACCCCCGCCTTCAAACGCGCTTTTGCAAACTCTTCCAATCTTCCGAACGGGCTCCTATTCATCGGCGCCATGCTTGAGAAACACGGGCATGAGGTAATGGTCTACGACGGCTTCATGGACGACCGGACCACGGAAGAACTGGCGGCATTCAAACCGGACCTTATCGGCTTTTCGGTCATCGTCGGTCCCAATATGGAAGGCGCCATCCATATGTCCAAGGAATTCAGGAACCTGCTGCCGAATGCCAGGATAGTCTGGGGAAACGTCAGCCCGAGCGTGCTTACCGAACAAACCCTGGCTGAAGACTATGTCGATTATGCCGTCATCGGCGCCGGGGAATACACCATGGCCGAACTGGCTGACCATCTGCAAACCGGAACCCCAAAAATCGAAGAGATCAAGGGACTGGCCTTCAAGTTAGGTGGTAAGGTCGTCAAGAACGAACCCCGGTTTCTCACCAAGAACATGGACGAACTGCCTGACCCAGCCTGGCACCTGGTGGATGCCGCCAAATATCGAGAACTCGACCTCAACACCAGCCGGGGCTGCGCTTTCCACTGCGCTTTCTGTTACAACGATTCCTTCAATAAGGGCTCACTCGGCTATCTTTCCGCCGAGCGGTTGGTGTCCCAGATCGAACACCTGCAACAGACCTACGGCGCCAAGCACATTCGATTTAATGATGACAATTTTACATTCAACCGAAAGCGCCTGCGGGACTTCTGCCGCCTCTTAAAGGAAAAGAAGATCAAGCTCACCTGGAGTTGCGACTGCCGGGCCGACCTGTCGGAGGAAGACGCGGTAATGATGGCCAAGTCTGGCTGCGTCTCGGTGACTTTGGGCTTTGAAACCGGCTCCCAGCGGATGCTGGATTTCGTCCAGAAGGGCATCACCGTGGACCAAATGGTCAAGACATTCTGGCTGTTGGTGAAGTACAAGATCCGCGCCTCGCTCTATATCATGCATGGTTTCCCGACCGAGACGACCGAGGACTTCATGGCCACCCATCGCCTGCTGGAGCGGCTCGATAGACCCTATTACCTATATAACCGCTTCCGGCCTCTGCCGGGCACTAAGCTCTTTGATTACTGCGTCGATCACAAGTTGATCACTCCTCCGCAGAAGCTGGGGGAATGGCCGGAGTACATGATGCAGTACTCCAACAAGATCAATTTGAGCGAGGTGCCGGATGAGCTTATCAATAACGCGCTCACCCACTACCTCAATACTTATGCGGTCAACCGCTTCCGCTTTACCCTGAAACATGATCCGGCTTATTTCAAGATCATCGTCACCAATCCAAAGAAGTTCTTCAGGGAGCTGTGGAGTCTCATCAAGAACCAGATCTATGTCGTCAAGTCTAAGCGTCACCTGGCAGGTTTTGCCGCCAGTCTTAAAGAAGCCCATACCAAACTGGCACCGAAACCGGCTTAACAAAATGCGGGAACTTGAGGTCAGGCGAATGATCAACTGACACCGGAAAAGACTGGGAACAAGCCAAGATAATAATTTAAAGGGGAAAAAGGGGATGTCCAAGTTTCACTCAACAGTAAGTAGAAGGGATTTCATGAAAGCCCTGGGAATGGTTGGGGCGGGTGCAGCAGCCTTAACCACACCCGTCTTCCACGATCTGGATGACATGGCCGCGGCTGATATGGGTAATCCCAAAAAGCCGTGGTTTGTAAAGGAGAGGGAGCTGGAAAATCCGACCATGGAGTTGGATTGGACCCAGATCAAGCGATTTAACTCAAAAAACTCCGCCAACTCAAGTAACCAGTTCTATGATACCAATTATCCAAATGTGGTTACCCAAGCAATAGAGAGCCGGAAAAAATGGATGCTTGATGATAGTCCCGGTTGCACCCTTAAAGATAATGCGTTGAACGATACAATCGGATTGCCGACCGGGTCATCTGCTCCCTGGGTGCCATCTGCCACAACACCGGAAAAGCTAGGCGTACCGAAGTATAGTGGTACGCCTGAAGACAACGCCCGGATCGTGAGATCGGCTCTCAGGTTTGCAGGTGCCGCCTTAGTTGGGTATGTCCCGCTGACTTCAAACACCAAGAACCTGGTATTTAGTAACGGGTTTACGTTTGAAGACACTCCGACCGGTTATTCAGATCCCAAGAAGGGAAGTGTTATTCCCAACTCCGGTATGACTGTTATCCCGGTTACGTCTGTAACACCTATCACATCTCTTATGGTCACCCCGAGTGTCCTGGGACATGCTGGAAATAACCTGCAAAACAGGTTGAAGGGACAGGCTAGTAGCACCGGTTCCCGTTTTCTAGCTGCGTTGGGTTATGACGGCTTGAATGGCGGAATCGGACCCGCTCCAGCCTTCAGCACCCTGGCTGGAGGAGGCGAGATTGCTCGTACCGGCGGCGGTCTGATCAGTGCCAGCTACGGTATCGGTGTCGGTACGGATACCTTGGTAACTAACCTTCCTTTAGCGCCGACCCACCCCATAGACGCCGGCATCGCAAAATTTTGTTGCAAATGTGCGAATTGTGCAGATGTTTGCCCAAGTTCTTCTATTCCTACAGACCCTGAGCCAACTTGGGACCTGCCGGATTATGTCTTTAGCAAGCTTCCAGGCAATACCGCCCAATTCTCAAATCCTGGCAAAAAGGCGTTCTGGTTCAATGCTTCCACGTGCAGAAGTTATAGCATTTCCATATCACGGTGTAACACCTGTATTGCCAGCTGCGTTTTCTCCAAGATGGATAGCTCGATGATTCACAATACGGTGAAGACGATAATTGCCAATACACCCTTGTTCGATGGCTTTTTCGCTACGATGGATAAGGCTTTTGGGTATGGTAACCAGCAATTCAAGGCTGGAATTGGCCCACCGACCGGAACGTTTAATGAGACCGCGGTTGAGTGGTGGACATGGGAACTTGCGCCCAATGGGGCAGAAAAACGGTTTTTCGCACCAGACGCACAATGAACCTGAAGGCAACGATTATTGAATCTTGAAGAACTTGATGCCTTTAAAGGAGAAATTATGAATCCTTGACCGCCGGGAAAGACCGGAGCACTGGGAACTGAACAACCAAATGGAACGTAGAAGAAAGGAAAACAAAATGGCGAAATTTCATTCAACAGTTTCTCGCCGGGATTTCATGAAGGGGCTGGGTCTAGTCGGCGCCGGGGCTGCTGCTCTTACCACGCCTGTCTTCCATGATCTGGACGAGATGGTTGCCAGCGGAACCGGAGACATGGCAAACCCCAAGAAGCCCTGGTGGATCAAGGAACTCGATTTCGAAAAGCCCACGGTTGAAATCGACTGGACGTTGATCAAACGTTATAACTCCACCTACAGCTCCCAGTCCAACAACGCCCTTTATGACAAAGACTGGAGCAACGTCGTTAAGAAAGAGGCTGAGCTGAAAAAATCTTGGATGACCGACCGGAAACCCGGTTTCAGCATCGAAGATTACGCGTTCAGGGATATCATTGGTAACCCGCCAGGCTCCACGAACCCCTGGGTACCCGCTGCCAGCTCTTTTAAATCCCCGGAGGCGCAGGGAGTGCCCAAATATGAAGGCACGCCCGAATACAACTCCCGCATGTTGCGCACGGCTCTCAGAACCTTCGGTGCGTTCGGCATGGCCTATGTGCCCTTAACCGCCAATGCTCAGAAACTCGTCTACAGCAATGGTTACACACTGGAAGACACCAAAATCGGCTACAGCGACGCCAAGAAGGGTAACGTCATTCCGACCCAAGCCGGCATAACTTACATCCCTCTCATGGCTCCGGAAATGTTGACCGGTTACAGAGGGAATCCATCAGCCACCAACCGCGGTACCCACAGCAAAGGCAATCAAATACTTGGCGTAGTGGTCAGTTCAGGGCAACGTTTCTTAGCCACTCTTGGCTACCAGGGTTTAAGCGGATCCATCGGATGCGGTCCGGCTTTCTTCCCTCTAGGTGGCGGCAGCGAAATGGGACGCATCGGTGGACAATCTATCAGCCCGACATACGGTATGACCCAGACACACAACGGGCTCTCGACTGATTTGCCGATTGATCCGACACATCCGATCGACGCTGGTATCTGGAAATTCTGCCATACCTGCGGCAATTGTGCCATAGTTTGTCCGAGTGAATCGATTAATACAGATAAAATACCGAGCTGGGAAGTCCCGACCTTCGCTCAGAGTTTTTCCAATCCAGATGCGCAATTCTCGGTTCCCGGGAAAAAGGTTTTCTTCAACAACATGTCCACCTGCAAAACTCACTGCGATTTGTGCGGTGGCGGTTGTAACGTTTGTATGGCCAACTGCGTATTCTCTCACCTTGAGACAGCCGCCGTGCACATCATGGTCAAGGCTACCCTGGGTTCGACTCCGACCTTTAATACCTTCTTTAAGGACATGGACCGGGTCATGGGATACGGTCTACAACAGTTTGGCCCCGGTATCAGCCCGCCCCTCAATGGTACATTCAATCCTGCCGCGGCGGAGTGGTGGATGATTGAGACTCCACCCTTTGGTTGGGACGGACGCGCCACTCAAGCACACGCCCAGTAAATCCAACCGTACGACAAGAGACTATGTCGAAGTAAAGGCAAAACGGGGGTTCCTCCCAAGGAACCCCCGTGGCTTTTTTGGAATATTAAGATCTAACGCGCTTTTCCAACCCTTGGAGTGTTAAACGTAAGGAGCTTACTTTGAATATTGGCATCCGGGAAAGACCGTATAACGTTGGGAAATAGACCCAAAAGTCGCGATTAGGAAAGGAGAAATTTATGTCAGTTTTTCACAGTACGATGAGCCGCCGGTCGTTCATGAAGACCCTGGGTTTGGCTGGCGTTGGCGCTGCCGCTCTAACCGCCCCGGTTTTTCATGATCTAGACGAAATGACCGCCAGCGGAGATATGGCTAATCCGAAAAAACCCTGGTGGATAAAAGAACGGGATTTGGAGAATCCTACCGTCGAGATTGACTGGACCCTGGTCAAGCGCTTTGATTCTACCAAGAGCACCCAATCCAACAACGCCTTATATGATCCCAATTGGGCGCAAGCGCTTATCGATCAAAAAGCCGCCAAAAAGAAATGGATCACGGAAAACCAACCGGGTTATACTCTAAAAGATTTTGCCTTCAGGAACAACGTCGGTTTGCCTATCGGGGCTCTTAATCCCTGGGTTTTGACGGGTACTCAGATCCCGGCCGATACCCCTGCATCCTTGGGAGTACCTAAGTATACAGGCACTCCCGAAGAGAACGCTCGCATGTTGAGGACAGCTCTTCGGACTTTCGGAGCCTACCAGATCGGCTATGTGCCTCAGACCGCCAATACGAACAAGCTGGCATACTCCAATGGCGTGATCATAGAAGACACCCAGACGGCGTATATCAACGCCGCCAGCAAGAATGTTATGCCCAGCGGCGGATTAACCCATATTCCTATCATGTATCCAGAAATGCTGACTGCGTATTATGCAGCGCCGAGCCCTCTAATTCGTGGTATTCATGAGCAGGGTAATCGGGGAAATGGCCAAGTTCGCAGTTCAGGCCAAAGATTCTTGGTGGCTATTGGCTACCAAGGGGTTAACGGTTCAATCGGTCCCATGCCCCCGTTTATGGCACTTGGCGGCGAAAGCGAACAGGGGCGAATTGGAGGTCAGAGCATCAGCCCGACCTATGGCATGACGCAGACTCAAAACCTGTTGTCGACCGACTTGCCTCTCGCTCCTACTCACCCGATCGATGCCGGTATCTGGAAGTTCTGCTGGACCTGTGCCAATTGCTCTAAGGTATGCCCCAGCAGCTCGAATAGCACCGAACATGAGCCTACCTGGGACCCGCCGGCGACGCTTAATGTTAGGAGCCTCACGGATCCTAATATCATCTATTCAATTCCTGGTAAAAAGGTGTTCTGGAACAACATGGCCACTTGTAAGACTTATCAGGACATGGTCTGGGGTTGTAACATCTGTATGGGCAACTGCGTCTTCTCCCATCTGGAGACAGCAGCTGTTCACCTGGCTGTCAAGGCGACTCTTGGCACAACGCCAGTGTTCAACACCTTCTTCAAGGATATGGATCAAGTTATGGGCTATGGCCTGCAGCAATTCAGCGCTGGTGTCGGACCGCCTACCGGAACCTTCAATCCGAAGGGCGTGGATTGGTGGAAGACCGAAACGCCTCCTCATGGCGAAGATGGTCGCTCACGTGAGCTACACGCACAATAATCCAACTCGAAACACTGTTGAAAGAGAGAGCCTAGGAAGGGGCTCTCTCTTTTTCTTCATCAACGAACAGGAATTTCTACGAATCCCTGTTGCGCTATGGCCTCAAGGAAGGTGATGCAGTCCTGTTCAATGCTCTCGAATCTGGCCTGGTATTTTTCGGCTAAGGTTTGAACAATTTGCTTCAGGGTGCTCCTGCCATCGCATAACCGGACTAGTTCCATTCCGGCTTCCGGCAAAGCCGCAAGATTCCCCGAATGGGTGTCAACCAGCACCTGTGTTCGTACCGGGTACACGGGCAGCTTTGTGTCCGCCGCCAGGTTCTGTCGCACCTCGGCAAGGTTGAAATTTGTATTGTCAAATACGACGCCATTTCGCAAACTGGGAGTTGATCTCCGATTCAGCCTAACGGCAGTTGCAGCAGCGTGAGGAGCGTTAAGTTTAGCCGTCAGCGACTTAAGCAACGGGTCGCTCTCCTCAAAACGGCAGAGGTAAAGCGGCAGGGCAAAATCTTTATCGTAACGATAGCCGATGCTATCCAGGAGCCTTGTTGAGTCGTAGGAATCGGCCACCGTGGTCATGCAGTACTGGGCCAGTTCCCTGGCTTGATCATATGTCAGCCCAGATGACACTGTGTAATCGGAAACCAGAAGGAATTCGTTCTCAGGTCCATCGTTCGTTACGGTAATGCCAAAATCCTCGGGATGTTTATAGATAATAGAACCTTTACCCAGCCCGAAATTTTCGACATAAAATGAACGAATGAAGCCCCTCCCACCGGCTAGAAAATCGA
Source organism: Dehalogenimonas etheniformans (assembly GCF_014672715.2). NCBI lineage: Bacteria > Bacillati > Chloroflexota > Dehalococcoidia > Dehalococcoidales > Dehalococcoidaceae > Dehalogenimonas > Dehalogenimonas etheniformans. The sequence goes on along the minus strand of NZ_CP058566.2, from coordinate 1,288,903 downwards.
TGGTCTGCTTGGCTTCGTTGTACGTTTCTCCCGGGAAGCCGAGCATAAAATAGACGTGGTTCCAGATCCCGGCATCGTAGACATTCCGGCATACTTCAGTCGCAACGGCTTCGGTCGTCCCCTTGGACATCAGATTCAGGACGCGGTCGCAGCTTGATTCAAGACCCAGCGACAACATCCGGAAACCGGCTCGAGCGATCTTTTGACAGAGTTCCTGGGTAAATTGTTTTTCCAACCGGATGTTGGTTGAACATCTGATATCTAATCCTCGTTCGATGATCTTATCTGAAAGATTTCTAATCGAATGGGGCGATATGCCCTCGTCGCAAAAGGCGAAATGGCGGGCTCCATGCTTGTGGGATAAGGTCTGGACGTCATCGATAACCTTTTGGGTATCCCGGAGTTGATAAGCGCCTCCCCAGCCCAGCCCGTGTCCGCAGAAGGCGCATTTGTTCCAGTAGCATCCTCTCGAAGATAATAGGGGCACAACCGGTTCCGGACCGAAATAGCTATCCAGATCCAAACCGTCGAAACAGGGTGTAGGTAAATCGTTGATATCAACCGGCGGGAGCATTTCTGTGATTTGCACAGCGCCATCACTAAGGTACATCAAATTCGGCACTGTCTGGAGTGATTCGCCTTTAGATAAACACTCAACCAGGCGCAGCAGGGGTAGTTCGCCTTCGTTAAGGATGACGCTATCGAAAAAGTCCCGGAACAGCTCAGTGTGCCGGGAAATCACCTCAGATAGGACCGTTGATACATGTCCCCCGACCGTGATATGTGCCTTGTTAGCCCTGGTTTTCAACATCCGGGAAAGTGTAAGGGCGGGAACAAGCTGGCTGTGCGAGGCGATGGTGATTCCGATGACATCGGGTTTTTGCTCTTCGATGAAGGGCATCAAGTGGCTATCGTAATATTCGATGAACGGATTTTCGCTCCGATCCGTGGTCACTTTCTCCAACGAATCGAACGAACCGGTGAAAGACGGCATTTCGAATGGGGCAAAGCTGAAACTGGTTGGAAGGTGGGCGGTTGAGATAACCGAAAAAGCCAGATTGATAGTTTCACGGGCTCTGGCGAGCTCATCCGGATCAAAGAACGTCTCGGGGGAGTGGAAAACCTTTTTCGCAGTTTGGATATTTTCGGCTATGTTGGCGGCGATCGACCTGGCGACAAACAGGTTGTTGTATCGTTTCTGTTCATCACCGGGATTCAGGCGGTCTTTTGTCTCCAAAGCCGCAAACCGGGCGTCAATACCCGGTTTTATTCCCTTGATATAAGATTCGGATAGAAAGGTCTCGTATACTTCGAGGTTGACATCTTTCTGGATGGCATCGATCCCCTTGCCGCGGAGGTAGGCCACCAGCGAAGGTCCAGCCACGTAAGGCCGAAACGGGGTGAACTGGGGCGGAAAAACTAGCAACACCTTCATTTAAACTTAATAAACCCGCTCTTTACCAATGAATTCAACAGAATCAAAACGCCCTTTTCTATCTCATTAACCGGAGCATCGTAAGTCTTCCCTAATATTGACGCAATCTCTCTCACCGTTCTCCGGCCGTTACACAATTCCAGGATTTCAATGGCCTGTTCCGGTATCGATCCCATTAATTTGGATTCTGAATCAAACATCATGGTGCTTGGTTCGGGAAGAACCTCGGTGTCCTGCCCTGTTCCTAATCGGCGCCTGATGTTAATAAGATCGAAATTCGTCCTCCAGATCATGGTGCTTGTGTTTACGATTGGAATCGAACCAGGCCTAAGGGCTTTGGCTGGTCTAATTGGCGCATTGTCCGCGAGCTTGATGTTCATTAATGATGGGTCGCTCGCTTCATAATGAGACAGATAGAGCGGTAGGTAATAATGAGTAATTAGTTCCAACACCTTGTTTCCATCGAACTGCGTGCCGACTTCGTCCATAGTGTTGTCGGATAATTGCCGAGCTTGTACGTATGAAATCCCCCGGTTGAGGCTGTAGCTGTAGGCAATGGAGAAGTCATTTATGCGGTCTTTTTCTACGGTCACCCCGAACCGTTCCGGTTCACGTTCGATTATCATGCCTCGTTCGAGGCTGAAATTGTCGGTGTGAAATGAACTGATGGTGCTTTTATGATCTAGTAAGAAACTGATAGTGTCTTGAGCTTCTTGCATTGTTTCGCCGGGAAACCCGAACATTACGTACAAGTGGTTCCAGATGCCGGCACCATGCACATTCCGGCACACGGTCTGTGCCGTATCGGTGGTAATTCCCTTGTTCATTAGTTGGAGAATCCTGTCAGACCCGGATTCAAGCCCCAGGTAAAGCATCTTGAAACCAGAGGTTGCGATTCTTTGACAGAGATGGGAACTCAACTGCTTCTCCATCCTGATGTTGGTTGAACAACGGATGTTCAAGCCGGTATTGATGATCTCGTCTGCAAGCAGTTCTATTTGACTGGGTGAAATTGCCTCATCAACGAAGGCAAATTGGCTGGTGTTGTATTTTGCGGATAGTTTTCTGATGTCCTCGACCACGAGGTGAGTATTCCTTTTGTGATAGCATTCGCCAAAACCGAAGTTTTGGGAACAGAAGGCACATTTGGTCCAGTAGCAACCTCGCGATGCTAAAAGCGGCAGGACCGGCTCAGGACTGAGATAAAGTTTCAAAGGAAGGCCATCGAAATCCGGGGTGGGCAGGGAGTCGATGGGCTCCGGGAGGCACCTCCCGGTAGTCTTTACTCCCGTTTCATCGCGGTAAATAAGATTAGGAACATCATTCAGAGGAAGTCGGTCCCGGATATGCTCCACCAGAGCGAGCATCGGTTTTTCACCTTCATAGAGGACCGCGCTGTCGAGGAATTCCTCAAACAATCTTTCATTTTTCTTAAAAGAATCAGCCAGCAGGGTAACGATGTTTCCGCCGAACACGATATGAGTTTTTGGCAGAGCCTTTTTCAACAATCGTGAAAGCGTGAATGAGGAAATGAGCTGACTGCGGCTCGTTACGGAAATTCCGATCACATCTGGTTTGCTTTTAATTAACTCCGATACGATCCGGTCAACAAAAATTCCCAAAAAGGGATTATGTTCATTATCGTTGGTGGAGAATTGTATTCCCTCAAAAGTATTATCAAACGAAGGGATCTCTAGCGATTCGAAACCGATAGTAGTGGGCAAATGGGCAATCGAAACAATTGCTAAAGCCTGTTCAAGGATTTGCCTGGCCTTGAAAAGCACCCCCGGATCATAAAAATCCGCGCCTTTACTACGCAGTATTTCCTTCGCGCCCTCGACCTTCGCCGCCACGTGTGCCAGCGATGCGGTGGCGATGAAAAGGTCGTTATAATATTTCTGGGATGAGGGCGATAGTTGTGCCCTGGAGTCCAGCGCCTTGAACCGCTCTGCCAGAATCGCCTTCAGGCTTAGAAGATATTCCTTCGACAGAATCAGGTCGTAAGTTTCTACGTTGAGATCACGTTGCGTGACCTCAATTTGATGTGATCTCAAATAAGCGGTGATCGAGGGTAAACCCAGGTGCGGACGAAAAGGTGTAAATTGCGGTGGGAAAATCAGCAGGACTTTCATAAATTCGAACGTAACATTATAGCATTTTCGACAGTAACATAGGTTAAGCCGAAGCGCCTGAGTATCTTCTCATACCCGCCTTCCAGATGATCCTCGAAAGGATAAATAAACCGACTGCTAGAGTTGCTGCTCCGGCAACGGTCGGCCAGTTCAGCCTTCCTGTAAGGGCTTCGGCGGGAACGGTCACGGCAAAAGCCACCGGGATGATGAAGGTCAGCCCGTATCGCAGCCAGCCGGGGTAGAGGCTTATCGGCCAACGGCCGGCTTCATACAGGCTCTGGAAGATCACCAGGATGTTCTCCACGCGCACCAGCCAAAATGAGAGCGAAGACAACATCAGCCAGAAACAATAGACGATGATGCCCCCGCATAGCAGTAGCAGGATGAATTCCGTGGCTTGAATTAAACCGATCTGGCTGCCGAGACGAGTCAGAGCAACAACGAGCACTCCCGCGCCCAGGAAGAAGTCGATAATCTCCCAAATATCGTAACGCCGGATACTGACTAGCAACTGGCCGTCTTCAGGTTTGGTCAGGATGAAATCCAACTCCCCGGTTCGCACCGATTCGATGAGTTCCTCCATCCCCGGCTGGATGACAAGCCCCATGATGCCCCCGACCAGGAGATAGACGCCGACCAGGGCAACGACTTCCTCCGGCTTCCACCCGCCAAGGCTATCGGTGTAGGAGAAGATGACCCAAACACCTGACAGGGCGACACCGAGGTTCAGAATGGACTGGAACAACCGCCACCAGAAATTGGCGCGGTAGGCCAGTTCCCCTAGGAGGGCTATGCGGAAAAATGCGGCAGCCAGTCGCAGGTATCTCATGCCCCGACCGCCGAATAGATCTTGATCCCGGAACGCCAGACAATGCGTACGAGCCCGAGAGCCAGCGCTACCCAGATGATCTGGACGCCGATCCCGGCTAACACTTCACCCGTCGACAACTGCCCTAAAAGCAACCGCACTGGAAAGCCGATCATCCAGTAGAACGGCAGGATTTGCCCGACGAACTGTATCGCCGACGGCATGAGGGTCAGCGGCGCCAGTTGACCGGAGAAGAGCAGGATGAACATGAAGTAGGTCTGGTTCACCGCTCCCACCCGGGTAGTCCAGAAAGCAGCTAATGACAGCGTCCACTCCAGGAGAAAGCGGAGGAGAAAAGCGAAAAATATCGCCGGCACGCTTAAAAGGAGCATCAGCGGAGTAAATGAAAACGAGGCATGGAACGCTAAAGCCAGGCCGGTCGCGATAACCAGGATGACCGGGAAAGTAATGAGCTTCGACGAGATATTATCGGCGATATCCGAATGGATGGGGTGGACCGGCTTTAACAGACGGGCTGATAAGCCTCCTTCGCGGATGCGATATTCGAATTCGTACATGATCCAGGTATAGGTTAACTGATTGACGATCATGAACATCACGTAGTAAGCAGCAAAACCGCTCGCCGAGTAGCCGCCGACATTGCCGCCGGAGGCATTGGCCACCACCGACCAGACGATCAGCAGCACCAGGGGTTCGCTGACCTGCCAGATCATCCAGATAAGGAGCGCCGCCCGGTACTGGAACATGGAGGCGAACGTCACCCGGAACTGCTGCCGGTAAAGTTCCAAGTAATACTTCACGCAATCTCCTGGGCGAATACCCTCTCGATGACTTCCTCGATGGGAGGGTCTTCCACCAAAAGGTCGATCACCTGCAGTTCGGCCAAAAGCCGCGCCGTTACCACAGCGGTCTGGGCTTTGGGTACCCGCAGGGTATAGCGGCCGCTTTCGCAAGAGGTCACATCGCCGTAAGCTGAAAGATCCGCGCCGCATCCGGCGGTCTGGATGACGATTGTTTTGTACGAAGTGAATTTTTGTACCAGGGCGACGAGGTCCCCGTCGAAAAGCAATTTTCCGTGATGGATGACCAGAACCCGCTTGCACAACGCTTCGACATCGGCCATGTAGTGGCTGGTTAGGAGCACGGTCGCCCCATACCGGCGGTTGTATTCGGCGACGAAATCGCGCAGCCGGTGCTGCATGGTAACATCGAGGCCGATCGTCGGTTCATCAAGAAAGACCACTCGCGGCCGGTGCAGCAGCGCTGCGGCGAACTCGCACTTCATCCGCTCGCCGAGAGAAAGATTGCGCACCGGCTTGTTCAGGAGCGGGCCAAGGTCGAGCAGGTCGGTCAGTTCCCTTACCAGGCTGCCGTAATCGGCCTGTGGTATCTGGTAAATGGCTCGGTTCAGCTCAAAACTCCTGATGGCGGGTATGTCCCAGACGAGTTGGTTTCGCTGGCCCATGATCAACGTTATCTGCCGAAGGTACTCGGATTCCCGGCGCCACGGGATCTTGCCCAAAACAGAGACCGTGCCGGAGGTAGGAAACAACAGCCCGGAGAGCATTTTAAGTGTGGTGGTCTTGCCGGCGCCGTTAGGTCCCAGGAAGCCGACGATCTCTCCTGAGGACACACTGAAAGAGATGCCGTCGACGGCGGCAACCTCGGTCTTTTTGCGACGGAGGATTCCTGATAGACCCGAGGAAGACTCGCCTTCCTGCTGGCTGACGACATAGACTTTGCGGAGTTCATTGACCTGGATGGTAGGTTTGGGTAGCGATGTTTCCATATGGATAGATTATAGGACATGGGAAACGTTGGATATTAGTTTGAGGACCATGATGCCGAAGTATTTCGATCAATTTTCGATAAATTACGTATAAATACCAATTGCGCGAGCTCTGTCTCCGTCTTAGACTGAGAATATGGTTACCATTTCCGCTTTGACCAAAGTCTCGAATGTCATTTGGGACCTGCCAATCTCCCACAAAGAGGGTATGCTGGTGCCGGCAAGGATTTTTGCCACCAGGGCGCTCATCGAAAAGATGGATGTGGCAGTCTTTGATCAGATCTCCAACGTGGCGACACTGCCCGGAACAGGTGGTCATCATGTTCCATTGCGGCAGCCGCAGCTTCGGGCACCAGGTAGCCACAGACTACCTGCGCAATTTTCTGGATGTTATGGAGCCAAAGTACGGGATCAAGGTCGTTGACCGCGAACTGGCATCGGCGCCCTTCAAATCGCCGGAGGGGCAAGACTTTTTGCGGCGATGAAGTGCGCCTTGAATAGGGTGAAAGAGGGGGCGGCTTCGTTTTACTCCACCGCCCACGGCAGCGGCCGGACGATGAGCCGCACCGCCGCCCGAAAACAGTGGCACGGCCGGGAACTAGCTGATGAAATGAAAAAACACGGTATCTACGTCCGAACGGCATCGTGGTCGGGTTTGGCCGAAGAGGCCGGCGAGGCTTACAAAGATATCGACGCCGTTGTGGAAGCCACCGAACTTGCCGGGTTGTCACGGAAAGTAGCTCGTTTCACCCCAGTGGGGAACATCAAAGGATGAGGCTTTGCCTTACAGCTATAAACGATTGACGTCAAACGATGTGTCTGATCTCAAAGCTCTGCTCAGGGTTTTCGGCGAAGCTTTTGAAGAGCCTACTACGTATCAGGGGAACGTTCCGGGCGACGACTATCTAAGGCGGATACTCGACAAGCCCGATTTCATCGTCATAGTTGCCCTAGATGAGGGGGAGGTCGTGGGAGGGCTCGCTGCTTATGTCCTTGAGAAATTCGAGCAGGAGCGCAAAGAGGTATACTTATACGACCTGGCTGTGTCCGCCGAGTATCGCAGGCAGGGGATAGCCACGGCATTGATCAACAATTTGAAGTTGACGGCTAAGGAAATCAGCGCCTACATTATTTTCGTTCAGGCGGATAAAGGTGATGAGCCGGCCATCGAATTGTACAAATCGCTAGGGAAAGGCGAAGAGACCCGCAACTTCGACATAAATATTTGATTTGACGTCATGTCTTACAGATTTATCCCTGAAGAAGCTACGGCGGACATTGCTTTCGAGGCCAGCGGTGACACGCTCGAAGAATGCTTCCGTGCGGCTGTTGAAGCCGTCCTCAACGTTATGGTGGACAATCCGGAAGCCGTACTCGAGATCGAGAACAGGAACATCAAACTCAACAACAACGCGCTTGACCTTCTTCTTTTTGACCTTCTCCAAAAAATAGTATTCTTCAAAGACGCTGAGCAGTTGTTGCTGCACCTGGATGGCATCGTACTCAACCGCATGGGGACCCTTTGGCGGCTTTCGGCCACCGGGAAGGGGGAGTTCATCGACCCAAAACGTCACCGTCAGCGCGCCGACGTCAAAGCGGTGACTTTCCACAACTTTACTCTCGAACAGACCGAAAAAGGCTGGCGGGCTCACGTCATCCTAGATATTTGATCTTATTTCTGAGCAAGCTTCTGGCATTTGTGTTAACATAATACATTATGTCCATGGTTCATGGTTTTCCTTACTCATTGAGCGCCCCCGATGAGAAGCCCAGAGTCACCCTCGGCTTATTGAAACGCGTACTGGGCTACGCCCGCCCTTATACCAGGCTGATCGTGTTGATGTTCGCTATCACGGTTGTGGTTGCCGGACTGTCTTTGCTCATGCCGCTCATTCTGCGCCAATTGATCGATCATACTCTGGTTGATCGCAATCTACCCCAGTTATGGTGGCTTGTCGCAGCCCTGGTTGCTTTGCCGATCGCTACCAGCGCTTTGAACGTTCTTTTGAGGCGGATCAACGCGGGAGTGGGTGAGGGCGTCGTCTATGACCTCCGGGTGGCGCTATTCTCTCACCTGCAGCGGATGGCGCTGAACTTCTTCACCAACACCAAAGTCGGCGAACTGATGAGCCGCCTCAATAACGATGTTGTCGGCGCGCAGAACGCCATCAGCAATACCATGGTCGGCATTGTTTCCAGTTTTATCCAGACGGTCGCATTGCTGGTGGTGATGTTCAGCCTGGAATGGCGACTGACTCTTCTTTCAATCGTTATCCTGCCTTTATTCCTGGTGGCCGCCCGGAACCTTGGACGCCGGTTGCAGGCTATCGCCCGGGAGCAGCTGGACCTGAACGCCAAAATGAACGCCGTGATGCACGAACTCCTCAACATATCCGGCGCGCTCCTGGTGAAATTGTTCGGTCGCGCTTCGACGGAAGACGAGAGATTCAAACAAAGGGCAGCGGCGGTGCGTGACGCCGGCGTCAGGCGCGCTGTCACCGGCATGCTATTCTTCGCCAGCATCGGCTTAATCAGTGCTATCGGCGTTGCCCTGGTCTACGGCCTCGGCGGCTACCTGGTGATTATGGGTACCTTGAGTATCGGTACCATAGTCGCCATGGCAGCCTACCTCGGCAGTCTGTATTCCGCGCTGCAAAACTTGACAAATGCCCCAGTGGATTTTGCTACTTCGATGGTCAGTTTCGAGAGGGTCTTCGAGGTTATAGACCTGCCACACGAGATCGGCGAAAAACCCGGCGCCCTGAAACTTGAGGAGACGAAGGGTGTACTCGAGTTCGAAGACGTCAGTTTCCAGTATCCCAAAACCGAGAAGAGTCTGCTGAAAGATGTAAAAAGGTTTGGCCAGATGCAGGATGTGGTGGCTGTTTTATCAGGGGGCGCTCAGACCGCGCCCGCCAACGGGGAAACCGAAAAAGTCCCCGTGTCTCAAGCCCGGGAGCAAGTGCTTGACCATGTTTCTTTCCGCGCCGAACCGGGACAATTGGTAGCCCTGGTTGGACCAAGCGGAGCTGGTAAAACGACGCTGACCTATTTGATCCCCAGGCTTTACGATCCGACAAGCGGCCAGATCCTCATCGATGGCCACGATCTGCGGGACGTCACTCTTGATTCCCTGGCCAACCAGATCGGCATGGTCACCCAGGAGACCTTCCTTTTCCATGACACCATCCGCGTCAACATGTTATACGCCGATCCGGACGCCACCCCCGCCCAGGTCCAGGCGGCAGCCCGGGCGGCCAATATCCACGATTTCATTATGGGGCTGCCCAAAGGATACGATACCGTGGTTGGTGAGAGGGGCTATCGGCTGTCCGGCGGTGAAAAGCAGCGCATTGCCCTGGCGCGGGTCATCCTCAAAAATCCCCGCATCCTCGTCCTCGACGAAGCCACCAGTTCCCTGGACTCCGAATCCGAGGCGCTGATCCAGGAAGCGCTGAAACGGGTGATGGCCGGACGCACCAGTATCGTCATTGCTCATCGTCTCTCGACCATTCTCGCCGCCGATATTATCCTGGTAATGGACCGCGGGCAGATCATCGAACGCGGGAACCATCAACAGTTGCTCGCCCGGGGCGGACTCTACGCCCGGCTCTATGAGACGCAATTCCACGGCGACAAGGTTTCATCGACCTTAACCTAGAGCGCCCGGCGGTTTTGCGCTCATACAGGCAGCATTTACAATATCCCTGAAAGGCAATTCAACTTCGAAAGGATATTGCGATGATCGCCATCGGCGCCACGGCCCCGGATTTTACACTGAAGGACCAGGATGGCAAACCGGTCACTCTCTCGAATTTCAGAGGCAAGAAAGTGGTGTTGTCATTTCATCCGCTAGCCTGGACCAACGTGTGCCAGGAGCAGATGCTCTCGCTCGAGAGAAATTTTCAAAAGCTCGCCGAGATGAACGCGGTGGCATTCGGTATCAGCATCGATACCGTCCCGACCAAGAACACCTGGGCAAAATCCCTGGGAATCAAAAATACCAGATTGTTATCCGACTTTTGGCCCCACGGCGAGGTTTCCCGCAGGTACGGCTTGTTCATCGAGGCGGAGGGCTTTGCCCAGCGCGCTAACGTGGTCTTGAACGAACAGGGCAAGGTAATATTTGCCAAAGAATACAAAATCGACCACGCTCCGGACATGGATGAAGTCCTGGCGGCAGTGGCGCGGGGTAAATAGTTGTATCACCGGGCGCCGTTGCTTTAAGATTGGCCCCATGTCTAAAATCTCAGTCCGCCGCGCCGGCGTCGAAGACACGGCGATCGTCATCGACCTGCTGGTGGCTTTGGCCGAATATGAAAAACTTACCCCTCCGGACGCCGCCGGCCGGGAAAGGCTTTCCGCTGAGTTGGTTTCGGCCACTCCGCGCTTCGAGGCTTATATTGCCGAGTTGGGCGGGAACGCCATTGGCTGCGCCGTGGTTTTCGAGACCTATGGCACCTTCAGAGCCAAGCCCAAGCTGTACATCGAGGACCTTTTCGTTTTGCCGGAATTCAGGGGTTCAGGCGCCGGCAAGGCTTTATTCCAGGCGATGATAGAACTGGCCAGAAACCGCGGCTGCGGCGCCATGGAATGGACTGCCCTCGATTGGAATACCCCGGCTCACGACTTCTACTACCGGATGGGCGGCAGGAAGCTCGATTCCATCAAGGTTTTCCAACTCGAGCTTTAGATCCTAAATCGCCGAACACTTCTCCCGTTATTTTCCTCTTTTCAGGATTGGCCTATTGACAACCGCTGTGTATTGCGATATATTGAAGAATAGTTGTTCAGTTCGTGTCATTATTACCGCGCCTCGAGCCTACGTATAGATGACCGCAACTCTCACAACGAGTTTTAAGAGAGGAGGTCATACAAATGGCTCAGGACAAGCAGATCCAGTGCACCGATTGCGGCACTACCTTCACCTTCAGCGCTGAGGATCAGGAGTTTTTCCGTTCCAAGGGTTATACCAATGAACCAAAGCGCTGCCCGTCCTGCCGCGCCGCTCGCAAAGCCGAGCGTGGTGGCAGCACCGGAATGGGTGGCGGCAGTTTCGGCGGCGGTCAGAGGGCTCAGATGTACCCGGCCGTGTGCGCAGCCTGTGGTCAGAACACCCAGGTTCCGTTCCAGCCCCGTGGCGACAAGCCCGTCTACTGCAGCGATTGCTTCCGCAAGATCAAACCGCCGACCCGGTAGTTTGAACTAAAAGCAAAAGAATCTGAGGCGCCTCGCAAGAGGCGCCTCAGTTATTATCCGGACTTAAAGTTTCGCTTCGACGATACGGTTTTCCAAGTCTTCGGTGCTATCGATGGTCGCCCTGATATAGTTGTCGGTGTAGCCCACCCACCGGGCGTCTTCCCTGGCTTCTATCAAGATTTCGAGGGTTTTGCCTTTGAATCTCCGCTTGAAATCCAGTTCGCCTTGCCGCCCCAGTTTGAGTAGACGATCTACGCGGGTTTTTATCGTACTGGACTCGACCTGTCCCGGCATTGAGGCGGCCAGGGTTCCGGGGCGGGGTGAGTAAGGGAAAACGTGCAAGCGCGAAAATCCAATTTCCTCGATAAACCTGAAGCTCTTTTCAAACTCGGCGTCGGTCTCGCCTGGGAATCCGGCGATAATGTCGGTGGTGATTGCCGCTTCCGGTACGGCGTCCCTTATGAGTTTAACCGCTGACCTGTAGCTTGCCTTGTTATAACGCCGTTGCATGTGACGGAGGACCGTATCGGAGCCGCTCTGCAGCGACAGGTGGAAATGGCGGCACAAGCGTTTGTTTTTCCAGAGATTAACAAGTTCCTGGTTGATCTCCTGCGGTTGTAGTGAAGAAATGCGTACGCGTTCGATACCGGTCTTGGCAAGAATCCGTTTCAGTAAACCTGCCAGGTTCAGGCCGTCTTTAGCGTATTCTCCTATTTCCGTCCCCGTGAGTATCACCTCGCGGAAACCCTCAGCCTGCCGTTTTTTGATTTGTTCGATGATGATTTCAGCATGAACGCAGCTTTTGTGGGGTCTGACCAAGGGTACGATGCAATAGGCGCACCGGTGATCGCAGCCGTCCTGGATTTTGATCATCGAGCGCGTCCTGCCGGCTTCGCTTTTAAAAGGTTCTTTGGAATGGATAAATCCGATACTTTCAAGCTCACTGGCGATGTTGCTTTTAGCTGCGTTGCCCAGGACAGTCGCGATTCCGGGTAATTTGCTGAGTTCTCCGCTGTCCCGTTCGGCGTAGCAACCCGTAATAACGACTTTTATTCGGGGGTTGGTTTTGAGAGAGGCACGGGCAGCCTGCCTCGCCTTGCGGTCGGCCACGCCGGTTACGGTGCAGGTATTCAGCAGAAAAATGTCGGCTTCATCGATGGAATGGACAATACGGTAACCAGCAGCCGATAAATCACGCCCCATCGTTTCCGATTCGGACTGGTTTAGCTTGCAGCCGAGGGTCTCGATAAATACATTAGTCACTACTGTATTATATCAAAAAGTGTTATCCGATGGCGGCAGATTGAACAAGCTGATTGAATCCGTGATATAATGGCAAATAAATGGAATAAATTGCCGTAATGTTTGAGGTTATATGGCGAAAATCGACAGCCGCGAAGTTGAAAGAGAAAAACTGGCGATCCTCAGGGTCCTTGGGAGTTCAACGGGTTCGCTGGGGAGCCAGGTTATCGCCCGCCGCCTTCGTGACGAATACGGCATCGAACTCTCGGAACGTGCCGTGCGTTATCATCTCGGGCTTTTGGACGAGCAGGGGCTGACCAGCAAGGTGTCCCGGCGCAGCGGGCGGAGTGTTACCACGGCGGGTCTTGACGAATTATCCAATGCCCTGGTGACTGATAAAGTAGGCTTTGTTTCCGATAAGATCGAGTTGCTGGCTTATCAGAGCACTTTCGACGTCGACAGGCAGTCCGGGCTGATTCCGGTGAACATCTCATTTTTCCAGGCTGACCAGTTCAAAGAAGCATTGAAGGCGATGACCCCGGTTTTCAAGGCAGGAATTTGCGTTGCCGAAAGAGTGGCAATAGCTGAAGCCGGCGGATCTCTCGGCGGATTGCTCGTGCCGCAGGATTACGTGGGTTTTGCCACCGTCTGCTCAATAGTGATCAACGGCACCCTCCTCAGGTCCGGCGTGCCCATGGATTCCCGTTTCGGCGGCACGCTGCAGTTCCGGCAAAACCGGCCGTGGCGATTCACTGACCTTATCCACTATTCCGGTTCATCGTTAGACCCTTCGGAGATTTTCATCGCCAGTCGGATGACCGCCGTCGGCGAAACTGCGCGCCGTGGGGCCGGTAAAATTCTAGCCAATTTTCGTGAAATTCCGGCGATGAGCCTGCCATTGGTCAGGGACTTGATAGCGAAACTAGAGAAGGCCGGCATCCGCGGCCTGGTGGCTATGGGCGAAAGCGGCAAGCCGATCTGCGAAGTACCTGTCGGGTTGAACAAGGTGGGGCTGGTGTTGAGCGGCGGTTTGAATCCGGTAGCAGCCGCGGCGGAAGCCGGGATCGGCACCCGCAACCGCGCCATGAGCGGATTGATGGACTTCGGCGGCCTGCAGAGTTTCTGGGATGTGGTCAAGAAATAACCAATAACCAAGAGACAAATCCCAGCAAATTTCAAATCCCAAAATTCAAATTCCAGATGTGTCGTTTCTTGAGATTTGATATGGTTATTGTACCTTGGTTATTATAATTTGGTTTTGATTTCCGCCAGCTTACGCAGATGTTCTTTTTCTTCGCTGATGATCTTGCCGATGCTTTCAGCCGCATCGCCGCCGGCAATATCCTGAATCTGTTCGTAAAATAGTATCGAGTCTTTTTCCGCCCCGATCCCGATTTCGACGGCTTCTTTATCGCTGTCCACCTTGGTCACGAGTTCGCTGGTAGCCAGGTCGTCGTTGAATACGGAGGAATCGACCAGCGCCTTGAAGTATGCCCCATATTCCTCATCCTCAAAACCTTCCCCGAAAGTTTTAGGGGCTGACGCCAGCATCTTTTGAAAGGTCTGGATATGCTGGTGCTCCATGGCCGCCAGAGCCAGAAAAGATTGTCTGACTAGGTCGTTCTGAGAAGACCTTGCCAGAGTGTCGTAGAAAGCAGCCCCTCTGCGTTCGACCGCGATGGCGATATTGTAGAGTTCGGCCGGGGAGAAGGCGATAGACATATTTTCTCTCCTCTATTCACTGAGTAATAATTACTTCAGGCGTTTTTCGCAGGCTGTCCAGTCGACATTCTTGAAAAAAGCGTCAATGTAGTCGGCGCGTTTCAACCCGTAATCGAGCATAAAGGCGTGCTCCCAAACGTCCATCACCAGAATGGGATTGCATCCTGCCAAATGGCCGGATTCATGGAGGTTGATCCAGCTGTTGAATACCATGCCGGTCATTGAGTCCTGATACAGCACTGCCCAGCCGACGCCCCTCATGGAAGCAGTCGCGCGGAAATCCTTTTCCCAGGCTTCGTAGCTGCCGCAGGCCTCTATCAGTTTCTTTTCGAGTTTTCCGCTCGTTATCGGCATGCCGCTTCCGCCCAGGTTGCCGAAATACAGTTCGTGCAGCCTCATGCCGTTCCATTCAAATCCGAAATGCCGCTGAAGTTCGGCGTATTCCGGAGTATCCGATTTGCCTGATTTGGAGAGTGCATCGATCGTTTCGATGAGCTTGTTGGTGTTTTTGATGTAACCCTGATACAGAGTGAAATGATTATTAAGTAGCAGGTCAGAAAACCCCATCATGCCCTGCAGTTTGGTGAAATCCATCGCGGTATACATGTTTTTCATCCTCTCTTTTTTTAGCGAGTACTGGGCGCTGCTCTCAAACCTTCAGGTACATTATATAGCGTGAATGTGTCGGTTCAAACCGCTCCCAATCAGGACTTTGGGGCGTTGAAATTTAATCGTTTCCGAGGATGCCTGTGTTACAATACGTATGGAGAGGAATGTACCTCATGAGAGTAGAGATCGACCGCGATAAATGTATCGGCGCAGCGGACTGCCTAGAGGAAGCGCCGACCGTTTTCGACCTGGATTCCTTCGGCAAAGCGATACTCCTGGACCCCAAGTCTGTTGACGATGAGAAATTATTAGCCGCCGCCCGCTCCTGTCCGGTTGATGCCATCGCCATTTTTGATGATAATGGTAATCGCCTGTACCCCTGAATTAAAGAGAGGATAGTCAATGACCGAGACTCGAGTCCGGGAGATAATGATTCCCGGTACAAAAGCCCTGTTTGCCACCGAGGATGAGCCTGTTGAAAAGGCAATAAATGAATTCCTTTCCCAACCGGAACTACATACCTTGTTCATCGTTGATAAACACAACAAATACAAAGGCGCGGTAAAACTGCATTACATTCTCAATTGGGTAAAACTGAAACTGGGGATGGAAATTGTAAACCGTTCGAGTATTCGAACAGCAGATTCGCTTCACGCTTTTGAGGTTGTAAAACTGTGTCAGTCCCAGACCATCGGCGATATTCTTTCCGCTGCACCAGAGGTTAAACCGGATGCGACCCTGGCTGAAGCCTTGCGCATCATGGTCCTCGAGCAAGCGATAGAGCTTCCCGTTGTCGACAATAACGGGATGTTTTTAGGTGAGATAAAATTGCCGCAACTGCTTTCAAAAATGTTGGGCGACAATAAAGCGACCGGGCCGGTGTGTGAGACTAAAGCTTAAGCGAAGGTTCTTATTGGTGTTGAGGTTCTGCCAGGGACCGGCCTTTTTCAAAAGCTGCCAGGTTTATCTTCCTTAACTTATCCGGAAGACCTGCCTCAATAGTAGACCTAACAATACCAGCTTCAATGTCGACGTACGTTGAAGCGTATCCCAGCAGGACGGTGTTAACCATCTTTGGGTTGCCCAGTTTTGCAGCGATGGTCGATCCCGCGATCAATTTGATGTTCACCGAAAAACCGGACAACATGCTCAGCAATTCTTGGTCCGAGGGGTAGGACTCACTGCCCAGGGTCACCGATAGTGGCGGCAAAGCCAGGTCGTTAACGATTGCCAAACCTCCCGGTTTCAAGAAATGAGCCCAGCGTGCCGCCTCGAGCTTCTCAAAGGCGATCAGCAGGTCAGCCTCTCCGACGGGGATCAGGGGTGAAGCCACCGAATTGGCGCAACGTAAGTGAGAAACGACGCTGCCGCCGCGCTGCGCCATGCCGAGCGTGTCGGTCTTTTTGACATCGAATCCGGCCTTGAGTGCGGCTTCAGCCAGCAGATTGGAAGCCAGCACCACGCCCTGGCCGCCCACACCAACGATCAAGATGTTCTTGCCGGTCACTCTGACACCTCTGCTGTCGCTGTGATTGTGCCTCTCGGGCAGATCTGCTTGCACAAGGTGCAGTTATCCCCCAGGCAAACCGCGGGATCTATCGTGATTGGGCCATTTTCGTTTTTCACAATCGCCGAGCAGCCGATCAACAGACAGGCACCGCAGTCGTCACATTTTTCTATTGAAAGTCTGAGTGGTTGAGCTTTTTTTCGGGTCAGGGTGGGACATTCGCCCCTGATGATCAAGACCTCAAGTTGGTCCGAAGATATCGCACGTCTCAACTCAGACCGGATGGTTTTCAAATCGAAGGCATTGGCCACGACGACGCTTTTTACACCGGCTCCTCGTACCAGGTCTTCGATTACGATACGATTCCCCGGCTGGCCTGTCACGGAGACCCCGCTTCCCGGGTGCCCCTGGTGGCCGGTCATGGCGGTGGTGCCGTTGTCCAAAATGATGACGCAGATCCTGGCTTGATTGTAAACCGCGTTTATCAGGCTGTTGATGCCGGAATGCATGAATGTGGAATCACCAATCACCGCCAGGGGTTTTTCAATCGCCCCGGCCTGAGCCATTCCGGCTGCCTGGGAAATGCCGGCTCCCATACAGCCGCAAGTGTCGATGACTCCTAGAGGAGGGTAAGCTCCAAGCGTGTAACAGCCTATGTCTCCGCAGATGGTTAGCTTTGGAGGCCGCGGCTCCTTGCCGGGCAAGGTTGACCGGTGTCCCATGCTGGAGAGGGTAAAGAATACTCCTGAATGCGGACAACCGGGGCACAACAAAGGCGGTCTTTTGGCAAGACCTTCGATCGGTGAATTCCTGCAAAGTCTTTCGATAGGGATGCCAGCTTTGGACGCCGAGTCACGGATGACATCCGGGGAGAACTCCCCGGTTCTCGGGAAAAATTCTTTACCGTCTGCGGCGATACCCAGTGCCTTGAGTTCGGTTTCGATGAAGCTGTCGAGTTCCTCGATCACCAGCAGTCTCTTGACCTGCCTTGAAAAGTCCCGAACCAGGTTTTTGGGTAGAGGGTAGGACATCCCCAACTTCAAAAACGAGGCATCGGGGAATACATCGCGCGCGTACTGGTAGGAAATGCCGTTGGCGATGATGCCAAGGTCAGTCGTTCCACGGACGACCTTGTTCAGTTCGGAAGTTTCGCCGAAATGTGACAATTTTTCCAACCGTTCTATGACTTTTATCCACCGCGCCCTAGCTGAACCGGGCAGCATCACCCATTTGGCGAATTCGTGGTGAAACTCTGGATTATGTTGGGGAGCAATCGGTTCTCTTGGGACGATGATGCTCTTGGAATGGCAGACGCGGGTTGTCGGCCGCAGAAGTACCGGCGTATCGAATTCTTCGCTAAGTTCAAACGCTGCGCGGGCAAAGTCGTAGGCTTCTTGTGAATCAGACGGTTCCAGGCAGGGCACTTTGCCGAGCCGGGCATAATTTCGGGAATCCTGTTCGTTTTGAGAAGAGTGGACGCCAGGGTCATCGGCGGATACGATGACCAGACCGCCCCGAACACCGGTAGTGGCGGCAGCCATGAAGGCGTCAGCAGCCACATTTAGGCCGACGTGTTTCATGCAGGCCATTGCCCTGACTCCGGTGTAACTTGCTCCTGTGGCTACTTCGACGGCGACCGCTTCGTTTGAAGACCACTCGCTGTAGATCTCTGGAAGCCTCGAGATTGCTTCCATAATTTCAGTTGATGGTGTACCGGGATAAGCGGCTGCAAGCTTCAGTCCGGCGTGAGCGGCGCCGAGGGCTATGGCCTCGTTTCCTGACAGTAATTGACGTTCCAAAGCGGCTCCTTGACGATGGTGATTCAGGATAAGTTAAGGCTCGCTCAAAGTCAAACCATACGCCGGACGATCAGGGAAAAAAGGGGAACTCGCCTCAAAACCCTATTGACTAGAATGTTAAAATGAATGTATAGGAGGGGTTAGTTCTAG
Organism: Dehalogenimonas etheniformans; assembly: GCF_014672715.2. Classification (NCBI taxonomy): domain Bacteria; kingdom Bacillati; phylum Chloroflexota; class Dehalococcoidia; order Dehalococcoidales; family Dehalococcoidaceae; genus Dehalogenimonas; species Dehalogenimonas etheniformans. The sequence goes on along the minus strand of NZ_CP058566.2, from coordinate 1,270,490 downwards.
CCCGTTATAACGCGTGAACTATGCCGGGATTTCTTGGCCTTTCGCCCTTAGTCTCGGTTGGTAAGATTATACTCTTGGGACCCGATGCAAACCGACCTTCCACCACGCATGCGTCTCAAGTTTTTATTTTGTGTGCCGAACTTAGTCGTAATTACCTAAACATTCCTGAGAAGGGTTTTTCGAATTGATATATAACGCGTCGCAGTTTGTGTTCAAAGCCCCCGAAGCCATCTCAAGGGCGAGGCGGGTACTGATCAAACCCTCGGCCCATTTCGCAGCCGGTTATCCGGTAACCACCAGTAAAGATATCATCGCGCGTATCATCAAGGGAATCCGGTGGATTTCCGATGCGGATATCATCCTGCTGGACGGTACTCCGAACGGGGAACCCATCCGTCCCATCTATCAGTCACTCGGGTATGATTTCCCTCGAGTTTTGACCCTCGACGTTAAGGATTCCACCTGGGTCGAGGTGGACAACCCTTTGCCCAAGCCGTTCATCATCCCGACCTTCTGGGTGCCTAACATCATCCTGTCTTCGGACTATTTAATCTCGGTATCTCCCCTAAAGGTGAACAAAGGTCAGGGCGAACTTACCATGTCAAATCTCATGTCGCTATTACCGGTCGCCAAATACGGCGGCAACAAAGATGGTTGGAAGAACCTGTATGCGCTTGGATTGGACAAGGTGCTGGCGGACCTTTATTTTACCCTCCCCTTCGATATGAGCATTATCGAGGCGAAGCAGAAATTCATCGTCGGAGATGACCCCATGCATGGCACAGCGGAAGAAGTGGGAAAGATATTCATAGGCAGACCCCTCGATGTGGATACAGAGATTTCTGAATCCCTGGGCATCAAGGCTGACTATCTGGAGAACATCAAACTGGGACGCCAGGAGATAGAGGTTTAATTCTCAGGTTGCCTTTCTTAAAAGCCCGGCCTGCGCCGGGCTTTACCGTTTCTAACGAGCGCACGTTTGGCAGCAAACGGGTGCTATCCTCGAGCCAATCCTTTTCGTTATAATTGTTGCACCGACTAAAAACCGGACGGTGTCGGTAGAAACTTTCAGCAGCACGCATGCCGACGAGGGGGTTTTTTCAAGGTGCAGGATGAGCAAAGTCTCATAACGCGGGCGCAGTCCCGCGACGCGGAGGCTTTCGGCCGCATATATGAGGCCTATTTCGAGAAGATTTATCGCTATGTGGCGATCAAGATCGGCAACCGTACCGAGGCGGAAGATTTGACGCAGCAGGTGTTTGTCAACGCTCTGGAATCGATCTGCTCGTACAAAATGCGGGAGGTCCCGTTCAGCGCCTGGCTCTATCGGATCGCCCACAACCAGGTGGTGGATACCCTCAGGAAAAGGTCGCGCCGGCCGACTCTTGAACTCGATGAATCCCTGCCGATCCCGGCTGATGGTGATCTTGTTGAAGAAACTGAGCTAAAACTAGAAACCAAGGAGCTCATTGAAGCGGCCAAGAAATTGACAAAGTTGCAGCAGGAAGTCATCGCTCTACGTTTTGGGGCGGATATGCCTATTGCGCAGGTGGCAAAGGTGATGGATAAGACCGAGGGGGCGATAAAAGCTTTGCAGCACAGTGCGGTGGCGGCTCTCAGGCGCATCATGGTGAATCCCAATGGATAAGATGAACAACATAGATCAGATATTTAATAGTTGCCTGGACGAAGTTCTTAACGGGCAAACCACGGTGGAAGATTGTCTCGAACGCTATCCGGAATACGCGGCTGAACTGGAAGGACTCCTCTGGACATCGATGGATATTTCAAAAGCGGCGAGTATAATCCCCCCCGTTGGCGCCAGAATGCGCATTCGGGTCGCTTTAAACCAGCGTATGGCGGAACTGTCCAGCCGCACCGTTCGGCCCCGGCCTTTTTGGCGAATCGGTTGGGCAAATGCCGTTGTTACATTCGTATTAGGCCTGACTATGGCGGGAGGCAGTGTTGCTTACGCCGCTTCGTCGGCGATGCCCGGCCAGATCCTGTATCCTTTGAAGCTCGACCTGGAACAGGCGCTTGTCGGCTTGACCTTTTCATCGGAAGCTAAGGTAGAACTGTATGCTTCCTTGAATGACCGGAGAGTCGGTGAGATCGTCTACCTGGCCGGTAAAGGTAATTCTCAGGGGATTGCCGAATTGACCAGCCGCATCGAAATCAACCTTTCGGCGGCTGCGTCTGCCATCGGGCTTTCCGCCAATGATTATGCCGCTGCCAAGGCTTCATCGAATTTCCCGAGAACGACGGGCAATACCGTTACCGATACAACTTCTCCCGGAACCAAACCGCCGGACACTACCAACTCGTCGATCGGCGGAAGTACGCCTCCACCCGGCAACCTTCCTGAAGTCGGTGCTCCAGTATTTGGGACCACGATCACTCTGCAGGAGGGCGGTTCGGCGGTTGACGCTGGCCTCGTAAGCCATGCCAATGACCAGATTAATTTGTTGGCCAGGGCATACAACAACACCCTTTCCCCGGCGGTCCAATCGGCCCTAAACCGGGCGCTGGCTGCTATCACCAACGGCTACGAAGCCCTCATTCTGAGCCCATAAAAATTATCGGAAAAGCCGGTTGCCAGCCATAATATAGCAGGTTTGGGTGATTGACACTTTTTCCCTGTCATCCTATACTTCCAGATGACTGTGCGATTAGCCCAAAGCTACGGGCTGGTCTCTGCCGGAGGTATTTGTGTTGAACGACAGGGACATCAAAACCTCTTTTTCCGATGAGATCGATAACCAGCGGGGAAGCCCCGTCGAAAAGACGGAGGCGCTATATTCGTCCTCGACGGCCAAAGAAGCAGAACTCGTTGGTCGGATCGCTGAAGAAGAAGCTAAGATCCTGGCAGAGGTGGAAATCCTGGCCCGCCAGGAAGCCGAATATCTGATCAGCCAATTGGAACGGGAGCATTACCCCGAACCCCCATCCAACACGACGGTTGAGGCAGGGTTCTCAGGACCCGCCCATACCCAACCTCCCAACATTTTAGAACCTGAGCTTGAACCTGTTGTTCCAAGTCAGGCGGATAGATCACTCCTGGACGAAAATCAACTTGCGGCGGTAGCAGATGCCGAAGCTCCCGGTCAATTAAAAGACGCAATCATTCAGGAAGACACCATGATCACCCCTGAGGCACCATCGGAGGAAGCCGTCGAGGAATTCGTCCCTGGGGAATATGTCTTACAATTGAGTCAATTCGTGACCGGTGGTGCGATAGCGTTTCAGAATGCCCTGCGAAAATTCCCGGAGATCAAGATCCTGGCCACTTCCGGCGCAGCTTCAGGTATCAAATTACATATCAGATTGGTTGAGACTTTGCCGCTGGTGGAACAGCTATCGACGATGCCCGGAGTGGCTAAGGTCACCCGCCAGGGTGAACAAATTCTGATCACCGGACAGGCTGCCTAATAACGGTAGTGCCACCCCTCGTCCACCGCTGCCAGGTTGGAGGGGCTCAATCCCAATTTTTGATACCAGGGGCGTCCGCGACTTTCCGCAATCAAACTGATCTCTTTGAGCCGCCTGGCGGCGACCGTAGCCAGGAATTGGGTTCGTTCCGAAATTTTCTGCATCGAAACCGCTTCTTGCCAAATCGCTCGTCCCGCTAAAAATCCAGAAGCCCCCGCCCCGCACGCTATTTCAACCTCTTTGCGGAAGATTTCATATTCCGCCCCTCCTGAGAGGATGACCCAGGGCTTGGCGGACGCTTCATCCAACTGGCGGCAGGCATCCATAAGGGTTTCCCCATCCTCAGCCACTACATTCGCCGGAAATTCAGCCTTGAGAACGTCGATAGGCAAAACGGTCATAACTCTGGCCGTTTCGACCACCAGGGCTGTTTTTTTCGAATTGAAATCCGCTGTTGTCTCTCCCTCCAGCGGGTACGCCACCGGCTCTACGAGGAAGGGGATGTCAAACCTGACGCACTCGAGAGCGATTTTCTCCACGGTTGCCAGTTGCTCTTCCGCCAGTTCCCCGGAGTCCGGCCGGAAATAGACCAGCATCTTAACCGCCGAAGCTCCCATGCGCTTGATCTTCTCCACCCCCCACCCATCCAGTACTCTGGTGACGCGGGCAGTGCTATCGCCTTCATAACCGGTAGCTTCGACGCTGACCAGCAGCCCGGTGCCTTTCGGCAGGACGGAACCGGCGATTGCCTGGGCGGCGCCGTAGACCGGATCCAGCAGGACAGCGCTGGCCACCGGCGCCAGAGCCCGGCACAGTTCCATCTTGAATTCGACTAGCTCGGCGTAGCATTCAGGTCCATCGACAGAGCACAGTCCGCGTTCCAGAGAACCACGGTGGTCGATCGCCGCCACATTAAAGACCCCGGACTTTCCGGCTATCTGCTGCAAGCCGCGGATTTTCCCGATGCCTAAACTATCGTTCATAAAGTAATTATGCTACTCGGCTTCAAATGACGCAAAAATATTTCGAGAAATAGTACCAAAGTCATCTTGTGGAGGTACTTTCAATGAGATATAGTACTGTCTAGTTACTTATGGTTAGGTTGAGAAAGGTAAATCAACATGGCGCAAAAAAGTGGGTCGCCCGTAACTCCGATGCTCACCACGAGCGAAGTGGCGGCGATACTTAACGTCCACATCAACACCGTCCGCCGCTGGAGCAACCAGGGCACCCTCAAGGCTTACCAGTTGGGACCGCGCGGTGATAGGCGCTTCCGGCGTGAGGACATCGACGAGTTCCTGGCGGTGCACCAGAATCACAACGGCTCCGATGACATGGCCGAAGACAGCAAGGAGATGGCATAAAACATGACCAGGATTATGGTTTGCGATTAACAGCCCTTTTTCCGTTCCGGCGTCGCCCAAGCCCTGTCCAGCCGGGAAAACCTGGAAGTGGTCGAATGCGATCCCAACGAAGACCCCCTCGCCAAGGTTGAAGCCTCCCTCCCCGACATCGTCCTCCTGGGCTCGGACCTGACCGCCTCCAACGGCCTGGAGCTGGGCCGCAAGATCGTGCGCTATTACCCCAACATCCGCGTCATCATTCTGTCGCCTGACCCCAATGACACCGAACTCTTCGACGTCATCCGCACCGCCGCCGTGGCCTGCCTCAAGAAAAGCAGCACCGCCGGCGAACTCCTGGAGACCATTGACCGCGCCTCCCGCGGCGAATACCCCATCAACGAATTGCTGACCCGCCCGGTCATCGCCCAGCGGGTACTGAAGAATTTCCAGGAACTGAGCGAGTTGGACGCCGGCCTGGACGTCGTCGCCCCCCTCACCTCCCGCGAGCGCCAGATTTTGATCCACGTCACCGACGGCCACACCAACAAGCAGATCGCTATCGCCCTGAAAATCTCGGAGCAGACGATCAAGAACCACATTTCGGCTATCCTGCGCAAACTCAACGCCAATGACCGCGCCCACGCCGCCGTGCTGGCCATCCGCCGCGGTTACATCCCGCTGGGACGGGAAACCGAGCAACCGGCCAGGGCAAGCTAAAATATTAGATAGTTAGTATTCATATGATTTATAATACACAATACACTTCTGATAAACGTGAGGTCAGGCTCCTATGACACCGACCAAGGTTGCCGAAAAGAAGTCCATCGGCGCCCGCCTGGCAGCCTACCTCACCAGCCAGGGCTATGAGGTCACGGAGCAGGCCAAGCTCAAAGGCCGTTCCGGGCTGGAGCACAATTTCGATGTCCTGGCCCGGCGCGACGACGGCTTTGCCCGGCGCACTATCGCCTTCGGGGTTCTGACCGGCCTGGCAGACCAGTCGGCGGCTGAGGCCTCCATCTTCGCTTTCGCCAACAAGACCTATGATTCCGGCATCTCGGAACGGGCGGTGATCCTGTCCACCGACCTCGCCAAGCAGGCCCAGGAATTCGCTGACAGCCAGAACGTCCAGCTTTTTGACGAAGCCTCCCTGCAGGTCCTCTTCAGCCAGGCGGAGAAGTCGCCTGCCCCCGAAACCCCCAACCTGGACCGCCCCCTGAAGTTCGTCGACAAGGCTGAACTTGTTGATTCGCTCAAGAAGACCGGCTATAAGGTGGAAGAAAACGCCCGCCTGACCGGTAAGAGTGGCATTGAGCATACCTTTGACCTGATCGCCTGCTCGATAGGCAACGGCGCCCAGGAGCACTGCCTTGGCATAGACATCATCAACCACGCCCCGGTGCTGAACCTGGAAGAGATCGCCCTGTTCGATACCAAGGCCTATGACGCCCGGGTCGGCTCCAAGTTCATCGCCACCGCCTCCCACCTCTCCGATGAAGCCGAGAAATTCGCCGAGAGCCAGAAGATCCGCGTCATCACCTTCACCCCCAAGGCTCCTGAGAAAATCACTCCATTGAAAACCGTCCCGGTGACCGCCCCGCCCCCCCAGATGGAGATCAAGCCCGCCGAGGGCGGCAAGCTGGGCCGGGAACTCCGCCAGCTTCCCACCCCGGAAGCTTTAAAGATCATCCCGGAGATCATGGCCCGCCGCTACAACGCCATCCCGGTGCGCCTCACCGGCAACACCCTGGAAGTGGCTATGGCCAACCCCTCGGACATCCTGGCGCTGGAAGCCCTGACCGCCTACTCCAAGCGCCGCATCAAGGCCCTGCCCGCGGATGAGCGTGAACTCCGTGAAGCCATTGACTTCAACTACAAGGGTTACGGCGAGGTCGATAAATTCCTCTCCCGCATGTCGATGTCCGCCGATATTTCAGATGAAAAACTGGCCGTGGACGCCGCCGTCGACGCCCCCCTCGCCCAGGCCCTCAACCTCATTATCGAAGAAGCGGTCAAGGCCCGCTCCTCGGACATCCACCTGGAGCCCGATGAAGAGAGACTCCGCGTCCGCTTCCGCATTGACGGTTCCTTGCAGGAAATGATGAGTCTGCCCATCTCGGTGCAGCGGGCAATCATTTCACGCATCAAGATCCTGGCGTCATTGAACATCGCCGATCACCACCACGCCCAGGACGGCCAGTTCTCGATCACCGCCGGTGGCCGCAACATCGATATCCGCGTCGCCACCGCCCCCACCGTCCACGGCGAAATGTCGGTCATGCGCCTCCTGGACAAGTCCCGCGGCCTGATGCAGCTCCCCCAGCTCGGCTTCAACAAGGACTCCATGACCAAGTATGAAAGCATGCTGCGTGTGCCCTACGGCATGATCCTGATCTCCGGCCCCACCGGCGCCGGCAAGACCACCACCCTTTACGCCTCGCTGGCCACCATCGATACCAAGACCCGGAACGTCATCACCATCGAGGACCCGGCGGAATACCGCTTCAAGGACATCAACCAGATCCAGGTCAACGTCCAGGCCGGTATCACCTTCGCCTCGGGCCTGCGCTCCATCCTCCGCCTTGACCCGGACGTAATCATGGTCGGCGAAATCCGCGATGCTGAAACCGCCAATATCGGCGTCCAGGCCGCCCTGACCGGCCACCTGATGCTGTCCTCCATCCATGCCAACGATACCGTCGGCGTCCTCTTCCGCATGGTGGATCTGGGCGTCGAGACCTTCCTCATCTCCTCGGCCGTCATCGGCGTCGTTGCCCAGCGCATGGTCCGCCGCGTCTGCCCCTACTGCGGCCACCAGGTTGAAGCCCCGGTCATCGAGCAGGTTGCCTATGAGCGGGAGATGGGGGAAAAGCGTACCAAGTTCAACTACGGCACCGGCTGCAAGTCCTGCGCCTACACCGGCTACCTCGGCCGCGTCGGCGTCTATGAGATCATGTACTTCTCTGAGACGCTGAAACGGATGATGCTTGACGGGGCCGGCGCCGTCGATATGCGCGCCCAGTCCATCCGTGAAGGCATGGTCACCATGATGAAAGACGGCATGCTGAAAGTACGAGATGGTATTACAACCCCTTCGGAAGTACTAAAGAATGCCTATTCACCAGAAGAAAGTTTTTGAAATAACAATTCGCGTCACGATTGAGAGGATTGTACAACGGGGTATAATTAAGTAATTGGAAGTCATCGGGTTCATACGTAGCACGCGCCCTTTGGCTTCCTGAACGTAGCGAAGGATCTCGATTAAAAGTTTTGGAATTTGAAAATTAGGATTTGGAGATTGTTTCGGATTTCGAAATTCGGATTTAGGATTTAATATGAATTACGCCTATGTAGCTTATACCCAGGATCGCAAGTTAGTGCAGGGCAAGATCGCGGCCATGGACCGTGACTCCGCTACCAAGCTTTTGGTCCACAACGGCTACCAGGTCCTGTCGCTGAAGACACAATCTAGCTTGTTTTCGGTTTCTACCTCCAGCTTGTTCGCCAAGAAGGTGAAACTGCAGGAGATCATTCTTTTCTCCCGCCAGTTGGCCCTCCTCCTTGAGTCCGGCACGGATATCGTGACCTCGCTGGAACTTCTCCAGGAGCAGACCACCAATCCCACCTTCAAAAAAACCCTCGGCGCCGTTGCCAATGACATCCGCGGCGGTTCGTCTCTGTCAGCCGCTATGAGCAAGCACCCCAAGGTGTTCTCTCCCTTGTTCCACCGCGTCCTTTCCGCCGGTGAGCAGGGCGGCAACATGGAGACCGTCCTCCGCAACATGGCCGATTTTTTGTCGAGGATGAACGAGACTCGTAAGAAGCTGAAGAGCGCCATGACCTATCCGGTGGTTGTGGCGGTTGTTGCGGTGGTCGTTGTCGCCATCCTGATGCTTTTTGTCATGCCAACCTTTACCGATTTGTACAAAAACCTGGGCGTTAACCTGCCCGCAGCTACCAAGATATTGATAAGCGTAACCGATTTTTCCTCGAAATTTGGTATCTATATCCTCGGGGCTCTGATCGCCATCGTTATCGGATTGATAATGTGGGCCAGAACTCCCATCGGTCGCTATAACGTGGATAAAGGCTTGTTGAAGACGCCGGTAATCGGTCGGATCATTCAACTCTCAGAACTTTCCCGCGCCTGCCAGACTATCTCACTCCTTTTCCGCGCTGGCCTTCCTCTTCCGGAGATCATGGCCCAGGCGCAGAACGCCACATCGAATAAGATCATCAGTGAAGCCATAGGCCAGGTCCAACAGGAACTAATTCGGGGTGAAGGTCTTTCCGGTCCAATGAAACGCCGCAAGGTCTTCCTGCCGATGATGGTACAGATGGTCGGTGTCGGTGAGGAAACGGGTAAGCTTGATGATACGCTGGCTACCGTTGCGCATACTTATGATATGGAAGCTGATGATAGAATAAAATCAGCGGTGGAATTAATTCAACCTGCTATGACAGTGGTGATCGGTCTCGTTGTAGCCTTTATCGCTGTTGCCTTGGTCGGATCTATGTACTCGATGTACGGACAACTCGGCACTGAGTAGGATTTGAACAATGGGAAGACTTGCGAGATCCAGAATAATGAAAGGGAATAGAGGCTTCAGCTTCATTGAAGTATTGATTGCCCTATTCATCCTTACGGTAGTGGGTATTGGCTTTTTACTCTCGCTCCAGTATGCCTTGAAGGCCAACATGCTTGACGACGCTGAATCCACTGCTGAAAGCCTGGCTCGGACTCAATGGGAAAGTATTAAAAAGGCGCCCTACCTGGATTTTTCAAGGGCGGTCGATGTAGGTGACCCGTTGAGGCCTGTGGATAATTACGCCAAAGTCACAGTCACCGGGGATTATCGGATAACTATCACCGTTGTGCCGTGGGATGCGATTAACGCGGCCCCCTTCATCAAAGAATTATCCAATCCCGACATCTACGATACGGATAATGGGATCCAGAGGATCACCATCCTGGTGGAGTTCAACAAAATTGCCAATAACCCTAACCTGTGGGATGCAAGCGTGAGCGTCCAGGGTTACAAGGTGAACCGTTGATGTTTTTAAGCTGTTTTAAGTTGCGGCGCACCAGGGGATTCACCCTGGTTGAACTCCTGGTGGGGATGGCTATATTGGGGTTTCTGATGGCTGCGCTCAGTATGACAACGATGCAAATAATGAAAGTAAACCAAAAAAGTCAGAATCAGGCAATGGCCATTCGCCAGGTGCAAAGTGCCGGGCAATATATAAGTAAGGATGCGTTGCAGGCAAACATCAAAATCGTTATGACCACACCGAACGGATTCACCCCTCTGAAGTTCACTGAAGACTTTAACAATATCGATTTACTCAATGAAAAAGTGACAATAGTCACGTATACCATCAGCAATGGCAACCTCCTCAGGCAGAGTTCAGTGAACGGGGTTCTTTCACCGCAGATCACCGTAGCTACCGGTGTTCTCTTTTCTACCAACAGCTCTGATCCCAATTACAACAGTACCTGGTTCAAGGCAACGACAGTGGGAAGCGTTACTACTTACGAATTGAAGATAACGGTCAGATACGGATCCGGAAATACAGCCGCCACGGAGACTCGATATTACAAGATTGAGCCGAGACCCGATAATGTATAGCGGGGAGGTAGAGCAATGAAAACCTATAATAAGTTGTTTAAACGGCAAGCAGGAATGGCGATGATTCTGGCTCTCGTTATGCTTGCCCTGGGGGGACTTATCCTGGGTCCTTTGCTCGGTCTAGTTGTGACCAGCCTTAATGTCGGCAAGCATACTGAGATCGCCGTTGAAGATTATTTTGCCGCCGACAGTGGCGTTGAAAAGGCGCTGTGGTATATCAACCAGGATCCATTGACCTTTACCGCTGATTACGGGCTTGATCTTTATGACTATATCCCCCAGCATCTCGATAGTCCGGCAACGAACATGACAGTAACCGATATGAACGGGAACAGCGTTGCTGTGACTATCAGCAAAACCCAGGAGTCCATGTATCGTGTTGAGGCTCTCGCCAGTTCCGGGGCTCGGGTTGTTTCCTACATTGCTGGTGGTGGACTGTATCTTTGGGATGGTGCGCTAGTATCCAGCAGTGATATTACGTTGAAAAAGGACACCTATATCAACGGTCCCGTGTATTGTATGGGAAATTTCGATTCCCAGGGCGCGTTGACGCATGTTGGCCCAACTTATGAATATCAGACTGGTTTGATCTTCCCGTCGGCATTGCAAAATGTAATTTTCGCTGCGCATTATGAAGCGTTGGCTCGTGCTGGGACCGTATACCCCGGCAGTCTAAAGATCACCGCATCAGGTTATTATGGTTCAATGTTCATAAACGGGGATTTTTCAACTAGTATGAATTTGACTAGTGTGTATTTTGGCCTGCCCGGTCCTGATGGGCTTCCCAGGACCGCCGATGATCTACCTGCCACTATTTATGTGACCGGATCCATCGACATTGGTAAAGATACCGTTTTTGAAGGTAATGCCAACTTTGTTGCGGTTGGTAATATCGGCTTTGAAAAAGTAGTGAATTTCGGTAAAAGTGAAAGCATCATATTTTCCATTAACGGATCGATAGACTTCAGGAAAGAAGCCGGAGAAGTTGGTGTTCCCATGGAAGCTTTCATATATGCCCCCAATGGCAACATCTCCTTTAAAAAGGATGCGACTGTACAGGGTAGCGTCGTGAGCGGACAGGGCATCGATGTACCGATGGACCTTGCGGCCGACAAGAACTTTTCGATAACTTATGATCCGGCTTACCGGGATATCATGGACTTGCCCGAGTTGACCCTTTCTTCTGTGCGTACTTGGACTATTAGCCATTAGAAAAGCAGGATCTGAATATCTTAAAAAATAAGGCATTTGTTATCTGAAAGCGGTTGATGAACTTAACAATGCCATTACGAATAAAGGAGTTAAATGAAAATTAGCAAGGCATTCATCTCTGTCCTATTCCTTGGGCTTATAGCCATTGGGGGAGTGCTCCTCTATACCATGTGGCAAAAGGAACTTGACAGGCAGGACACCCTTAATGCCAACCTGGATAGTACCTCGGCGCTACTTCCGCCGATCCAGGCTAACGTCACGAAAGCACAGGCTGATCTAGCGGCTGCTCAGGCTAAGGTTATTGCCGCTCAAGCTAACCTTCAAGCGTACAAGGCTAAGTTCCCCACCCCGCCTCCCATCGCGGCTATTCAATCTATTGATTATGGCGAAAAATTGTTCATCCTGGCGGCCAACAACACGCTGAACCTGACGGAGTTTCACGCCAGTGAGCCGGAATCAAAGACTATCGACAAGATCAAGTACCAAAAAACCACCATGGTCATTGTGGTCTCCGGTCCCATTGAACGGATCAACGACTTCGTCGGTAATCTTGAAACCGGCAGTGCCTATCTCACAGCCACCATAGATTCTGTGAACATAAAATTCTATACCGAATTTGATACTGAACTTAGCGCCGTGCCGCCCCCGGATGCCACTATCACAATCAGCCTGATGGCGTTGGAAGGATAAACTGATGGCAAAAACGCTTACCACCGTCTACATCGAAGACAATGAAATTGAACTCCTGGTCACCGCCGGCAAGCAGGTTGAGAAATGGGCTACCGCCCCCCTTGATTCCGGCATGGTCAATGAAGGCATTATTATGCAGGAGGACGCCGTAGCCGAACGCCTCAAGACACTAGCATCGGACAACGGGGTTTCCGGGCATCAGGTGGTGGCCGCCGTCTCCGGGCAGAACTCCATCTTCCGCCTGATCAACATCCCGGAAGTTCCCAAGAATATCCTCGATGATGCTGTCCATAGTGAAGCCGCCCGGGTTATTCCTGTCCCCCTGGACCAGGTCTATGTGTCGCGGCAGGAACTGCCGACGGGCGTAGCCCATGAGATGCGCTTTTTCCTGGCCGCTCATCCCAAGAATGCCACGGATTCCCTGATGCGCACCCTGACCAAAGCCGGTCTCAAAAGCAAGGTCCTTGACGTTGCCCCGCTGGCGCTGGTCCGTAACGTGAACCGATCGCGATGCGTCGTTGTCAATACCTGGCTTGCCACCATCGACATCATCGTCATGGTTGACCGGGTCCCGGAAGTCATCCGCAGCTTCTCACTTGGTTCTGAAAACCTGACCGAGACTGAACGTCTCAGCACCATGGCTGAAGAGATCTCCCGGACCGTTACCTTCTACAATTCCTCCCACACCGAGGACCCGCTTGGCGCCGACGTGGCTATCCTGGTCTCGGGTGAGATCGCGGAAGACAAAAACGGATGGCCGGCTCTGGGCGGTCCCGACGGTCGTACCGTTGAAGCCCTGACCACCGATTTTACGGCGCCCGAGGGCTTCGATGCCTCCCGGTTCGTCGTTAACCTGGGTATGGCTCAGCGGGATCTGCCTAACGAGTTTGGTTCGGTTATTAACCTGAACGCCATTCCGGCTATCTACCTGCCCCGTGGCGTCAACTGGTTCAATATCCTGGCTCCGGCGGTTGGCTTGCTCTTGATCGGCGCCTTGGTTTACGGTTGGACCATTGTGGATAAAGCCAAGAAGGACGCCGATGCAATACAGCCGCAGATAGACGCTGTTCAGCTTCAGATTACTCAGGCGCAGGCCAAGTTAGCCGGTTACAAACCCCAAATTGACGCCGCCAATGCCGCTGTTGCGCCTGTTCAAACTGAAGCGGCCGCTTATGCCTCGTTCTACACCGTTCTACAGAGCCAGCGTGAAATGGCTTCGGGCTACGTCCGCAGTGCCTGGTTGGAAAAGAGAAATATCGACGAAGTAAGATTGGACTCGATTAATTGGGATGGAGCTAGTGTAGTTATCGTCGGCACCGCCTATACACCTGATGAAAAAATTGTCTTTAATTATGCTACTTCCTTGCGTGATACTTACCGTTTCCAGAACGTTATTGTCACCTCGATCGTTAAGGAACTGACCACCGACACCATGGTCTATATCTACCACTTCACGTTGACCTGTGTGTAATAAATATTGTCATTGCGAGGACTGCCTCTGCGGCAGTTCGTGGCAATCGTCCGCGAATAGTGCAACGAAAGCAATTATGGGGTGGAATGGGCAACCTGTGAACTGTAAACTGTTGACTGTGAACTTCATAAAATGATTGACGTCTTCTCCCTCATCACCGAAGCCCGCGACCGCGGCGGTTCCGATCTCCACCTGGTGGTGGATTCGCCGCCCCTCGTCCGCGTCAAGGGCGCCCTGGACCCGCTGAAGTTGCCCGGGCTCTCTGTTGAGGACACCGCGGAAGCCCTTAACCAGCTCGCCTCGCCCTCCGACCGCGACATTTTCCACAGAGAACTCGAGCTTGATTTCGGCTTCACCATGCCCGGTGTCGGCCGCCTCCGCTGCAATGCCGCGCAACAGCGCGGCGCTATCAGCCTTGCCATCCGCCTCCTGCCTCCCGTCATCCCCACCATCGATGAACTGGAACTGCCCCAGATCTGCAAGGACCTTGTAACCAAACCCAGAGGTCTGGTCGTCGTCACCGGCCCCACCGGCAGCGGCAAGTCCACCACCCTGGCCGCCATGATCCAGCATTTGAATAACTCCGAGGCCAAGCACGTTATCACTATCGAAGATCCCATTGAGTACGTCTATCCCTCGATCAGGTGCGCCATCACCCAGCGTCAGTTGGGTACCGATACCAAATCCTTTGCCCACGCCTTGAAGCACGTCCTGCGTCAGAACCCGGATGTCATCCTGGTCGGCGAGATGCGTGACCTGGAGACCGCGGCGGCGGTTCTGACCATCGCCGAGACCGGTCACCTGGTGCTCTCCACCAGCCATGCCCCCAGCACCCACCAGGCCCTGGAACGCATCATCGACCTCTTCCCGCCCCATGAGCGTCACCTGGCCTATACCCGCCTTGCGTCACTGCTTGTGGGCGTTCTTTGCCAGGCTCTGGTGCCGAGGTATTGCGATGAAGGCAGGATTGCCGCGGTTGAGGTCATGCTGGCCAATACCGCTATGCGGAACCTGATACGGGAAGAAAAGCTCTACCAGTTGCCTAATGTGCTCCGCACCTGTCGGGAAGAAGGTATGATGTCACTCGATGATTCTTTGGTTGACTTATATAGAAACCAGAAGATCTCACGTGAAACAGTGTTTGATTATTGCGCCGACCAGGCTGAGGTGGAACGGTTGTTGGGTGGCCGGACAAAAGGTGTGGCGCCACGGCGAAAGCCTTCAACTGGCGGCGGCATGATCAGTTCGTTCCTTTAATACAATCTCCGTTCGTGGTGAGCCTGAGCCTGTGCTGAGTTAGCCGAAGCAAATCCATGAACGGATGGTTACCCCTCCAATACCCTTTCGTGGGAGCCTGAGCCTGCCCTGAGCTTTTTTCCTCCGTTCGTGGTGAGCTTGAGCCTGTGCTGAGTTTGCCGAAGCAAATCCTTGAACGGAGCGACAATTTCAATAAAAAAGAGCCCTCCGAAGGGGGCTCTTTTTTCAATGCTTATTGCATCAGGTAGGTTTTAACGGATTATCGTCTCCGGGAGTTAGCACACCGTCAGTAGTGATGATCCATTCAAATTCGGTGTCGTTATAAAGGTACTTGGCGGGATCGTCATCTGCAGCCCCGGCGTTTGCATAAACCTTGCCGCTGCTTGTGTAATCTGAAACAATGGCGCCTCCGCCTTGCTTCATCGCCACACCGACGGCCACGATGAGGTTATGTTCCTCTTCCAGCGCTGCGCTTCTATCCGCCTTCCCGATATAGCCCAGGACGTTTGGTATTGCAATGCCCGCCAATACAGCAAATATTGCTAGTACCACGAGAACTTCCATCAAGGTAAAACCGCGATGTTTTTTCATCAGATTATTCACTGATCCGAATCATAGATAGCTATTATTAGGATACTCAATTAGAAATCAGTGGGTCAAGACGTATTTATTGAGAATTTGTAGCGGTTTGTTGTCACGTTTCTACGGAAAATGGTTCGTTTAGGAGACTCTTCCGCCCTGCGTGATATTTCCAGCCGAATCTATTGTGTATTTGAATTCAGTATTCTGAACCATGAATTTGCCGACTCCTACACCTGCGATAATCTGGGCATCATCTATAGTCGGATCGACAGGTGGTTCTGATGCAAGAGCCGCCGCGGTTGCCGCCGCCACGTTGAGTAATTCCTGTTTAGCGGCAGCGTCATTTCCTGTTCCGATAAACTTTAATACATTAGGTACTGCTACCGCCGCGACAGTCCCGAGTATCGCTATTACTACCAAAAGTTCGATTAACGTAAAACCGTTTTTCCTTCTTAATTTCATAAGATTTACCCCTGTTATGGTCAATGATACTCAGATATGTTTCTTGAACAAGAGAATATTATATTCAATATTGCGAGTCAAGATTACTTTAGTTTGAAAAAAAGAACCTCCTGTGAGGGAGGTTCTTTTTACGGTTACGCTTTGACAAGATTATTAGGGTGCGACGTAAAGCGGATTCGTACTATCGGTCGGAGTTACCGCACCGTTCGCATCAATGGTCCAATTGTATTCCACATTGTTGATAAGATAGGCTGCGAAGAGCCCTTTATCGGTTGGAGTGATTGCATCGGCTGGACTGCCAGTGTTATCAACCATCCATGCAGCGACGGCTACCTGAACGTTGTGTTGCTCGGCCCTAGCAGCTTCCTCAGCACCGCTATCCATGAACTTGAGGATGTTCGGTACGGCGACGGCGGCGATGACGCCCAGGATGGCAATGACCACCAAAAGCTCAATCAGGGTAAAGCCTTTGCGGCCTTTGCGGAATTTCTGTAAGAACTTCATCTGTTTGTCACCACCTTTCCGTTCTAGTTTATTTTATTTACTCACTGAATTGTCGTTCAGTTAAGTACCTGAGGATTATATGTGGGCGGGTTGAATATAATCAATAGTATTTTAGTTTACCGTTTTTCTTCGATTTTCGATTTTTTAAGGTACTCCGGTACCTCTTCGGCGCCTTTTCGCCGGATCGCATGCCCGTGGTTCCAGCGATGTGTTGTGAGTATAAATGATGTGAAGGTGGAAAAGTATAGCGTTTACGATGAAAGTGACTGACATAACGTTGTGTTACGCGAGCACTTTGTTGTCATCAAAACCGCTACAACTAAAGTTAGAACTTTCCTCGCCCATCCCCACAATCCATCAATATTGTGTCTTTGCGAGGAGTTGCCAGTTGGCAAGTCCGTGGCAATCGTCAACGAATAGTACACCGATGCAATTGAGATCCAGAGGTCATTTATTCCTCGTCTCCCCACGGGGAGAGGGTTAGGGTGAGGGTAAGGAAATCTTTCCCCCATAAATGTCTTTGCGAGGATTGCCTTGAATGGCAATCCGTGGCAATCGTCCCCGAATAGTCCACCGTTGCAATTGGGATTTGGAGGTCGTTAGGGAGCGGGGGTACCACAATCCATTAATATTGTGTCTTTGCGAGAGAGGTAAGCCTTTATTCCACAGTTTGCGGTTCGGTGAACGGTTGCGACCTGTTGAAGATCGGCTTGTACTCGGGGAGTATCCTGGGATTGTTCTTTTGAAAGGGTTGCTCGTTCTCGGATAGCAGGTAATCAAGTCCGCACTGCGGGCATTTATTGTATTTTGGGACCCTTAGCGCCCATCCGCTTACCAGTTCGCCGCACCCTGGACACAACCCTCTCAACATACCCGGCCTCTCAGGGACTTGATAGTTACACTATAATTGACTTTTATTCCTCGACATATCCGAAAACACCCGTAATTCTCGGGTGAAATGTACCCGATTTTTCAGATCGGGTTACCTAGTGGCAAACCGGCAATGCGACTTAAAGTATTTCGAATAGGGTTAACCCTGGACGAGTGTGTCGATCAATTAGGGGCTAATAACTGTGCCGACACTGAAAAATATTGCACCAAAAACGACACGAAACGCTTGACAACCCTATCGAACCCATGTGCTATAATATCTAGCTTTCCTCGCCCCCGCGTGGGAGAGGAAATGAAGGAGAGGGAGTACCACCATCCACACCGATGCCACAAAAAACTCTGTCTTTGCGAGCCTTGCCTGGCGGCAAGGCGTGGCAATCGTCCTCGAATAGTACACCGATGCCTCGGGGAGGATCCGCCCATTACACCTCTTCCCCACGGGGAGAGGGTAGGGAGAGGGGGCACCTTCGCCCATGCTGTCATTCTGAACGAGCGAAGCATCGTGAAGAATCTCAATGCCCCGCAAATCGCTGAAAGCCCATTTGGAGTTTTGAGCTGGGATATTCTTTCGGATTTTTACCTCTTAGCACACTTGGACGACATAACAAAATACTCTACCAAAAACGACACGAAACGCTTGACACCTTCGAGGACACCGGTGCTATAATACCACAATGATAATAGCACATCTGTACAACCTATTTATCGCTCCCCCAGACTCATTTGCACCCGAAATATTCGTTTCATTCGTTTTCGCGAGTTACAGACCGAAGACTAAACGAGTATGACCGGGGATATGCATACCATCAAAGAATTAGGCTTTACGATGTTTTTAGGCGGGGGATCCCGGATAGAGGTTCCGACGAGCGGGGCTTGCGAGTCGGAACCTCTTTAAAAAAACCACCCCTTCCAGCGGCGAGCGACCGAGCCGGAGGGAAGGGGCAGGGATAGGTTCATTTTCATGTTTAGTTTTAAATGCAAAAAGAATTGTTCCAAACTAGAACC
Source organism: Dehalogenimonas etheniformans (assembly GCF_014672715.2). Classification (NCBI taxonomy): domain Bacteria; kingdom Bacillati; phylum Chloroflexota; class Dehalococcoidia; order Dehalococcoidales; family Dehalococcoidaceae; genus Dehalogenimonas; species Dehalogenimonas etheniformans. The sequence goes on along the minus strand of NZ_CP058566.2, from coordinate 1,252,017 downwards.
CGCTAAAACCCCAAATCTGAACGTAAAAATGGATTCGTTTCCTTCGATATATATCAAAGGGCTAAAACAAATAACAAAGTTTGACACCCATGCCCCAACCCGCCACAATATCCCGAAATGGAAATAGCCTACGCCGTCATCTTCGCCCTCTTCGGCGCCGTCATCGGCAGCTTCCTGAACGTTCTCTGCGACAGGCTGCCCCAGGAACAATCGGTGGTCGCGCCTCCTTCGCGATGCCCCGGCTGCGGCCGGCGTCTGACCCCGCTCGACATGATCCCCATCATCTCCTGGCTTGCCCTCCGCGGCCGATGCCGCACCTGCGGCGAGACCATCCCCCAGCGGGTATTCTGGGTAGAACTGGTCACCGCGCTGGCTTTCGCCGGGCTCTATCTCTATTTTGGCTTTACGCCGGACTTGCTACTGTCCCTGGCGTATTTCAGCCTACTACTTGTCATTTTCGTCATAGATTTCGAACAACAACTTGTTCTTCCGACCATCGTGATCGGTGGCATACTGATAGGTTTCGTCGCAAGCTTTTTTACGAGCGAGCTAACAATGGTTTCCTCCCTAGGCAGTGCCCTTATCGGTGGCCTGGTAGGGGCGGCGGTTTATTTCATGGTCAGGCTGGGGGCTAACGCCTATTATAAACAGGAAGCTATGGGGATCGGCGATATTTGGCTGGGCGCGTTGGCAGGAGTGATCACCGGTTGGCCGAATATCATTGCAGCGGTGCTGTTGTCCTGGATTTTGGGCGGGATTGTAGCGGTTATCCTGGTGGCGGCTAAAATTAAGAGAGGAAGGGAAGCGATCGCCTTCGGCCCCTTCCTCGCCCTGACCACCTTCATCACCTTCCTATGGGGCAACCAGATAATAGACTGGTATCTCGGGATCTTCACTCGATGAATTGACCAGACATAAGGTTGACAAAATACTCGTATTTAGGCATCATTACAATTATTAATTAACGCATCGGCCTGTCCGGTACCCGGTGCGTCCGCCCGCGCAATCCAACGACACTACACGGGGAACGATGACGGGAAACGGATACAGGTCTCATAAAACCCTGCTGGGAAACATCCTGCGCCTTGAGCGCATCGGCCGCGTCCTCGGCTTCGGCAGTTGGGAGATAGATCTCAAATCCCAAAAAGTCACCGCCTCCGATGCCGCCAAAGCCATCTACGGCCTTACTGGCGATACATGGTCCCTGTCCACCATCCAGGGCATTCCCCTGGAAGAGTACCGCCCTGCCCTCGACGAGGGATTAGCCAATCTCATTGAGCATGGGCAGACCTATGACGTCGAGTTCAAGATCCGCCGTCCCTCCGACGGCTCAGTTGCCAACGTCCAATCTGTCGCCGAATACGACGCTGCCTCGGGCAAGGTCTTCGGCGTCATCAAGGACGTCACCGAACAGAAGAAGGCGGAGAACGCCCTGCGTGACAGTGAACGCCGCTACCGCCTGATTACCGAGAATTCTACGGACGTCATCTGGACTTTGTCGCTGGACGGCAGGTTTACCTATGTCAGCCCCTCCGTTTATCAGTTGCGCGGCTACACCCCTGACGAGGTGTTGAGGCAATCGACAAAGGAGCGGTCTGCCCGGGTTCGCTTCAAGCTGTTGTAGATGGGATGAAACTGGCCGCCGCCGAGATCATGACCGGCGAAAAACAGGGTCGGGTTCCCCTTATCGATGTTGAACAACCACGCAAGGACGGCACGACGGTGTGGACGGGAGTCTCCGCCAGCCTCGTCTACGACGACGGGCGTCCCTCGCACATTCTCGGCGTCTCCCGCGATATCACTGCCCGAAGACAGATTGAGGAAGCTTGAAGGAGCGGGAAGGCAAGCTGGCCGCTATATTCGGCACCACACCGGTCGGCATCGCTGTCTCTGTCAACCGGGTCATCAGAGAAGTAAACGAAACTATGTGCCGTCTGTCCGGTTACACCCGGGATGAGATGGTCGGGCAGAGCACCCGCATCCTGTATGACACCGACGAAGCGTATGAGACTATGGGCGACAGAATCCAGGAGCAGTTGTCAGCCCGCGGGCAAATGACCGTTGAAATCAGCGCCCGGCGCAAGGACGGCAGCCATTTCCCGATCATGCTTTCGGTGACTCCCATGGATGCCTTGGACATCTCGAAAGGCATCGTCTTCACCGCTTTGGATATCTCGGAGTCCAAACGGGTCGAGGAGGTGTTGCGCCAATCGCTTTCGGAGTTGGCAGCTACGCTGGAATCGACCGCTGACGGCATTCTGGTGGTCGGCCACGGCGGCAAAGTACAGCGGTATTCAAGCCGTTTTGTGAAGATGTGGGGGATGTCCAAGGATATCCTCGCTAAAGGCAACGATCAGGATCTTATCGAATTTGCCCGCCAGCAACTCACCGACGGCGACGGTTTTGTCAAGAGAATTGAAGAGATCTTGACCCAACCGGAGCTTTCGAGTTCGGACGTTTTACTGCTTAAAGACGGGCGGGTATTCGAGCGTTATTCCCGGCCGCTGCGTCTCGAAAGGCGGATCGTCGGCAGGGTCTGGAGTTTCCGCGATGTTACGGAGCGCAAGCGAATGGAACTCCGCCTGGTGCGGTCGGCCGAGGAATGGCGGGCGACTTTCGATGCCATATCAACGCCCGTTTCGATCCAGGACCGCGATTTTAAGATCGTCCGGGTTAACAAGGCTTTCGCCGAAGGCCTTGAAAACTTCGCCGGAGAATCTTGTGGGCAAAACCTGCTACGAGGTTTCTCATGGTTCGACAGAACCGGTATCGGGTTGCCCCCATGTTCAAACGCTTAAAAAGGGAGTTCCGGCTGAAGTCGAGATCCACAACGCCGAGATGGGAACTTACACCATAGTATCGACATACCCGATGTTCAGCCCTTCGGGAGAAGTTGTTGCCAGCGTCCACATATCCCAAGATATAACCGAACGCAAGCGCATGCAGGAAAAACTTATGGTTACCGACCGGCTGGCATCCGTCGGCGAACTCGCGGCTGGCATCGCCCATGAGATCAACAACCCGCTCACCGGCGTGCTGGGTTTTTCGGAGCTGGTCCCGTCATCAGATATCCCCGTGGCGATACGTCAGGACGTAGAGACAATCCATTCAGAGGCACAGAGGGCGGTGGATGTGGTCAAAAACCTGCTGGTCTTTGCCCGCAGGCACAACCAGAGCCGCCAGGAGTTATCGGTGAACGAGGTGATCGACAAAGTCCTGGCGCTTCGGGCGTATGAGCAAAAGATCAATAATATTGTAGTTGTCACCGATTTTGCGGAGGACCTGCCAGCTATAACCGCCGACTACTTTCAATTACAGCAGGTGTTTCTGAACATCGTCATCAATGCCGAGTTTTTCATGTCCAGGGCTCACGGCAGAGGCAAGCTACTCATATCCATCCGGTTGGTTGAGGAAGCCTCAGCCATCCGAATAACTTTCGTTGATGACGTGCCAGGCATTGCAATCGATACTTTGCCCAGGCTGTTTGATCCATTCTTTACCACCAAGGATGTCGGGCAGGGTACGGGACTCGGGTTGTCGATCAGCCACGGGATCGTCCAGGCTCATGGCGGCAGGATCTGGGCGGAGTGTGAACCGGGCAAGGGCGCCGCTTTCTTTATCGAACTTCCATTGTCGACTCCGTCGTCTTCCGAGGTTCAATACGTAGTCAGGTAACCCCAAAATCCTTGACCCATCCGAAGCCTTTTTGTTATAGTTACTCTTCAAACAAGGAGGCTCTGATGACCCATCCCCAATTCAAAGAGCTCAGGCGCTCTTACGGTTTCGACGAAGTGGCAATCGTCCCCGGCGATGTCACCATCAATCCGGAGCAGACCGACATCGGTTTCTCCATCGGCGATGTCAATTTCAAAATTCCCATCATTGCAGCCGCGATGGATGCGGTCACCGATGTGAAAATGGCTATCAAGATGAGTCAACTGGGTGGCCTGGCCGTTCTTCACGGTGAAGGAATTCAGGCTCGTTATCACGATGCCGAAGCCGTGCTGGCAGAAATCGCGGTCACACCTCAGACAGAAGTCACGGCTCTGTTGCAGAAAATTTATACCGAACCTATTAAAGACGATCTTGTAGCCGAGAGGGTCAAAGCTATCAAAGCCGCCGGTGGGACCGCCGCCGTAGCAATGATGCCTGCCAACGCCAAAAGATTGGCTCCGGTGGTCGCGGAAGCTGGCGCCGACATCGTTGTTGTTGCATCAACTGTCACCACTGCCCGCCACGTTTCCAAAAGCTATCGCGGACTCATCTTTTCCGAGCTTTGTTCTTCGCTGCGGGTTCCGGTTATGGTCGGCAATTGCGTTAGCTATTCGGCGACCCTCGAACTGATGAGGCAAGGCGTTGCTGCTGTCCTCGTCGGAGTGGGACCAGGCGCTGCCTGCACCTCCCGCGAGGTTCTCGGCTTGGGTGTTCCCCAGATTACCGCAACGATGGATTGCGCTGCCGCTCGAGAAACTTACCTGGCCGAAACTGGCCGTTACGTTTCGATCATTACCGACGGAGGCTTCAAGAAGGGTGGCGATTTCTGTAAGGCAATTGCTGCCGGTGCCGACGCTGCCATGTTTGGTTCCATCATTGCCCAGGCAAAAGAGGCTCCGGGCCATGGTTATCATTGGGGTATGAGCCATCCTCACCCGTCATTGCCGCGTGGTACCCGGATTAAGGTGGGTACCACGGTTGGACTCGAGCAAATTCTGTTTGGTCCTACCTCGGTGGTAGACGGGAGCCAGAACTTCGTGGGCGCTCTTAGGACTGTGATGGGCGTCTGCGGCGCCGCCACCATCCGCGAAATGCAGCGCGCTGAAATGGTGATTGCTCCGGCTATCACTACAGAAGGCAAGAGTTACCAGCTTTCCAAATGCGTTTAAGGTTATCCAGTACGTATGAAGAGGGGCGGAAGCCCCTCTTTTTGTTATATCGCACTATGCCTGAAGATGTCATAAGGTTGAACAAAAGGGGGAGAGCAACGCTCTCCCCCTTTTCAAACGCAACCAGGATCAGGGAGTTTTAAGGAAAGATGCAACTGCCGTACGTTGATCCGCGGTAAGCGAAGAACCAGTCTGGTGGGTCGCTGTAAACGTGGCTAATTGCGCTTCTGTCCGAGTGACGACCCCCGGAGAAGTTGGAAGAACCGGGGGATACAGAACGATGCCGCCCGATGCGAGACCTTTGCGGTCAGCCCCGTGGCATGATGCACAACTGGCGGTATAGACCTGAGCACCGAGGCTGGAGGTCGTGGTCGGAGGGGCGGTAGTTGTGGTTGGAGGTACGGTTGTGGTGGTAGGAGGAGCCGTAGTCGTGGTCGGCGGATTTGACGTGGTCGGCGGATGAGAGGTGGTCGTTGAGGGGGTACCGCCTCCACATGCCATCAAACTAAGGGATGCCAGCAGTACCGTAACGACCAGAACAAACTGAATTAGTAACTTGCGTTTCCGAGGCATTTATCAATCCTTTCTTTTTTTGTGTATCGGGTATAAATACTTTATCACAGGATATTCGAAACTAAAACTCTAGGTAGCTTCCCGTTGGCTTTGCAAATTAAATTCCCTTGGCGGCAGCAACCCCATTTTCAAAAAGTCTAAGGCCTTGTCCTGGTTCGTCAATGTGCCGGCGAGTCCACTGGGGATGTTGAGAAGCATGGACGAACCGTTCGGGATGAGGCATCAGGGCGAACACTCTTCCGGTATCATCGGTGAGACCAGCAATATTGTTCATCGACCCGTTAGGATTGGCGGGATACGTCGAGGTCGGCTGCCATTTGCTGTTGGCGTAATAGAAAACCGGTCTGAGGCGGGACAGCATTTCCGGCGCGGCTATGAGTTTGCCCTCGCCATGGGCTACCGGCGCCTCCAATCGTTCAATGTCTTTTGTCCAGACACAATCCGATGCAGGTTCGGCCACCAATTTGATCCATCGGCACTCGAATTTGCCAGAGTCGTTGTTGGTCAAGGTAACATGGGGCAGAGCAGGATCGGGGGGACCCGGAAGTATTCCTGTTTTGATCAGAGCTTGAAATCCATTACAGACTCCGAGAATGAGGCTGCCTCGGTCGATAAATACCTTCAGATCGTCGAAAATACGCAGGCGCATTTCATTGGCCTGCACTTTTCCGGCGCCCAGGTCGTCGCCATAAGAGAATCCTCCAGGCAAGGCAAGAATTTGATAATCCGAGAGTTTTTGTGACCCCGATATCAGTTCATTGATGTGAGTCAATCTCGCGATGCCTCCGGCAAGTTCAAAAGCAAACGCCAGTTCACGATCGGCATTTGTTCCGGGGGCACGGAGGACCATGACACGGACGTTTCTCACCATTTGAGTGGCCTTTGCCAGGCTTCCTTCGACGTTTCGATGGATTGATCGATAACTATGCCGCCGCCCAAACCTTCAATCATCAGGTTTTCCGCTCCTGTAACCTCACCGATGATGTTAAGCCGTGTTGAGCCCATAATCATCTCGAAATCGCGCTGATGATCCGGCGAGATTTCAACTATGAAACGTGAGTTAGATTCGGAAAACAGAAGGTAGTCATCCCGGTGCAAACTTCCGTCCTGGGGCATTCTTGAAAGGTTAACCCGCGCGCCGAGCCCTCCGGCGAAGGCCATCTCCGCTAGAGCTACACCGAAGCCTCCTTCCGAGAGGTCATGGCACGAACGGACAAGCCCCTTTTCAATAGCCGCAGCCAGCCGGTCATAGAGCGACTTCGAAGTTGCGGTGTCGACACCCGGGGCATTGTTGCCGATAAATCCCTTGGAAGCGAAATAGGCCGAACCGCCTAGTTCGGTTTTCGTCTCACCAACAACATAAATGATGTCGCCGGCTTTCTTAAGGTCCATGGTGACGGCTTTTTCGGCGTCGGGCATAATGCCGAATGCGGATATTAACAGCGTGTGAGGGATGGATACGATTTTTTCGCCCACGCGGAATTGATTGTTAAGAGAATCTTTGCCGGAAATAAAGGGCGTCCCGTAGGCTAATGAAAGATCGGCACAGGCCTGCGCCGCTTTAATAAGAGCGCCGAGAGACTGTTCCTCGGTCGCTGAACCCCAACAGAAATTATCCAGTAACGCCAGTTGATCGAGTGAACCCCCAGCGGCGATCACGTTCCGGATTGCTTCATCGATCGCTGAAGATGCCATTTTATAGGCGTCGATGTCGGAATAGGCCGGATTGATGCCGCATCCGACGATGACACCTCGTTTGGAGCCAAGAACAGGACGCACGATAGAAGCGTCACCCGGCCCATCGCTCTTTGCGCCGACCAGAGGTTTAAGGACGCTTGCGCCTTGTACCTCATGATCGTATTGACGTATTACCCATTCCTTCGAGCAAGTATTCCAGCGGCCAAGCAATTTCAATAGATCGTCATCAAGACGCGACGGGCAGGGAAAAGTAGGCTCGGGGTTGCCGGATGTTTTATAAGATGCCTTCAGCTTGAGTTGGGGACGGCCGCCGTGGAGGAACTCCATACTAAGATCACAGACGAGGTGATCTTTATAATACAAGGTCAGTTTCTTATCACCGGTGAACTCGCCGATCGCTGTAGCCTCGACTCCCTCGCCACGGCATATCTCTAGTAAGCGTTTCAGATTTTCGGGCGGGACGGCGAGGACCATGCGTTCCTGGGATTCGGAGATCCAGATCTCCGAATAGGAAAGCCCGGAATATTTCAGAGGCACCCTGTCAAGAAATACTCTGGCTCCAGTGTTTTCACCCATCTCGCCAACTGCCGAGGAGAGCCCGCCGCCACCAACGTCAGTGATGCGGACGAACAGTTTTTCTTCACGGGCCTGCAAGACCGCCTCGGTCATCCGTTTTTCGACAATGGGATTGCCGATTTGAACAGAGGAAAAAGATTGTTCAGTAGATTTATCAGACAGGGCTTCCGACGAGAAGGTGACGCCGTGGATACCGTCGCGGCCGGTCCGGCCTCCCATAAGGACGATCAAATCGCCCGGAGACTGCTCGCCGGGTTTGGCCGCCCAAGCAGGCATGATGCCGGCGGTGCCGCAATAAACCAGCGGATTACCGGTGTACCTCGGGTCGAACAGAATGCCGCCGTTTATGGTAGGGACGCCGATGCGATTACCGTAGTCCGCAACGCCAGCCCGGACTCCTTTGAAAACGCGCTTTGGATGCAAAGCTCCGGGCGGGAGGTCAGAATATTTCATATCGGGCTCACCGAAGCAGAAAACGTCGGTGTTGAATATCGGCCGGGCTGACAGCCCTGTTCCCAGGACATCGCGGATTACGCCACCCAATCCCGTGGCCGCTCCGCCGTAGGGCTCAACCGCCGAGGGGTGATTGTGAGTCTCAACCTTGAAGCAGACCGCGTTCTCGCCATCGAAATCGATCACGCCCGAATTGTCCACGAAAACGGAGAGACACCAGGGTTTATCTAGCAGTTTTGTCGCCCGGGCAATGGTAGATTTGAGCAGATTGTCGATAGTCTGCCCTTCGAACTCGAATTTGGCCTTAAAGGTTTTGTGAACGCAGTGCTCGCTCCAGGATTGGGCTAAAGTCTCCAACTCGACATCAATCGGTTTTCGGCCCAGGTTGTCATAATATTTGGCTACGGCTCTAATCTCATCGGGAGAAAGGCAGAAAATTTTGCCGAGATCGCATAAACCGACATCACCGGAGGGTAGGTCTATTTCACGCAGCTTGAAATGGTATTTCGGATTTTCGCCGAAAACGATCGAATCGGGGGTTACGGCATGTTGAACTATGGGGTTTAATAGGCGTTGGTGGGTGATGACCTTAAGTGTTTCGTCGTTGAAACGACCGCCCAGGATGTACAGACGACCGGTGCGTGCTGCTTCCAACGCGATTCCGAGGTCCGCGGCGGCTTTAAGTATGGTTTCTTCAATTGGGTCGGTGACTCCGGGATTATGGGCGACCAGAACCGACCGGAATGATGTGGTCAGTTCAGTTGGCTCGTTCACACGGAAGATCTCAGTGACCGGATCGGTCAGAGCTTCACGGGCAAGTTTTTCAATGGCTGGACGATCGATTTCGCCTTTAAACCAATAGACCTCAATGACCCGAGCTGAAGTCGGTCCGGTAAGGTTCAGGTCCGTAATGTCTTTAAGTAGAGCCGCACCCCGGCGGTCGGTAACTCCGGCGGCGGGCATTACGTCAATGCGGTAAATCAAGGTGGCCTTATTATATCCAAAAACAGGCGAGGGGGCTAATCATAAGCCCCCTCGCCTGTTTAAAACAATTTAATTTACCAGCCCCTTTTGGCCAGAAGTTTATCAGGGGAAAGCTGACCGATCTCGATGCCGGGCATGGCTTCTCCCAAGGCTTCCGAGACTTCGGCGATTACCACCGGGTCCTGGTAGTGAGTAGTAGCTTTGACGATGGCATGCGCGCGGCGGGCCGGGTCGGAACTCTTGAAGATGCCGGAACCGACAAACACGCCTTCTGCGCCGAGTTGCATCATGAGCGCAGCGTCAGCCGGAGTAGCGATACCGCCAGCGGCAAAGTTCACCACGGGTAATTTGCCGGTGTTGTGCAAAGCAAGAACCTGTTCGAACGGGGCGTTCAGTTCCTTGGCGATAGCCATAAGCTCTTCTACGGGAGCTGCGACAACGCGACGGATGCCGTCCTGAACGGCGCGCATGTGACGCACCGCTTCCACGACGTTCCCGGTCCCAGCCTCACCCTTGGTCCGGATCATGGCGGCACCTTCACCAATGCGTCTTAACGCTTCCCCTAGATCACGGCAGCCGCAGACAAATGGCACTTTAAAGTCCTGCTTCCAAACGTGGAAGGCTTCATCAGCCGGGGTCAATACCTCCGACTCGTCTATGAAGTCCACGCCCATAGCTTCCAGGACCCTGGCTTCCACAAAATGTCCGATGCGACACTTCGCCATGACCGGAATAGTGACCGCCTTCATTATAGCTTTGATGACCGTAGGATCGGCCATGCGGGCTACCCCACCTTCGGCGCGGATATCGGACGGTACGCGTTCCAGAGCCATGACAGCGCAAGCGCCGGCGTCCTCGGCGATCCTAGCTTGGTCGGGCGTTGTGACGTCCATGATCACTCCACCCTTGAGCATCTGGGCCAGGCCGCTTTTGACTTTAAACGTTCCTACGATGACTTCCTGTTCCATAGATTCGGTAGACCCCTTTATCAGACGATGAACTTTAATTTTACAACCTCGGTGCCTGGGATAGCAATCGAAACGTTTGTACGGTAGGCGATTTGTTTTGTTTTCTTGAAAATGATGCATTTTCCGGAAACGACTACCCTTTTTACGATTGGATCACCGAGGTACAATCGGGGAGTAGTTGTTTCGTGAGATTTATGAACAAACCCGAGGAAATAATACCAATAATACCAATATCAAATAACTACCAATATTCAATATTCACCACCCCCGATGGCAGCCGGGGGTGAATTGTTTGAGCGCCAAAAATGCGATTTGGGGAAACGACGGCGAATTTTACGATTGGGTTTTGGGGCGTCAATCGTGGCGTCGTTTGGCTCGGTCAATTCATTCAATTCTTTCAATTCGTTCAAATATGAGTTCAAAGTTTACAGTTAACAGTTCACAATAGTGATAGGGGCTGGCGAGCGGCCGCTCGCCGCTACCGCGTCATCTGCAGTCCTCCTCCGGGTCTCTCTGAATCCCGATTCAATCGGGATGAAGAATCCTGGTGCAGATCTCCCAGTGAATGCATCATTTCAGGCAAAACCGGGATTCTTCCCCTTCGCTTCGTTCGAGGGTCAGAATGACAATGAAGTTGATGCGGGCGAAGAGACTGCTATTATAGCACAGAGGTTCGATAGGGTTGTCAAGCGTTTCGTGTCGTTTTTGATGGAATATTTTACGACAAAATACCGAAGACTGGATCCAGAGCCGTGTTATAATGTGTTTTTTAAAAGGATGGATAACGTGATTGCCGGACAAGGATCGGACGAAAAAGAATATAGAATCAAGATAACCCGCAACGGACCTTATATCGTAACGGGTGGGGTGCCGCTGTCCGAACAGATAATATGCCAGGATTCGGAGGGCCATAGCCACGGATGGCGCGAGGGAAAGGTATTCGATGTCCCCAACACATACACCCTGTGCCGGTGCGGCAAGTCAAAGAATAAGCCTTTCTGCGATGGTTCTCACTTCCGCTCGGATTTCGACGGTACCGAAACCGCCAACCGCGCGACTTTTTCCGCGCAATCAGTCGAGGTCGTAGGTCCGGGGTTGACTTTATCTGAAGTGCCGGTTCTATGCGCCGAGGCGCGTTTCTGCCAGAGGGCTGGAGATACCTGGTCCCTGGTAAAAAGGTCAGACGACCAGGAATGCCGGAGGATCGCCATCGAAGAAGCAGGAGAGTGTCCTTCAGGCAGGATCGTTTTGAAAGATAAGAACGGCAATATCATTGAACCCGAATTGCCGCCGTCGATCGGCCTTGTCGAGGACGAGCCCGCAGGATTTTCCGGCCCTATCTGGGTGCGAGGCGGCATTCCGACCGAATCTGCAGACGGTTTTGAATATGAACAACGCAACAGGGTGACCCTATGCCGCTGCGGCCATTCCAAAAATAAACCTTTTTGCGATGGAAGCCATCTCGAGATAAAGTTCAAATCAAGCGAATAAAAAAGGGGAGCCAATCGGCTCCCCTTACCTTTAGATGTTGATACACATCACCCGCTAAGGAGTTCCAACTCCTTGTCTTTGCCCAATTTTTCCGCCTTGGCGGTGTAAGCATCGGTCACTTTTTGAAGTTGGTCCTGGGAGCGCTTGCTTTCGTCCTGCGACAGTTCTTTGTCCTTTTCAAGCTTCTTGATCTGCTCGAGGGCATCCCGGCGCAGGTTGCGGATGGCCACTTTATCTTCCTCGACGCGCTTGTGGACCATTTTGGTAAGTTCGAGCCTGCGTTCCTGCGACAAGGGAGGAATGACGAGGCGGATGACCTGCCCGTCGCTGGAAGGAGTCAGACCCAGGTCGGACTTCATCAAGGCTTTTTCGACCTGGCTCACCATGGACCGGTCCCATGGTTGGATCAATATCTGACGGGCATCAGGTACCGAGACATTTGCCAGGTGATGGATCGGTGTCGGTGTTCCGGCATAGTCCACCCTGACGTGCTCGATTATCGCGGCTGAGGCGCGCCCAGTGCGGATGGCTCCTAACTCACGATGTAATACATCTATCGAGGTGGACATTTTTCTTTCGATCTGCTGCATGATTTCACTTACGGTCATTGGGTTACCCCTTCGCTTGAAATTAGCGTACCGACGGCTTCTCCGGCGACGGCCCGTTCGAGGTTGCCGGGAGTAGTCATATCGAAGACAATGATGGGGAGCTTATTCTCAAGACATAAAGACAGCGCTGTGGAGTCCATCACCGCCAGCCTCTTGGACAGAGCTTCGATGTGGGAGAGACGATCGAATTTCACCGCATCTTTATGTTTCAATGGATCGGCGGAATATACGCCGTCGACCCTGTTTTTGGCCATCAGCAGAACCTGCGCCTCAATCTCAATTGCACGGAGGGCGGCAGCCGTATCCGTGGTCATGTAGGGATTGCCGGTACCCCCGGCAAAAATTACGACGCGGCTTTTTTCCATGTGACGGATAGCGCGGCGGTAAATGAATGGTTCGGCGACCTGCTGGACCGTGATGGCCGACTGGGTGCGGGTTGTAACACCCTCTTTCTCCAGACTGTCTTGAAGCGCCAGAGCGTTGATGACAGTAGCGAGCATACCGGCATAGTCGGCAGTCACCCTATCGATACCATGCCGGGCAACGGTAGCTCCCCGCCAGATGTTCCCGGCGCCAACTACTATCGCCACCTGGACGCCTGTCTGGGTTAGAGTTTTGATCTGGCGAGCGATGCCGCGGACGATGGGGATATCGATGACACTGTTGCCGTCGCCGGCAAAAGCCTCGCCTGAGAGCTTGAGGAGAACCCGACGGTATTTAAGGTCGGTCAATTTTGTCGGCTCCCATTCTACCAACAGGCTTTTTAGGCCTGGCTATTACCTTAACAATCGCGGCGCCGTCATCCCAAATGGACACGCGCGCCGCGAGAGATATCAAGAAATTAACCCCCCAATTCGAACCGGACAAACCTCTTCAGGCGGATGTTTTCACCGGTGCGGGCGATGCCCTCGGTGATCAAATCTTTTATGGTTTTAGATGGGTCCTTGATGAAGGGTTGCAGCATCAGGCATGCGCTGTTAGCTTCAACCTCGCAACCCTCGGGCCGATCGGCTTCGTTGACGTAGATCGGGCACATCGCCGCGACTTGCATGGCAACATCATGAGCCAGCTTCTTGAACTCATCAGTCCGCGCCACAAAGTCGGTTTCACAGTTGAGTTCGATTAACGACCCCACGCGTCCGCCAGTGTGAACGTAACCTTCGACCAACCCCTGGCCGGTAACTCTCTCTGCTTTTTTGGCGGCTTTCAAATAGCCCTTAGCCTGAAGCGCCTCGAATGCCTTGTCTACATCACCCTGGGATTCAACCAGGGCATTGCGGCATTCCATGACGCCTGCGCCGCATTTTTCGCGCAGTTCTTTGACTTGTTCAGCTGATATCTGCAATTTTCTAACCTCTAAATAATTCCGTTAGACGTCCATTTCGGCGTCAGCGGCCTGTTTCTCAGCCAGCTCGGCTTCCGCTGGAGCGGCGGTTACCTGCTCAACCTCGACCTTGGAAAGGCCTTCCCGCGCGGCGATGGCGACGTCGGCAACCTTACCGACGACGAGCTTGATGGCACGCATGGCATCATCATTCGAGGGGATCGGGTAATCGATGCCTTCGGGACTGCAGTTGGTGTCGACCATGGCCACGATCGGGATGCCCATACGCTGGGCTTCGGCCAATGCGATCTTTTCTTTGGTCGGGTCAACAATGAAAATGACGTCCGGCAGGGCAGTCATTTCCTTGAAACCACCCATCATCTTGTTCAGGCGAGCCATTTCATCGGTAAGAGTCTGCTGCTCCTTTTTGGGTAGACGGGCCAACTCGCCGCGGGTTTGCTGATCTTCAAGCCTGACCAGGTAATCAATCCGGTTCTGGATGGCAGCGAAGTTGGTCAGGATACCGCCGATCCATCGCTGATTGATATAGTACAAGCCGCCCCGTTTAGCCTCTTCGGCGACGATTTCCTGAGCCTGCTTTTTGGTGCCGACGACAAGGATTTTGCCGCCCTCGGAAACGACTTTATCAATGAACTCAAGCGCCTTGTCCAGCATCACGACGGTCTTTTCGAGATCGATGATATGAATATCATTGCGCTTGGTGAAGATGTATTTCTTCATCTTGGGGTGCCATCGGCTGGTCTGATGACCGAAATGCGCCCCGGACTCCAGTAATTCCTTAATTGTGGTTGTGGTCGGCAAGTGATCTCCTCCTAAATTTAGGCACGCGTATTTAGCCAAGTGGTAAGTATAACACAGCAGTATATCATAACGCTATAAGCCGGGCAACGGAGTGCAAGCTGTCCCGGCCTCGAACCGTGCCGTCAAGTCAAGCCTGTGGGCTTTGCGGCGACGGAGGGGGAACGTTCCCGGGTGGTTCGGGTGAGGTCGTTTGAGTAATCTGCTTTTCCTGCGCTGTAAGGTTCGTTACCGCCCTTGGTTCGAACTCCGATTTCGCCAAAGCCATGAAAACGAGCGCCGGTATGGCGGTCAAGGGGAAGAGGAACAAACCGACAATCGAACCCGCCAAGCCCAAGCCCCATGCCCGGCGTTTCAAGGCGTATACTCCGGCGATGATAACAAATATGGCCAGCAATATTCCCATGACGGCCAAGAATGAGAACACCCCGGTCACAAAATCGGCCGCCGCTTTGATTTCGGCCGGTGTAAGATTGGTATTTGTTTGCAAGTCCGGGTCCGTCATCGCCGTATGTATCAAGGGGATAAAAGCCAATAATGCCAACGAACCCAACACCCCAACACCCCCGGTTATAATGGTCAATATTCCTGCGGGTTGCGATTTGTTTCCCATTTCAAATCCCTCCCTGATGTCAATCTTATGAAACTAGAATATGTTAGGTCGAGCTTGGAAGTTAGTCAATTGGCTAGGTCAAAAAACTCAACCGTATCATCGAAATAAGGTTCCATGTCGCATGCATTGCCAACGGGGCATATAAAGAACCGGTCTTAAGCCGGACGGTAGCCAGGACGATGCCCAACACGATTATTACTCCACGATCAAACACCCCATACTGCGCGTGCAATAGCCCCCACCAGATTGCCGGCAGGATTATGGCCAGGGCGGGCCCCAAACGTGTACGTAAAAAACCCTGGAACATAAAACCGCGGAACATGACCTCTTCAAATAACGGTGCCACGAGTACCACCGCAAACCAGGCAAATACCGGCCAAACGCCCTCATAGATCGGACCGGGTTGCGGGTTATTCGGCAAATTGCGAAAAGAATCGATAAAAATACTGACGGCAACCAAACCCAGCGTCAAGAAAACAAGTTTGACGACGGTTTTTACAGGAATCGGGTTTAATGCCAAGTATTCCTTTATGCTCGCGCCGTGCCTCGCAAGAACCAACCCTCCGATCACGGCGAGCGACACCGCGTCCGAAACGATAACGGAGGTCACAATAACCGCGTTGAACTGCGTACCGATACTGTTGAAAACATATTCGGTCCAATTGAAATTCGGGTTTGAGATAAGGTTGAAATCAACGACCGCCAGGACAGCCAGGAGCCCTGCGATCCCGTTAACCACCCCGACTATGGCGCTGAAACCTAGAGTCGGCCAAAATCCCCAGAAGCGAACCATTGCGGGTGACGGGGCCGAAGTTCGGTCCATTGGGGATGTGGCTATTTTCAGAGGTTCCAAAGGTCCATTTTGTTCGAACATCGATTCAGAATATCCTGCAGAGCCAAGCGTGTCAATCGGTTGAAAGTACTTCAGATTCCTTGACTTTAGAATTTTTCCTGATTAGACTCATACCTTATTATGATTGTTATCGGTCTCACCGGCGGTATCGGCAGCGGGAAGAGTACGGTCGGTGCGATGCTGAAAGAGCTCGGCGCGGCGTTTATCGACGCCGATAAAGTCGGCCACCGGTTGCTCCGGGAAGACCACGATATTAAATGGGCAATCGTCTCCGCGTTCGGTGAACGAATCCTAGATGAAAACGATACAATCGACCGGAAAAAATTAGCGGGGATAGTTTTTTGTGACCCGTCGGCCCTTTCCCGGCTCAATGCCATCACCCATCCCGCCATCAGCCAGGCGGTTTCAGAGGAAGTAGCCGAATTCAGGTCTCAAAAATTCAGAGCGGTTGTGGTCGAGGCGGCGCTGCTGGTGGAGGCCGGTTGGGCAGAGCAAGCCGATGTAATTTGGCTCACCGTTGCTCCCCCGGCTGTTATCCTTCGCAGACTAGTTGAGAAAATGGGTTATTCCGAAGCTGACGCACGTGCCCGGATCGCCTGCCAGGTGTCAAACGACGAACGGAAGCGTCACGCCACGGCGGTGATCGATACCAATACTTCAATCGAAGAATTGAGAGCCAGGGTCAAGACCTTGTGGCAAGAACTCAACGTTTGAGTTTAAGGTAACCCAAGCCTTCTCTCAAGGGCATGGGTTTAAACCCGAACTCTTTCTCAACCGAATCAGGGGCGGTGATGTTGGGGATCTCCATTGATTTGAATTCGACTATGGTTATCGGCGGGTTCCTCAACAGGGCATCCATGACAGCTACGCCCGGCCGCATCAGCCATCGAGGGACGTGGACCTTCGTCCGCTTCTCACCAAGCGCTTTCAGGACTTCATCTATCACCTTCTCGTAGGTCATGATCTCAGGACCGCCGATTTCGATGCTCCTACCGCTTTTTTCACCATTCACCAGCTTCATAACGCAACTAACCACATCGCCGACCCAGATTGGCTGCAATCGGCTTTTCCCGTCCCCCGCTATCGGGACGATAAAAGGCGCGAGGTGAACGGACCTCACCAGTGAGGCCACGAAACCGGCGCCCTCGCCGAACATCACAGACGGCTGGAGGATCGAGAAATCCAGCCCGCTGTTTTTAACCTCTTCCATGCCAAGCCATTTGGAATTAAGGTACTTGTATCCTGGGTCCGGAGTGGCACCAAGTGCTCCCATGTGAATGAAGCGTTTGACACCGCAATCCCTGGCCGCCTCTACCATGTTGCGGGTGCCGGCGACGTTGATCTGTTCGAAAGTAGCATTCCGAGGTTCCCGGATGACCGCCACGAGATGGATCACGGTATCAACACCTTTACAGGCCGTTTGTAAAGCGCCGGGATCAGTGACATTCCCGAAGGCAAGCTCGGCTCCAGGAGCATTTATTCTTGCCCCTTCTGTCTCGTTGGCAACAAGGCAACGTAAAGGCTCCCCGGTTTTCCTGAGTTGTGGGATCAAGTGACTGGCCACAAAGCCGCTGGCTCCGGTTATAAGGATCATTGCCGCCCTCCTTGACTTGATATTCAAGAATAGCACGGTTCTGACCGTTTGTTTAGGATTTATTTAATTATTTTTTCGATGTCTCAGACCTCATAGGAATCCCATGCGGAGTGATATAATCGGTGTCGAGGAAGTCGAATAGATGTACCCAGCCTTGCTTTGGGAAAAACTAGCGGAAAAAAGGGTTAAATGCCGAACCTGCCAATGGTACTGCGAAATCAATGAAGGCAAACTTGGAGTCTGCCGGATGTACCGGAACCAGGGTGGGGAACTTTACAACCTCAATTACGCAAAAGTGTCGTCGGTGGCTGTAGATCCAATTGAGAAGAAACCACTTTATCATTTCTATCCGGGGACCGATGTGTTTTCACTGGGATCCTGGGGCTGTAATTTCCATTGTAAAGGGTGCCAGAATTGGGAGATCGCTTGTCCGGAAACTGACGAGGGCTTGCACCAATCCCGAGAGATCCTGCCTGCGCAGGCCATAGCGATGGCCCAAAACTCGGGTAGTGCCGGGATCGCCTGGACCTATAATGAGCCTTCAGTCTGGCTCGAATACACACTTGAATGCGCCAAACTGGCAAAGCAAAAGGGTCTCTACACCGTTTACGTCACCAACGGTTACGCTTCGATAGAACATCTGGATACCATCGGTCCGTACCTCGATGCCTGGAGAGTGGACATCAAAGGATTCAACGATGAAACGTACAAAAAGATCGGCAAGGTGCCGCATTTCGAGGGCATACTCTCCACCGCCGAACGGGCAAAATCGAAATGGGGAATGCACGTGGAGGTGGTGACAAACGTCACCCCTGGGGTCAACGATGACGATGCTCAAATCATGGGCATCGCAGACTGGATTGCCCGCAGGCTAGGCAAAGATACCCCGTGGCATATCACCCGTTTTCATCCTCACCGGCTGATGCGGGATTACCCGGCAACGCCGATCGAAACACTCGAACACGCCTACGAACATGGCAAGGCGGCAGGATTGGACTTCGTGTACCTGGGCAACGTGCCCGGCAACGAGCACAATGATACCATATGCCCTTACTGCAGCAACCGGGCTGTTATAAGAACCGGTTTTTCTTCACGCGTCGTCGGCCTGGACGGATCAAAATGCGCCAACTGTGGAACCGATCTGAATTTCAGAGTTTAATGAATGACCAAGACACAAGATACAATAACCAAACAGATCCCAACTACTAAAATCCGAAAGCGCAAATATTCTTAGGAGTTTGGGAGCGGGGAACTTGCCAGGTTACAGGTAACTATTGATCAATAAGATGAGGTGAAACCTATGGTTATGACCCGACAGCCTATTGCCTCCGGCAGGTTTTATCCGGGGAACGCGGAACAGATAAAAGCCCTCATCGATTCTTTTACGCAGGGCAATGAGGACAAAGTCGATGCAATCGGAGTGGTAGCTCCACACGCCGGCTACATTTACTCCGGTTCGGTCGCGACTGCAGTATTCTCGCGAGTCGAACCAGCGGACACCTATATCATCATCGGGCCGAACCATACTGGGATGGGTAAGCCATTCTCGATCATGACTGTCGGTTCATGGAAGACGCCTCTTGGTGAAGTCCCGATCGATTCAACGTTGGCTCAAAGTATTCTGGCGAAATCCAAAAACCTTCAAGAGGACCGGACGGCACATCAGAACGAGCATTCAATCGAAGTGCAGCTACCCATCATCCAATATTTCAAACCCGACCTTAAAATCGTACCGATCATCCTTTCGGTGGCGACCCTGGAAATTTACCACGAGATCGGCGCCGCTATCGCGCAGGCGATCAAAGAAACTGATGGGAAGAGTATCCTCATCGTTGCATCATCGGACATGACGCACTACGAATCGCAGGAGGCAGCCTCCGCCAAAGATCACAGGGCTATCGAGGAAATCCTGAAGCTCGATGAAGAAGGGCTTCTTAACAGAGTTGTCAAAGAACGCATATCCATGTGCGGGTACGCGTCGGTTGTGACCATGCTCACAGCGGCCAAGATTTTAGGAGCGAAAACCGCCGAACTTGTTCGCTACCAGACTTCCGGCGACGCATCCGGAGATTATTCTGCTGTTGTCGGTTACGCAGGGGTCATCGTCCGCAGATACGAAATGTCGCCTTTGGTAAAACTGGCAAAGGAAACCGTCGAGGCGTATGTTAAAGAACGAAGAATACCGAAGCCACCGGTGGAACTTACGCCCGAAATGAAAGAGCAGGCCGGCGTCTTTGTATCCATTAAGAAGGATGGGCAACTAAGAGGCTGCATCGGAACTTTTGAACCGACGCGTGCAAACGTCGCCGAGGAGATCATCGCCAACGCTGTGTCCGCCGCCACTCGCGACCCCCGGTTTTTGCCAATTACACCGCAGGAACTCGATCGGCTGTCGATTAGCGTGGACGTCCTTACCAAACCCGAACCCGCCGAATTCAACGAACTCGATCCCAGGAAGTACGGTGTTATCGCTGAGTGCGGTTATCGTCGAGGCTTGTTGTTACCCGACCTTGAGGGCGTCGATACCGCCAAAGACCAGGTGAGCATATGCTGTCAGAAGGCTGGCATCTCTCCAAACGAGCCGATAAAGCTCTCAAAATTTCAGGTGAAGCGCTATCATTAATAGGTTTATAATACGTTTGTAAACCTCGTTTCAGGAGGCAGTCATGGCTTACGGTGGCGCCGCCGCGGCACACGCCGCAGTGGTTCAGGCAGTCAAGACCTCCGGGGTAATCGTTAGACTGGAACCATCGGAATTTGTCCTGATTGCTAGTAAAGCCAGGAATCCGTTAATCGTGGCCTCTAAAGCCGGGTGGCGAGGGAATAAGTTCAGCTACCTCACAAGCTATAAAGGGTTAGCTTTCTACGCCCAATCATCACAACCGCTTGACCTCCCAGGCGATGCCGAGATCGTCAATGCGAAGCAAATCTGGGTTCCATCGTGACGACACCTGAAGTGCTCTACCGGGAAGATATCAGGCAGCCAGTGATGAAGTTGGCGGCAGGGGCGATGGCGTTCCTGGCGATTGTTTTTGTCGTACTTGCCTTTACCGATCCATTTGCGGCCGGTGGGCGCGGCGATGGAGCCGGGGAATTTTTCATCCCGGCGGCTCTCTTCCTCATCCTGGCTACTTTCGTGATATCTTTCGGTAAATTCACGGTAATTGCTACTTCCGATCGGTTGAACATCATTGCAGGGATGAACAGCAATTCTATCTACTGGGCCGAGATCGAATCCTTCGGGGAAGATTTCAGCCGCCGCTCACCTGGAAATCCTCTGACCGCGGTGCCGACAGCACAAGATGGCGAGCGTGTGATGGTTTATGCCATCGGCAGTCTGCCCAGGGTGGAAGTGCAGTTGCGACTTAACAACCTGCGTCGGTTGATCTTTCCTACTCGTCACCTGGATGAGTTGATGAACCTGATTAAGGAAAGATCGAGGAACACACCAGAGATCAGCGCTGACAGGACGGTACAACCTGAAGAGGAGCTTGTCAAAATCGACTGGGATCGTCAGTGGCCTGGCGGATTCGGCGGCCCTCCTATATTCCGTTTACCTTGAACGAATTGATGGAATCTTTAAGGGTAATACCGGTCGTCGCACAGTACGATGGTTGGCAAAGGTGAGATTAATCTTAAGTTGGAAAACAGACGCCACGGGCATTACCATTTTTTCAACCTACCATCCCGATACGGTGATAGAGATTCTCCACGAGAGGCTGAAAAATGCCCCAGGACATGTTCGAAGCACATTTTGAAAAACTGAGAGACGTAACGGCGCCGCTGGCAGCCCGGATGCGTCCGCAGACCCTGGCTGATTACGTTGGGCAAGAGCATCTCGTTGGGGAGGGCCGTGCCTTGCGACGGGCGATCGACGCCGGGGAACTGCCATCGATCATACTTTGGGGTCCGCCGGGTTCCGGCAAGACGACCCTGGCGCACCTCATGGCCAAGGCAAACCAGGCCTATTTTGCCCAGGTGAGCGCAGTTTCGGCAGGCGTCGCTGACTTACGCAAGATAATAGAGGAAGCAAAGCAGAGGCGGCTGGGGCAGAACCAAAAAACCATTCTCTTTATTGATGAGATCCACCGCTTTAATAAGGGTCAACAAGATACCATTTTGCCCTATGTTGAAGACGGCACTGTGACTCTCATCGGCGCGACGACGGAGAATCCATCGTTTGAGGTCATCTCTCCGTTATTGTCGAGAGCGCGTACCTATGTCCTTAAGGGTTTGACCGGCGAACAGATGCGGACGATCCTCGATCGTGCGATTTCTGACACAGAACGCGGCATAGGCACATCCAACGTCATTTTGTCAGATGAGGCGGCCGCCCAGATCGTTAACCTCGCCAGCGGTGACGCTCGCATTGCCCTCAATATTTTGGAACTCGCCGCCCGCACCACGCCGCCGGACAAAGCCGGCAAGCGCAACGTCTCTGTCGAAGCCGTCGAGGACGCCGCCCAAGCCAAGACACTCCTGTATGATCGGGCAGGGGAGCAGCATTACGATATTATCTCGGCTTTACATAAATCACTTCGCGGCTCCGATCCGGATGCCTCTCTTTATTGGTTGGGCCGGATGCTGGAGGCTGGCGAAGACCCGCTGTTCGTCGTTCGCCGTTTGATCCGATTTGCTTCAGAGGACATAGGGATGGCCGATCCGCAAGCATTGGTGATTGCGATTGCAGCTCAGCAGGCGGTTCATTTTGTAGGTATGCCGGAGTGTAACGTGGCGCTTGCGCAGTGTGTAGTATACCTGGCCACGGCTCCCAAGAGTAACTCGCTTTACACCGCTTATAAGCGAGTGCAAGAAACCATATCCAAAAATCCCATCGAACCGGTGCCTCTCCACCTTCGCAACGCTCCAACGGGACTGATGAAGGACCTGGGTTACGGTAAGGGCTACAAGTATGCCCATGACTTCCCCGGCGGCTTTGTGAAGCAGCAGAACCTGCCGGATTCGCTCAAAAACAAACGCTTTTACTTTCCGACGGATATCGGGCAGGAGAAGATCATCGCAGCCAGGCTTAAGAACTGGTTCCCGGAGCGCGAAGAAAAAATCCGCGAGTAGCCGACAGGCATTCTGATAAAGTTTATCTTCTTTTCCCAATCAGATGGGAATTCACTCTTTGAATTATTGTAATCCCTTATTTCAAAACGAGTACCAAAAATATTCATTAGTAGGTACTAGTACCTATTGACAGGTACTAGTTCAGGACTATATAATCAGCTCACTTCCTCAGACTGGTACTAGTCCTACAGTACAATACCAGATTGTACCGTGGCTGGAGGGGGAAAGAAATCGGAGGCACGGTCAGATGAAGCAATCTAATTTCAATGTCGCCACCCAGCACTGCGGTCTCTGCCATTATTCCGGTTACTCCAATCGTTGCACCTTTTTCGATGACGGTTACTGTCCTTATATCCAGAGTGTGAAAGAGATCAAGCAAACGGGGAAACTGGTACTGGAGCAAGAGCACGTGCCCACTGTTGCTGCCTGATGACAGGAACTTCGCCGAAGTAAAATACCTCTTCCAAACCTGAACTTGAACAAGTCGCCAAACGACCGCGATCGCGGTCGTTTTTTGTTTGCCCATCCCCAACCCTTGTGCTAAGATAGCGACATTCTGGTTTGGGTGAATGGTTGTTCAATGAATGATAAATTGACCGAACTCGAAGCTAAAAAGAAAGAAATTGCCGAGGGTGGTGGCGAGGCGAGGGTAAAAGCGCAGCACGCCCGCGGCAAGTTGACGGCGCGTGAGCGTATCGAAAAATTACTCGATCCCGGTTCCTTCACCGAGTTATCAGCGTTTTGCTCGCATCGATCTACGGATTTTGGATTAGCTGATACTGTCCATTCGGGAGATGCCGTCGTTACCGGTTCAGGCACAATCGGCGGACGGAAGGTTTTCCTGTATTCTCAGGATTTTACGGTACTCGGCGGATCCATTTCCGAAGTCGTTGGCCAGAAGGTCCGCCAGATTGTTGACATGGCCATCGATCAAGGCGCTCCTTTGATAGCGATTAATGATTCAGGCGGTGCCCGGATTCAGGAAGGCGTGGCCTCATTGTGCGGCGTCGGCGATATTCTGCTCCTGAATGCGTTAGCATCAGGGTCGATACCCCAGATCTCGATCATTGTGGGTCCATCGGCGGGCGGCGCCGTTTACGGCCCCGCTTTGACCGATTTTGTCTTTATGGTTAAAGGCATGGGGCAGATGTATATCACCGGTCCGGATGTGGTTAAAGCGGTCACCGGCGAAGAAGTTACCCATGAAGCTCTTGGTGGTGCAGATGTCCATGCCCGGAAGAGCGGGGTCTCCCATTTCACTTTTAATTCCGAGGTAGATTGCTACGAAGCTGTCCGGAGGCTGTTATCCTTTATCCCGTCGAGCTTCAAAGAAGCCCCGCCCCGGGTGGCGACAAAGAAAACTCACGGCCCGCAGAACGATGAGACACTAAACACCATCGTGCCGGATGATCCTAAAAAAGCCTACGACATGAAAAAGGTCATCACCGCAGTCATCGACAATGGCGATTTTATGGAAGTGCACGCTGCCTTTGCCCCCAATATGATCGTCGGTTTTGCGCGTGTTGACGGTCAGAGTGTAGGCATCGTCGCCCAACAGCCGAACTATCTGGCGGGCGTCATTGATATTAACGCCTCCGTCAAAGCGGCTCGTTTCGTCCGTTTTTGCGATGCATTCAACATTCCGCTTGTCAGTTTTGTCGACGTACCCGGCTTCATGCCCGGCGTTGACCAGGAGCACGGCGGCATTATCCGCCACGGCGCAAAGCTTATATTCGCTTACGCCGAGGCGACAGTACCCAAGATCACTGTCATCACCCGGAAAGCCTACGGCGGAGCTTATATCGTCATGAGTTCACGTCACTTACGAGGCGATATCAACCTGGCATGGCCTTGCGCCGAAATCGCCGTCATGGGTGCCGAGGGAGCCGTGGCTGTTATCCACCGTAAAAAGATCGCCGAGTCCGCCGAACCGGAAGCCGAACGCCAGCGCTGCGTCTCCAAGTACCGGGAGAAATTTGATAACCCCTATCAGGCAGCGGCTCTCGGCTACGTAGACGATGTCATCGTCCCAGCCGAGACGCGTCCGCGCTTGATCCAAGCGCTCAAGGTCCTCGCCGGAAAGCGGGGTAGGAACCCGGCCAAAAAACACGGGAATATTCCCCTGTAATTCCGGCTAAATCTAAGGAAGCTGTTGTGTTTAGGCCGCTCGGGGTGAGCTCGTCGAGCCATCGATGGCTTTTTGAATTCTGACATAAAACGTTTCATTCGTGCTTTAATCGCGATACCCTTTTCAGCTAGAATAACATGGGTATGTGTTTTCTGACATTAAGATGATGAATCACTCCGAAATCGCTATAATAAGCGCTGCCGTTCTTGCCTATCTGGAATCCGAAGGCATGAACGTAGCAACTCTTGACGAAACCAGGCTCAGGGCGATCATTACAGTCGCCCTTGCCTCGTATCTTGAAACTGAATCGACGGTTTCAGTCTAAAGGGGGAGAAAATGCCGGTCCAGCCACTGAAAATCACTGATCTTACTCTTCGCGACGGCCACCAGTCACTCCTCGCCACCCGAATGCGAACCGATGACATTCTGGGAATCATCGGCGACATGGATCAGGTCGGTTTTCATTCCATGGAAGTTTGGGGCGGCGCCACCTTTGACGTGCCGATCCGTTTCCTGAATGAAGACCCCTGGGACCGCCTGCGCGAGATGAAAAAGCGTGCAACCAGAACTCCCCTCCAGATGTTACTCCGAGGGCAAAACCTGGTTGGCTACCGCAATTACGCCGACGATGTCGTCACAGCCTTTGTAGGGCATGCCGCGGATTGTGGCGTCGACATCTTTCGCGTCTTTGACGCTGTAAATGATGAAAGAAACTTCGAGACGGCCCTTAAAGCGATCAAATCCAAAGGCAAGCACGCGCAGCTCGCCATCAGCTACTCGCTGACCGAGCGGGTTATGGGTGGTCCTGTCTATAACCTCGAATACTACGTCGAAAAAGCCAAAACCTTCGAGGACATGGGCGCAGACTCGTTCTGCATCAAGGATATGGCGGGTATCATCGCGCCAAACGATGCCTACACCTTGGTCAAAGCCTTGAAGAAAGCCATTAAGATTCCCATTCAGTTCCATTCACACTACACCTCCGGTATGGCCTCGATGAGCATGCTGAAAGCGGTAGAAGCTGGTGCTGATATCGTGGATACCTGTCTTGCTCCCTGGGCGTTACGCACCTCACATCCCGCCGTTGAGCCGATGGTGGTGTCTTTGACCGGTACTCCTCGTGATACCGGTCTTGATCTTCATCAATTACTCAAGATCGGTGATTATTTCGAAACTATCTCACCGAAGTATCGTGACTTTATGGACACAACCAAAATGGCGGTTATCGACACCGCGGTGCTGGAACACCAGGTACCCGGCGGCATGATCTCTAACCTTGTTTCCCAGCTCCGCGAAGCAGGAGCTCTCAACCGCATCGACGAGGTCTATGACGAAATACCTCGCGTTCGCAGGGAGATGGGTTTCCCGCCGCTTGTCACTCCAACGTCCCAGATCGTGGGAATCCAGGCGGTGCAGAACGTTCTCTTCGGACGATACAAAGTTATCTCCGCCCAGGTCAAGGACTACTTTTACGGCCTGTACGGGCGGCCGCCGATGCCGGTCGAACCGGAGATCCAGAAATTGGCGTTAAAAGGCTACGAACGCGGCGAGGTGCCAATTACCGTTCGTCCCGCCGATGTCCTCAAACCTGAACTCGAAGCTGCCAAGGAAGCCACAAAAGGCATCGCCAGGGATATCGGTGACGTTTTAACCTATGCATTGTACCCGCAGGTTGGTCTCCGTTTCCTCAAATGGAAATACGGCCTGGAGAATCCACCCGCCGATACCAAACCCAGAACTCTCGAGGATGTAAAACGAGAAGACGATCTTGTTACCAAAGCCAAGTCTGGCAAGTTGGTGGAAAAGTCAGCAGAAAAAGTTAACCCGGTCCCGACCGCCACGCTAATTGCCCCCGTAGGTGGACTTCGCCATTTCAATGTCCATCTGGATGGTAAAGTCTATTGCGTTGGCGTCGAACCGACCGCCTCTGTTGCTCCGGCCGCTACGTATATCGCACCGCCCTCTGTCGCGACACCAGCTGCTCAACTTGACTCAAAGCCGTTGTCTCCTGCTCCAGTTGAAATCAAACCCGTCGCCGCCAAGGCGATCGAACAGGCCAAACCTGCGGAAGCTCCCAGGCCGGTCGAGGCACCGATTGCCAAGACCGAGGCAAAGTTACCTCCCGCTGGGTCCGAACCCTGCGGCGAAGATGTGCTTGCCCCTATGCCCGGAGTCATTCTCCGATACGAAGTCAAAGTCGGGGACAAGGTTAAGTCAGGTGACACCGTAGTGGTCCTTGAAGCGATGAAAATGGCCATTGATCTGCCTTCGACGACCGACGGCACCGTTGCCGCGATCAAGTTCGGCGTCGGTGATCGTGTCTCCCGCGACGATGTGCTTGCGATAATTGCTCCTTAACTTCTGTTTTCTACCCCTCGATGAGACGGGAATTAAGAGAGTGCGACATTTTGAGCTTGGTGCTTTAATTTTAAAATTATTTTCGGATTTCGTGCTTCGATATTAGAATTTGAGGTTTTATGAGTAAGACACTCGCAGAAAAAATACTCTCCGAAAAAACCAAACAGGATGTTAAACCAGGTGACATCGTCGTCTCACCGGTAGATTGGGCGTTGGTGCAAGATACGACCGGCCCCCTTACTGTACGCGAATTCCTCGGACTAGGACTACCAAAGCTAGCCAATCCATCGCATACCATAATGTTCATCGATCACGCCGCGCCCTCACCGCAGAAACAGCTTTCGTGCGACCATACTTTTCTTCGCAAATTCGCCAAAGATTACGGCGCAGTGTTGTCTGATGTTGGCGAGGGTGTCTGCCACCAGATAATGGCAGAGAAGTATGCACGGCCGGGTGACGTCATTGTCGGCGCGGACTCCCACACAGTGACCGCAGGCGGGCTTGGCGCTTTCGCTACGGGCATGGGATCTTCAGATGTAGCCGCGGCTTTTGGCCTGGGAAAGACCTGGTTCCGCGTTCCGGAAACATTCTACATCCGCCTTACTGGTAAGCTCCAAAAATACGTGACCGCCAAGGATGTCATCCTCCATCTTATCGGCAGTATCGGTGCAGACGGTGCTACCTATCAAGCTCTTGAGTTCGGTGGGGAAGGCTTGCGTACTCTACCTGTATCTGACCGTTTGACTATCGCCAATATGGCCGTCGAAGCTGGCGCTAAGGTAGGCATTTTCCCATCGGATGACGCCACCCTCGAATATCTCAATCAACAAGGTCGCAAAGCAGATCACCGCTTCCTTTTTGCCGATGCTGATGCGGCATACGAGCGGTTAATAGAAATAGACCTCTCCAAACTTGAACCAACGGTTGCCAAACCTCACACTGTGGACAACACAGCCATTATCGATGAGGTTAAGGGGACGAAGGTGGATCAAGTTTTCATAGGCACGTGCACCAATGGCCGTCTGGAAGACTTGAAACTTGCAGCCGACATCCTCCGCGGCAAACGACGCAACCCGGCGACCCGCCTTCTCGTCGCCCCGGCTTCCCCCCAAATCATGTTGGCAGGCATGCGTATGGGATATATCCAGGACCTGGTAGAGGCAGGCGCCCTTATATTGCCGCCTGGTTGTGCGGGTTGTCTCGGCGTCCACCAGGGCGTCCTCGGGGATGGAGAGACCTGCCTTTCCACCGCCAATCGCAACTTTCTCGGGCGCATGGGCAATCCGGAAGGATTGATTTTCCTTTCAAGCACACCGACAGCCGCCGCTTCCGCCATTACCGGCGTTATCACCGATCCTCGGGAGGTAGCATAACATGCTCACGGGCAAAGCCTTCAAATTCGGCGATGATATTTCCACTGACTTAATCGCCCCCGGGCGCCTGGTGCATCTGCGGAGCAATCTGCCGGAACTCGCCAAGCACGTCATGGAGGATGCCGATCCAACTTTTTCGGCGAGAGTGAAGCCAGGTGATTTCGTTGTTGGCGGCAGCAATTTCGGTCTTGGTTCAAGTCGCGAACACGCACCGGTGATTCTTAAAATGGCAGGAGTTTCTGCCGTTCTCGCCAAGTCGGTTGCCCGTATCTTTTTCCGCAATTCGATCAACGTCGGATTGCCGATTTTGATCTGCGACACCGATCGAATAAACGATGGCGACGAACTCGATGTAGATCTCACCAGCGGCACTATCCATGACCGGACAAACGGGGAAACGCTGACATTCGGTAAAATTCCGGACGCCATGTTATCCATCCTTAACGAAGGCGGCTTGATGCCTTATATCAAAAAACACGGCGATTTTAAGATTTAAACAAACTGTCATTATTAGAGCAGGCAAGAATCTCGATTTTCGGCAGTAATTGAAGGAGCACAATGGTTCATAATGTAACTCTAATTCCCGGTGATGGCATCGGTCCTGAAATCTCTGATGCCACCCGGCGCGTCCTGGAAGCCACCGGAATCAAGTTCCATTGGGAAGTGGTTCACGCCGGTAGCGACGTCATCGCTCAGTACGGGACTCCCCTACCTGACAATGTTCTTGAATCGATCAGAAAGAACAAGGTGGCCATCAAAGGGCCCATCACCACCCCCGTCGGTAGCGGTTTTCGCAGCGTCAATGTCGCCATTCGAAAGGCTCTTGATCTTTACACTTGTTTACGGCCGTGCAAGAGCTACGAGGGGATCCCATCCCGCTATGATAAAGTCGATTTAGTCATTGTCCGCGAAAATATGGAAGATCTTTACGCTGGAATCGAATTCGAACGCGGCACCGAATGGGCTGAAAAGCTGAAGCAGATGCTCAAGGACAAAGGAGAGAAACTGATCCGTGAGGATGCCGGTTTTTCCATCAAGATGATTTCGGAAACCGGCACCCGCCGCATTGTGAAGTACGCCTTCGAATATGCCCGGCGTTACGGACGGAAGAAAGTCACGGCGGTACATAAGGCCAATATTTTGAAATTCTCCGACGGCCTGTTTCTGGCAGTCGCCCGCGATGTGGCTACCTCTTACCCAGAAATCGAGTTCGAAGATCGCATCGTGGACAACATGACTATGCAACTGGTCAAGAACCCACAGCAATTCGATGTTCTTGTCTGTCCCAACCTCTACGGCGATATTTTGTCTGATCTTTGCGCCGGGCTTGTGGGCGGTCTGGGTGTTGCGCCGGGCGGCAATATCGGCGACCAATATGCTGTCTTTGAGCCAACCCATGGCAGCGCACCCAAATACAAAGGCATGAACAAGGTCAACCCTATGGCCATGATGCTCTCAGGTGTGCTGATGTTGCGTCACCTGAATGAGCCTACAGCTGCCGATCGGTTGGAGAAAGCCATCGCCTCGGTAATAGCCGATGGTGCGAGCGTCACCTATGATCTTTTACCGCCGGAAAAACAGTGCTTGGCAGTCGGGACGTCGCAGGTGGCAGATGCTATAATAGCCCGATTGTAAGACGGCATCCCCCGGAAATCGGGCAGATTTGGGGCAAAAATGAAATACACCGTTATTATTGAAAAAGGCCGAGAAGCGGGCTTTATTGCCAAAGTGCCGGCACTCAAGGGGTGTGTTTCACAAGGTAAAACCAGGATTGACGCTATGAAGAACGTCAAAGAGGCAGCGGAGGCTTACATCGAGTCCCTGATCGAAGGGGGATTTACGATTCCGATTGAAGTCGGCCGTGACTACCTCCAAATAGAGGTCACCGCCAAGTGACCTTGAATGCCAGAGGACTCACCGGCAACGCAATGTCCCGGCTCATGCAAAAAGCCGGTTTCAATGTGAGTTACAAGAAAGGCCATCATATCGCCCTACAGCGGAAGGAGCCTTTTACCACCCTGATAATCCCGGATAATCAAACACTCGACTCGGGAACTGTGGACGCCTTACTCGATGACGCCTGCATTTCCGACGAAGAATTCAAGAAATTACTTCAAAGGAAGTAAAAGCATGAAAATCACCGTTGTCGGCGCCGGCAATGTCGGCGCCACCCTGGCACAGCGCCTTATTGAGAAAAATTTCGCCGATGTCGCGCTTGTTGATGTCATTGAGGGAATCCCGCAAGGTAAGACCCTCGATATGAGGCAGTCAGCCAATATGATCGGATTTACTCACAAGATAGTCGGTTCGAATTCTTACGACGTTACTTCCGGATCCGATATCGTGGTCATCACTGCAGGTATCGCCCGTAAACCCGGTATGTCCCGGGACGAACTGGTCGGCATCAACGCCAAGATAGTTCGCGAGGTCATCGAAAAGTCACTGGCTCTATCACCTCACGCAATGTTTATCATCGTCACCAATCCGGTAGACACCATGACATACCTGGCGCTGAAAGTCAGCAACCTGCCACGAGATCGGGTATTCGGCCTGTCAGGAGTCTTGGACGGAGGCAGATTGGCAGCTTTCGTTGCAGAAGAATTAAACGTCAACGCCTCCGACGTGACGCCATGCGTCATGGGCGAACACGGCGGCAGTATGGTGGTGTATCCTCGTTTTACAATTGTTAATGGCAAACCGCTCTCGGAACTCGTTGACGATTCTAAACAAAAGACTCTTGCTGAGCGAACGGTTAACGGCGGCGCCGAGATTGTGTCCATCATGAAAACCAGTTCGGCTTTCTATGCCCCTTCGGCTTCTGTCGCTCATATGGTAAGCGCGGTCGCCACTGATTCTGGGATGATAATGAACTGCGCAGCCCTGCTTGATGGAGAATATGGGCTATCCGATGTTGTGATCGGAGTTCCCGTGGAACTTGGCCGCGGCGGCATCAAAAAAATCGTAGAACTCCCTCTTAATGCAGAAGAATTGGCGGCATTGAAGGTTTCAGCCGAGGCTGTTCGAAAAACCATATCTGCATTACCCAAATAAAGAATTCGCAAGTATTCCAAGCTTCAAACAGTGGGCTTGTCGGTGTTGAACCATCTCGCAATGACAGCTCCAGTGCGCCTGCCATATAATATCGACATGCGTGAAATCCATGCTTCTATTATTTCTACTTCGATTGCCTGTTTAGCCGAAGAAGCTAATTACGAGATGGCACAAGACGTGCTGGCGGCGCTTCTAGGAGCAAAGGAAACAGAGAAATCGACTCTTGGGCGCGAGATACTTGAGTTCCTTGTTGAGAACGCCCGACAGGCACCGAAGATAAAAAAGCCCCTTTGTCAGGACTGTGGGGTGGCGGTGGTTTTTCTCGATATCGGTCAGGATATCCATGTCGTAGGCGGTGACCTTGACGAGGCTGTTACGGAGGGTGTGCGCCGGGGGTATGGTGAAGGATATCTTCGCAATTCAATGGTCGCCTGCCCCTTCACTGAGCGTAAGAACACTTGTGACAACACCCCGCCGATAATTCACTACCGCATCGTTCCCGGCGATAAGCTTAAGATCAGCCTGATGGCCAAGGGTTCAGGGGCAGAAAACATGAGCCGCCTTTTCATGCTCAAGCCGGCCGAGGGCCGAGGCGGGGTTATCGAATCGGCAGTTCGAGCCGTTGAAGACGCCGGGGGCAAGCCTTGTCCCCCGGTTATCCTCGGTATTGGCATCGGCGGCACCGCCGAGGAATCGATGCTCGTGGCTAAGCGTTCGCTGTTGCGCAAGGTGGGACAGCCCAGCTCAGACCCGGACGCCGCCGCGCTTGAGGTTGAAATCCTCGAAAAAGTGAATAATCTTGGTATTGGGCCTCTCGGGTTGGGCGGCACGGTAACCGCCCTTGCAGTACACATCGAAAGCATGCCATGCCACATAGCCAGCCTGCCGGTGGCGATTAATCTCCAATGCCACAGTGCTCGGCATAAAGAGGTAGTGTTGTGAGCGATTGGCGGAAGATTCAGTTGCCGATGACTGCCAAGACAGTGGCGGAGCTGCGGGCGGGAGACAAACTGCTTTTGTCCGGCACAATCTATGCCGCCCGTGACGCGGCGCACAAGCGGTTTGTGGAAGCCCTCGACCGGGGGGAAAAACTGCCTATCGATCTCTCGAAATCCGTAATCTACTATATGGGGCCTTCACCCACGCGACCCGGGGATATCGTCGGTGCCTGCGGACCCACCACCTCAGCCCGGATGGACAAATATACGCCTCGGCTGCTCACCGAAGGATTGCGTGTGATGATGGGCAAGGGCGACCGGTCGCTGCAAGTCGTCGAGGCCATCAAAAAATACCGGGGCGTTTATCTCATCACCATTGGAGGCGCAGGCGCATTGTTGTCTCTTAAAGTGAAATCGTCCGAAATCGTAGCTTATCCAGATCTCGGCACTGAGGCAGTCCTCAAAATGGAGGTCGAGAATTTCCCGGCAATAGTGGCTGTCGATTCGCAGGGCAACGATTTCTGCAAAATCGGACCTTCTCAATATCGGACCAGCTGATTTGTCTTTCTGAGCGGAGCGAAGAATCTCAGCGCCCCGCAAATAAATAGGGGGATTCAAAATGAACTGCATCTTTTGTCAGATCGCCTCGGGTGCTATCCCTTCCGCTATATTACATAAAGATGAAAGTGCTGTAGCTTTCAGGGATATCCATCCGCAAGCCCCTGTGCACATAGTGATCATTCCGGTGAAACACTTCACCAATCTGACCGAACTGAAGGGAATTGATTACGACGTCGTGGCGCACATATTCGAAGTTGCTAACGACCTTGCCCGCAAAGAAGGCATCGCCGAAAGTGGATATCGAATCGCCGTTAATTCGGGTAAAGAGGGCGGGCAGGTGGTTCAGCACCTGCACTTCCATCTGCTTGGCGGGCGTCAGTTATCCGGGGAGCTTGGCTAAATTGGTCCCTTCCGAAGTAAGTTACGAAGAGGGCTTCCGGCCGGGTTATCTCGGCCGCATGATCCAAATGCAGGGTGAGTACTACGACGTAGTCTGGGCAAAACCAGGTGTTTCCTTCGAGGTTATGATGGCGCGCCAGATGTGTGATTTTCACGACTCCTACCTCCCCGGGCGGGACCTGCTGCTGACAGCCCACGTCGATGGTTTGATGGTTGGAAATATCGCTGTCGTTGGTTCGCAAGAAGAACGCACCGGAGCCAGGCTGCGTTGGTTCCATGTGGATTCAGCCTATCAAAACCGTGGCATTGGGCGGGAGTTATTGCTTCGCGCAGTAAACTTCTGCCGTAATGCCGGGTTCGACATTGTTTGGCTTTGGACAATGGAAGGGCTTGACGCCGCAGGTCACCTCTATGAAGACCTTGGCTTCAACTTGACTTCTGATTTCGTTTCGGGTTTGCCTTTCCACGGCGTCACCATGGAGCTGATGCTTGGCAAGTGATTTCCGCCAGGGCATCAAGGCGGCTCTGCCGATCGTTCTTGGCTATCTCCCTGTAGGCATGGCTTACGGAGTACTCGCCAGAGCTGCGGGACTGTCGACGTTTGAGACGGGGGCCATGAGCCTTATCGTCTTCGCCGGAGCTTCACAGTTCATAGCGGTGGGAATGCTCTCATCGGGCATTGCCGCCATCCCGATCATATTAACCACGCTGGCGGTCAATTCCCGGCACCTCCTGATGAGTTCGGCTATTGCTCCTTTCTTTAAAGGATTATCGCTCAAGAAGGTCGTGGTGCTGGCATCGCAGTTAACCGATGAATCATTTGCGATGGCGATGGCTGATACCTCGAAAATCGCCGGACGCCCCAATTACCAGATTGGACTTCAGATGACTGCCTGGCTTGCCTGGTTTACGGGTTCCCTGGTTGGAGCTCTCTTCGGTTCTGTTATTGATAGCGCCTCATTCGGAATCCCGTTCGCCATGACTGCTCTGTTTATTTGCCTCCTCGTTATTCAACTCAGGAGTAGAATCCACCTGCTTGTAGCAGTCGCGTCTGGAATCCTCGCTCTTTCACTAAAAGGCGTCCTGCCCAACAACCTCTTCATCGTTGCCGCCGCGATCATCGCTCCTATTTTTGGCCTGCTGCTGACTCAAAAGCGGGCAATCCCCGTTTCACCAGCCGAACTGGAAGTGGAAAACTGATGCGCCCGGAGATGATTTTGATTTTTGTAGGGATGACGGCGGTGACTTTTTTACCGCGCTTTCTGCCGATGGCCCTAGTCAGCCGAATCGTTATCCCAGATGGGATCAAGTCATTCCTCGAGTATGTACCGGTTGCAGTATTATCGGCACTGGTCATTCCTGCAGTGTTCGCGGTCGACGGCGGAGGGGTTGGCATGGATGCAAGGCTGCTAATATCGGCGGCGATCGTTCTCGTCTTTGCCTGGAAAGCAAGAAATCTGTTCGGATCGGTGATGCTGGGGATGATGGCCTATTGGGCTCTAGGCTTGGCTGGCTTGTAAGAGTTGAAATAAAAAAGCAATCCGGCGATACTCTTCCCATCCCGGATGGTACCGTTGGTAATCAATTCCAGCGCTTCCTCTCTTGATACCCGTAACAAGGTGATTTCATCGGAGTCTTCAGCGGTCAGCGGGTTTTCAACGAGGTCCTTGACTAGATACACATGTAGGATTTCCGTCGAATACCCCGGCGCGGAATAAAAACTTGTAAGGTGTTGTACGGTTTGAGGAAGGTAGCCCGTCTCCTCTTGCATCTCGCGGCAGACAGCGGCTTCTGGCGCTTCTCCCGGTTCTATCCCTCCGGCAGGGATCTCTAATAACTCTCGTCCCGCCGCATGACGGTATTGTTTCTCCAGTATGAGCTTGCCGTCGGGATCGATGGCGACCATCGCCACCGCTTCGGGGTATTCGACGACATCCCGGGTTTTCACTACACCGGATGACGCGGTGAAAGTATCCCGGCGCACCTGGAAATGGCCGTCGGAAAGGATTTCGCTGGTCACATTGCGGTTAGACACCGGCTGTCGCTCCGATTGTAAAAGTCATCGCGGATTCGTCGCAATCCGGAAATTTCGGGCAGCGGTAACATTCACCCCATACCTTGTGGGGCAGTTCCTTTTTTTCAACTTCTTTAAAGCCGCATTTGCCAAAGAACACTGGTTGATAAGTTAGACAAAAGACGGTGGATATGCCCAGTTTCGCAGCTTCGGCGGTGCAGGCCGATACCAGGGCATCGCCGATTCCGCGGCGGTGGTGCGATGCCTCGACCGCTAAAGATTTGACTTCAGCCAGGTCAGCCCAACTGATATGCAGTGCGGCGCAGGCGATAACATTGCCGTCCTTGCGAACGACAAAGAAGTCACGGATATTTTCGTATACTTCAGACAAAGGCCGCGCCAGCATCTGACCGCGTTCCGCAAATGAATTCACCAACTTTTGTATATGGGGAGCATCTTTGATAGTGGCTTTTTCAACTTTCATCAATTTGGGTTGCCCTTCAATTTATTATCGAGGTTAGCGTAAAAGGATTCCGGTGGGCGAAGCCGTAGGAAACGCAATTTTCGGTGGCTTATACTGACCCGAATAATATCGCCCGTGCGTAGATCTAGGTTGATATGGCCGTCAATACATAGGGTCGCTTCGTGAAAAGTGCTTACCTTTAGAATGATTTTTTTGCTGTCCGGAACAACAAGGCTATAACTGCGCCCCAAATGAGGCAGAATAGGAGTCACTAGCATATCCGGGGAATCCGGATGAAGAACCGGCCCGCCGGCGGCGAAATTGTAACCAGTCGAGCCCGTGGCGGTCGAAACCAGAACCCCATCACCTTTATAAGTGGCAAAATGGGAGCTGTCAAGGTGACATTCGACCGAGATAATCCGCGCGATACTACCGCGGGCTGCCACCACATCGTTCACAGCGAGGAAATTGGAAGAGGATTCACGATTGCAACCGGTCAATTCGATATCGAGAACCGTCCTGGCATCAATCCAACCTTCCCCTTCCAATATCCTTGGAAGCTGGGACATTGCTTCATTTACCGGTATCTCGGTCATGAACCCCAACTTGCCGAGGTTGACGCTTACAATAGGGATCTCCAAGGGCAGAACCACCTGGGCGGCGCGTAGAATGGTCCCATCGCCGCCTGTGGTGATGACCAGATTGCTACCTTCGATCTGTTTTTTTAATGCCTCGCTGTCCCAAGCCGAAACCAGCCAGTTTTCACAACCCAAGTTATCGAGGTACGAAGATATCTCGATGCCCAAATCGTGAGCAGCCTGATTAAGCGGATGATAGATGATGCCGATGCGTTTATATATCATGAGGATGGCCTGCGGAAGTATTAAACCGTTTTTAACGACGGCGGGCAAGGATGACGAACGCGATACCTACAATCAGAACGCCGATGCCGGCCAGGGAGAGCGTCCCCAGGATTTGCTGCTCATTCAGATAGGCGAGAACAGCCATCGTAGCGCCGGCGAGCATCACAAGGATTCCCAATAATTGCAATTGGGGGTATTTGATCGGTTGATTTCCTTGCGGGGCTTTCGCTTTTGCTAACCGTTCAGCTTCCGCCCTCGATTTAGCCTCCTCCGCCGATTTCTTGGACCGCGAGATAAGCACCATGATTATGATGATTATCGCTACGATGAGGAGTTCGCTGGGTCCAATTCTCATATCTTGTCGCAGGCCTCGCTAATTTAGGTAATGATAACACACTGTTTTGAAGCGGTAAAAGTATGAGTGTAAGGTACAAGACCATTTGTATGTTTCTGACGCCGTTTCTCGTTTGCGCCCGTTCGATGACGAGTGTTAGAATAGCTTTCACAATGGATTACATGGAACAGGCCTTGAAATTAGCCCGGCTGGCTTTGGGTGAGGTTTCACCGAATCCAGCAGTTGGAGCGTTGATCGTTTGCGGGGAAGATATTGTCGGCGAGGGTTTCACCCAACCGCCGGGCGAAGACCACGCAGAGATCGTAGCTCTCAAGCAAGCCGGAGAAAAAAGCCGCGGATCAACGATGTACGTGACGCTGGAACCTTGTTGCCATTTTGGGCGCACCCCTCCATGCACCAAGGCTATCATTGCCGCTGGAATCCGGGCAGTCCACATAGCTACCCTTGACGATAATCCGAGAGTATTCGGGTGCGGCAAGGGAGAACTAGAAGACTCCGGTATAGAGGTTCATATCGGCGAGCACCGCGATGAAGCCCGTGAACTCAACGAAGCCTACTTCAAATATATAAACACCGGTATGCCTTTTGTGACAGCTAAGTACTCGATGAGCATTGACGGTAAAATTGCTACTCGAACCCTAGATTCAAAATGGATTTCCAATGAAGATTCACGTTCGTTTTCGCACACTCTTCGTCATGCCTCCGATGCCATCATGGCTGGTGTGGGCACCATTCTCGCTGATAATCCGAGATTGACCGCCAGGGGTTGCGCCGGTCGAGGCGGTACTTCTCACAAGCAACCGATGCGCGTAATAGTCGATTCTAATGGCAGGACGCCGTTGGATGCTTGTATTTTCGCCGAACCGGGTAAGACTTTGATGGCGCTTGGCAATACGGTACCCGAAGGACGTTTGGAAGGCTACCGGAAAATGGGCGCTGAGGTCGTGCAGCTTCCCGGCAGGGATAATCGCGTCAGCCTCCAATCTCTTCTTAAATTTCTGGGCGAACGGCAAGTGACCAGCATCCTTGTCGAAGGTGGCGGCACCCTTTTCGGCAGCTTGTTTGATGAAGGTCTGGTTGATAAGGTCGTTGCGATCATTGCACCGATGATAATCGGCGGTTCAGGGGCCAAAACCCCGGTTGCCGGTATCGGTGTTGAAAAAATCTCACAGGCGCTTCAACTGGAGAATGTCCGTATCACACAGTTTGGTGATGACACGGTTATTTCCGGATACGTGGTTAAGGAGTAATAGCCGTGTTTAGCGGCATTATCGAGGAGACAGGTACTATTAGTTCTGTTTCCGCTTCATCCCTTTCAATCTCAGCCAGTATCATATTTGCTGAACTAAAACTCGGCGATTCTGTTGCTGTTAACGGAGTCTGTCTTACGGTAACGGAGATCAAGAACAAAACCTTTAATGTTGATGTTATGCCCGAGACCCTAAAACGATCAACTCTTGGAAAACTGCGGACCGGGGATTCGGTAAACCTTGAGCGTGCATTGACGCTATCGGGGAGACTGGGCGGTCATCTGGTCGAAGGCCATATCGATGATACAGGCGTGATCGAGCGAATTGAATTTGAAGGGGATAGCGAATTGGTGACTATCGCCTCACCGCCCGGAGTGATGCGTTACGTGGTTGAAAAAGGTTTTATTGCCGTCGATGGCCTCAGTCTGACCGTTACAGGGCGAACCGAGACGAATTTCAAGGTGTCCCTGGTTTCATTCACCAGAATGTGCACGACCATGGGACGGAAAAAGGTCGGCGATAAGGTTAATCTCGAAGCAGACATAATAGCCAAATACGTGGAGAATTTTATGGTGAGAAGAGAATCAAGTCTTACCGAAGGTTTCCTTGCTGAACATGGCTTTACCACCAAGGAGAGTTGCTCATGACGATGGCGTCCATTTCCGAACTCATTGAAGATATCAAAAATGGCAAGTTCGTCATCCTCGTGGATGACGACGATCGGGAAAACGAGGGTGACCTCTTCATAGCCGCAGAAAAAATCTCGCCCGAAGCGATAAACTTTATGGCTAAAAACGCCCGCGGCTTGATTTGTGTCTCGTTGACCGGCGAACGTCTCGATGCGTTGAACATCCCATTGATGGTTCAAGAAAATTCTTCCAAGCATTGCACCGCATTTACCGTTTCCGTGGAGGCGCGTCACCGGGTCAGCACGGGTATTTCAGCAGCCGACAGGGCTGAAACGGTGAAAACCTTAATAGATCCACGGACGCGGCCGGAGGATCTTTTGAAGCCCGGGCATACTTTTCCACTGAGAGCCCGGGATGGCGGCGTCCTGGTGCGCGCCGGACATACCGAGGCTTCCGTCGATTTGTCCCGCATGGCTGGACTTTATCCGGCGGGCGTGATTTGTGAGATCATGGATGAAGACGGCACTATGGCCCGGCTGCCCAAGCTGGAGAAGTTGGCCGAGGAGTGGGGACTCAAAATCGGCAGCGTCGCCAACCTCATCGCCTACCGACGTCGAACAGAAAAACTTGTGGATCGCGTCGCCGAAGCCAGGCTGCCGACCCGTTACGGCGAGTTTACGGCGATAGGTTATAAGAGTTCGGTGGATCCGGGAGAACATCTAGCGTTGGTTTATGGCGCACCAGTGGATCTGGTGACTGATCAACCGGTATTGACTAGAGTTCATTCTGAGTGTCTCACGGGAGATGTTTTAGGAAGCCTCCGCTGTGATTGCGGCGAGCAACTTGATTTTGCCCTGAAACAGATTGCTGCTGCCGGAACCGGGGTGCTTCTATATATGCGTCAGGAAGGCCGGGGCATCGGTTTCCATAACAAGATTTGCGCGTATGCTCTGCAGGATCAGGGGCTGGATACCGTGGAGGCGAACGAAAGGCTCGGCTTTGATGCTGACCTCCGCGACTATGGAATCGGCGCTCAGATCCTGGCTGACCTTGGTTTGAAACAGATCAAACTCTTGACTAATAATCCCAAGAAAGTGGTCGGGCTTGAAGGGTACGGGCTGAAAGTGGTAGAAACTGTACCAATACAGATTGAGCCCAATCCGCACAACGTTAAATATCTGGAAACCAAGCGGCAAAAAATGGGGCATATGCTGAGTCCAAATGGAAAACACGCTGAAGGAGCGAAAAATGGCTAATTACGAAGGTTCACTGATTGGACAGGGACTCAAGTTTGCGGTGGTTGTTTCCAGGTTTAACGAATTCATGACCGGAAAACTCGTTTCCGGCGCGAAGGATGCTTTTCTCCGCCACGGAGTCGCTGAAACTGATGTGGATTTTGCCTGGGTGCCCGGGGCTTTTGAGATTCCCCTGGTAGCCAAAAAATTGGCCAAGAGCGGGAAATACAACGCGGTCGTTTGTTTAGGCGCCGTTATCAAGGGCAGCACGCCGCACTTCGAATATATCGCCAATGAAGTCGCCAAGGGAATCGCCGCCGTAAATCTCGATACCGGAGTTCCCATTATCTTTGGTGTCATCACCGCTGAGACACTTGAACAAGCTATCGAACGCGCAGGTTCCAAAATGGGCAACAAGGGATTTGACGCTGCCGTTCAAGCCATTGAAATGGCCAACCTAGTCAAAACGCTCGCCTGATTCGGGTCAGTCCTTAAGCTCAACGGGGCGTCCACGGTTTGGGTTACTTGTTTTCAAGGCCAGGAGTTTTGACACCATTCGGTCCTAATACCTATAATACGGCATCCTCATTCCCTTCGGAGACGATCTTGGCAGACAAACCAAAACTGCATTTTCACGGTCAATTGACCGAACTGACCTTGGAAAACCTGGCCCAGCAATTGGCAATGATGGATGAACGCCTCGATAACATAGACTCTATCGTGACCAACGTTGCCGAACGGGTCATGAACCAACCGATCACCATTTCTGTTACCTGCTCCGGCTGCGGAAAGACCAGCACCTACACCTTGTTGGCCAGCGAAAAACCAAGCATCCGAAAGTAGATTCTGGAGAACGTCATGGAACTCATCGCTCGATTTGATCGCGTGAAAACAGATGTATTTCGCCGCAGGGTAGCTTTGTCCGTCCCGTCCAAGATCGTTTTGGCTTTGTCATTTGCCGCCTTGACTGGTCTTCTTGCTCAGGTGAAGATCTATCTGCCCTTCACGCCGATCCCGATCACTCTCCAGACCTTCGCCGTTCTCCTGGCTGGTGTTGCCCTTGGACGTTGGTGGGGTGGGATCTCGATGGCAGCTTACGGTGGGTTGGGGATTCTGGGTGTACCCTGGCTCGCAAACGGGGCTTCAGGATTTGGCGCAACCTTCGGTTACCTCGTCGGTTTTGTACTGGCTGCCATGTTCGTCGGATATATGGTCGATAATTTTATCAGGTCCCGCGGCTTTACCCCGATGTTCGGGATTATGGCGGCTGCCGGACTATTACTTACCTATGTCCCGGGCACCATCTGGCTCGCCATATGGCTGGGGATGGCAGGCAAAGCAGTAACCTTTACATCGGTTATCGCCATGGGGGTTGCACCGTTTGTCGCCGGCGACATCATCAAAACGATGGGCGCGGCGGCGGTAGCCAAAATCATCACCCCTCAAACCGATTACCGCGACGGGTCCTCTGACGGTTAGCCCCGCTTGCCATCCGTTCTGACTTCGGCTAAAATCTTTAAGTTTTTCGGGCGGTTAGCTCAGTTGGTTAGAGCACTGCGTTGACATCGCAGAGGTCAGTGGTTCGAGACCACTACCGCCCACCATTTCCTCCAATAGATAGAACTGTTTCCCTCTTGTCCTGCGGCAGTGGGGGCGTGTATTCGATAGTAACTTCATCACCCTTTACCTTGATCTCTTGAACGAATCCCTTGATAAAAGCCTTGCGTTCGCATATCTCACTCTCGTCGAGTAGCGATTGTAAATCTTCAACATAGAGTGCCATCTCTTTGGGATCAAGGATTTCGTAACGATGTTCGGCATACTGAAGTTCGATGTTCCGTTTTCTTTCAAGCAGTTGATCCTGGCGCATCCTTAGTTCCTTTATCCGAAGAGCCAGGTCAGGTAGATCGAATTTGCCCGTTTCGATGGCGTCATAAAGATTGACTAACCGACACCCCATATCCTTGAGACTATTATCAATCGTGTCAATATCCTCTCTGAGACCAGAAAGAGTGTCATTCCATTCTTCACTCGCTATCTTCGCAAGTTCTATCAGATTGTCATTTGTCAGGATTGACTTCTTTATTTCATTGACCACGGCGCTTTCAAATTTCTTGGCGTTCAGGTATTTGAACTGGCATGAACCAGCGCCTTTCTTCGAAAGGCTGCCGCAGACATAGTAGGAAAATTTCCCACTCTTCGCGTCGGTGCCAGTGAGGGCTTTGCCGCAATATCCGCATCTGGCAAGACCGCTCAGAAGGAACTTGCTAGAAACAACCCTTGGATGGATCCGAGTTGGTGCTCGCTGCTCCAGCATTTGTTGAACTGTTTTGAACGATTCTTCGTCGATGATTGTTGGACAAGCGCCCTCGACTTTGATCGGTTCCAAATTGCGTTTACACTTTTTACCCCAGATCAAGTTCCCGGTGTAGATTTCGTTGGTCAACATAGAGTAAATAGTTCCCTTGGTCCAAGTCTTTCCCTTAGAACTTGGAATCGCCCTCGAGTTGAGGTCACGAACGATTTCGATTGTACCCATCCCGGATAGGACTGACTTGAAGATAGTTTCGACGATTTTTGCCTGAGCGGTGTTAAGTTCAAGTTTTGTCCTCATTTTGGTGCCGTCAGCCACTTTTATCTTGTTGTAGCCGTAAGGCGGCCGGAAAGACTGGTAGAAGCCCCTCGAGGCGCTTTCTCGCATGCCGCGAGTGACTTCTTCACCCAAATTTTCGGAGTAGAACTCATCCAAGCTTTCGATGATGCCTTCCATGAGGTGACCAACGGGAGTGTCTTCGGATGGCTCATTCATTGATATGACCTGAACGCCATTTTTCCGGAGTAAAGTTTTGAAGACGATTGAATCCTCTCTAGATCGAGCAAACCTGGAATATTTCCAAATCAGGACGCCCTCAAATGGTTTATTTTGCCGTCTTGCGGCTGCGATCATTTCCTTAAACGCCGGCCGCGAACTGCTTCGTCCGCTCTCTGCTTCATCGACATATTCACGTACTACCTCATAGCCTCGGGTAGCGGCGAAGGCTCTCAGAGCTTTTAACTGTGCTGTCAAGGATAAGTCGGTATCCTGTTTTTCGGACGAAACTCTAGCATAAAGCACAACTCTCATGGTCGGCCTCCAGAACCCTTTAGTCTTCTACAAACTCGGCATTCGCCGCTAATAAATAGCCCAAGCTTGATCTCACTTAATGCATTGACCACTTTGCTTCTAGAAGTCATGAGACTGTTGAATTTACCCGGCAGTTTTTTAGCTTCAGCCATAGACGGTAATTTCGAAAGTACGGACAAAATTCTGCTGCGGCAAGATTCCTCCCCGCCCCGGCAGACGGCAACAACGCTCGCCTCTCCCCAGCGCACTTCGCCTTGATCTTTAAATAACTTAAGCCGTTCCTCGAAGTCCACGCTTTCACTGCCTGGCTCAAAGACTTTTTTGATCGTGATTTGGTAAGCCCGTTCCAGGAGGTTGGGTTCAACCAGTTTAATCAGCTTCTCCGGAACAATTTTCTTTGGATCGTTCATCCTGAAGTTGCCATCAACGAAAACACCTCCAGTCGCAGTAACTAACTTGTCTGCGGCTGCTTTTTTGAAAGAGGCCAGGCTATCCAGGTAGTCGTACTTCAATTCTTCGAACTCCTCGAGTCGGTTCCAGACCGGATCTTTTGGCAGATGTTCTCTTAGTAGGTCTCGTGGAGTCAACGGCGATTCAAACTCTGGTTCTGCACTTTCTGTGTCCTGAGGCTCTTTGTGCCACTCAACAAAAGTGTCCCGCTTCACCGGTTCAGTCCCCGCCAATATTTCGTTAATCGCCCCCTTGAGTTGATTCTGGTGGTCTCTCAATGCGTCTTTTAATAGATCAAGTAGCGCCAGGTTCGAACGGCGATCCTCGACCGCCCAGGCAATGCCTTTTCTCA
This sequence comes from Dehalogenimonas etheniformans, assembly GCF_014672715.2. Lineage (NCBI taxonomy): Bacteria > Bacillati > Chloroflexota > Dehalococcoidia > Dehalococcoidales > Dehalococcoidaceae > Dehalogenimonas > Dehalogenimonas etheniformans. The sequence continues at coordinate 1,207,964 of NZ_CP058566.2, read as the reverse complement.
CGGTGCGTAAATCTCGCGTCGCTTTGTCCCGTATGGCTACCTCAGACAGGCCTTCCTCTCGCCAATTCAGCCACTCCCTCATTTCTTTTGGGGACGGTGCACTTTTACGTGGCATTTTGGAACCTCCGAAGTTCGACTTTCACGTACTATAACGCATAAATATGCATTAGTCAAGGCTAAATCATTTTTAACGGTGTTTGTATGACCCCCCTTAGAATTAAAGTATGGAAACCATTCAAGACTCAAACGCCAAAAACCAAGCTTTGCATATCTTGGCTCGGCTTATCGTGAGACGCCGTCTAAAAACAATGGCTTCTCCATTGGTCCGCTCGGTATCGGCGCCTGACCCTAAATTTCAGCGAAATCGGGACTAGAATTTCCGTCATGTGCTTTAACGATACTGTCCAACTTTGTTTCGAATGGCCTTCAAATGCCCTTCAATTGGGCGTTTTTTCAATTTCAAATCGATTTCGGTGCACTTTCAATACGGTGTTTAAGTCCTTCAAAAAATGGTACCCGCATCAGGGTATATAAGGAGGGTTTGATGAAGGAGATTTCTTTGTCGGTTCAGTACAAGGTCATCCGGCTATTTTTCCAGGGCTGCAGTTATGAGGAGATCAGCATCAAGACTGGTGTTTCTCTTGGCAAGGTGAGCGCCATCTGCACCGATGTCCGAGCCGGCAAGTACCCGGAAACTAACGATGTCGTCGACGAGATTGATGTCCTGAGAGAGCTTAGTATCGCCTGCAAACACTTACAAGCCACCCCTGCGGCAGCCCTTGTCGGCGTTATCGTAAATGGGAAACTTGCCGAGCTCAATCTTTTACCCAAAGATTTGATTGATTTCCACTCAGCCGTCAAGGCATTCGTCGAACCCGGCGTCGACACCCCTCTCCTGCTCAAGGCATCGGAGAATGTAGTCAAACTCGAAAAAGAGCAAGGACAATCGCTGTCGGATTTGATGGCTTATATTGAAGAATTAAAACACGAGATAGTGGAATTAGGTCCCATTGCTGAAGAGCTATCGGAAAAGCAGGATAAGCTGGAATCAATTGAGAATGAAACTGCTCACCTGAAGTCAGAAAAGAGTGCGCTTCACCAGGAGTTCGAAACGCTTAAAGCGAAAATCAAAGAACGAAAGCTAGTGCTGGTCCAGTTGCAGAATTCAGAAACTGAGCTCGAAGATCGCGCCGACTCAGCTATGGAGAAATACAATAGCATCCACGAAGACTTGGCCCAGCTAGCCAACATCGGTATTTCAATTGAAGAACTGACTATTATTCGGTCGAAAACCAGAGAAGTGGCTTTGAAACATGGAATTAAACCTACCGAGCTTTTTTCGAAAATGATCGACGTCTTGACCAAATTCGATTGTTGGCTGGATATTGAGAAAGAGAAGAATGCGCTTTTGGACGATCTCCAAAAAACAAAGCAAGATATCCTAAAAGCCAAGGCAACCTACAACGGATGGAAAGGCGCCAACCAAAAGCTTGAAACTCAGTACAATCAGTGGCTTTTGGAGATAAAATCAGCCAAAGAGCTATTGAATAAGATGATGTTTACGATGAACACTGCGGCTCAGTCAGCCGAGACAAAGCTCGTAACGAGTATCAATGCGGGCATAGCTAAAAGCCTGGCAAACTTCGATAAAGGTTTGGACGGATTTAAAGCCGGCTTGAATAACGCCCTTGCTGCTTCAGTCGAGGCATTTGTTCAATTTAAAACAGGAATTGACGGATGTCTGGCTAACATGGACAAGGTTGAGGTTAAGGCTTTTGAGGTTGGCAAAGACTTCGGCGCTATTAGAGCTCAAATCACCTCTACAACCTGGATGAATGATCTGGTTTCTCTTCTTCAAGGAAACGCCTTACCGGAAGATAAGCTCCGAATTCTCATGTTGACAATATTCAGGCCTCTTTTGTTCAGCCTGGCTACATATAACACCAAGGACGTGAAAGATGTCTGTGAGATCGCGAATTTATTGAAAAGGAGGCTTGAGTTATGGGAGAGTCAGGAAACATATGCGAAGAAATACAATCCATAGCGGTCGTTGTGCACAATCTGGCTAGTACCGCAGATTCCCTCGGCACTTTATTCGTTGAAGAAGTGCGAGAGTCAGTAAAGGAAGATCATCGTCGCCAACTTAAGAATATTGATGATGGACTTTCCAGACAGATGAGTGAAGCCGTTTATCCTGGCCATGTTCAAGTCTGGTTGAGGCTAGAACCGCCGGACATTGTCTACAACACATGGTTTTTCGAATTCGAGATCGAGAAATTAAGGCAGCAGGGCTACGTAAACAAGCCTATCTGGCTTGTAAAGCAGGCTCTACATGTTGTAAAGACCAGCATCGAAAAAGGTGAGTTCGGACTTGAGCTTAATATCCGAAAACGCCTAATTAAAACGATTCTTGGACCGGCTGTTGTCAAGATCATTCCAATCGCGGTCCAGATCGATAAACCGCAACAAACCGGGTAACACCCAGACTGCGTGTATTAGAGACTTCCCCAAGCGGGCTTGGGGAGACCCATATTTCTTGGTTTATTCAAATTACATAGATACAGCCAGGGTTACTAAAACTGCAAAGGTCATACATATTTCTAAATAACCGGGATTGGGCTCGAAACAGAGAGCGATCTAATTAGGATTTATCAACCTAGGTAGTAGATTTACTGGTTTTCGTAGACGAATCTTTTGAAGAATTATCCTCACCCAATAGCCAAGCTGCGGATACCTTCAGTGCCCTTGAGAAACCGATCAATTCGACATCAGTAACCGGCCTTTGCTGGTTTTCAATTTTCGAGAGGGTCGACTGGTCCATTCTTAACTCTTGTAACTCAAGTCGAGCCACCAGATCGAGTTGAGTCAACGGTGGTTTGGCTGTCTCCCGGGCTTCCCGGATACGATTCCCTATCAAGTTTTTGCGTCTCACCCCCAAATGATAGGAAATATGTCGCTGGATAATATTCTGTAGGAGAATATTTTGTAGTATAATCAGCCCAAGTTCTTTCCCGTCTTATCGAGGGGTTGGAAATGGATGAAAGCGGTTCGAAAGAGGAAAAGCAATCTCCTTCACTTGCGGACGCCAGTCCGGCACTATCCGACGTGTGGGTTCTTGAAGAGCAAAAAGATGTTTTGGGCTTGATTGAACTACTAGAGACAACCAAGTCCAAGAGCGAAGCTAAAGCCGCAATTTATGCTCTTCAGAAGCTTAGTGATCCCAAATCAACGAGTGCTCTTTTCAATGAGGCATTGTTTGGAGAACATGGGATTGCAGCACGCGAGGCGGCAATTCGTGCATTCGCTCTGATCGAAAAGGAATCAGCAGTAGATTTCCTGATTTACCTCACCTCTAAGGGCCCGCACCCCGGGCACGCTGCGGTCGAGGCGCTCGGTGAAATTGACCATCCACTTTCTGTCGAATGTCTTGTCAATATCGCCACCAACCCGCACGTGGACATGTTGATGCAGGAAAAGGCGATTGGTGCACTTCTCAAAGCTGGACAAGCTGCTGTTGGGCTGTTGATATCCGCTGTTACCAGCGATCAAAAATGCGAACTGCGTTCGAAAGCGGCTCATGTTCTGGTAGAAATGATGCCGGATGTTTTGGTCTGTAAAGACCAAGTGGCTAAACTGATAGCCACATTCGAATCTGACATCGATCCCGAAGTCATTTCAAGCGTTGGAGCAATACTCGGGAAGGTCGGGGACATCCAGGCAACGATTCCATTGGTAGAAGTTTTTAAAAAGTTCGTCTCGACCAACCCCGATCTTGCGGAGAAGATTCTTGAGGCTTTATGCGAATTAAAGGATCCTTCTGCCGTTCCCTTCTTGCTTAAAACTTTGGACCAACACCCGTCCCTAGCCGATAAAGATAATGCGTTGCAGTGCTATGTTATTCTTGCCTTAGGCAGATTTGCCGACAAGCAGGCCACAGGACCATTGTTGCAACTGTTGTTGGATAAAACTCAGGAGTTACGAATTAGGATATCTGCAGCTATGGCTTTAGGGGATATTGTTGATAATGAAGCGATCGAGCCGATGATCTCTGTGCTAGAAGACGATCGCGTTGAGGGATCCGTCCGAAACTCTGTATTTGATGCACTCTTTCGGTACCCGGGTAATATTGCGGCTGTGCAATTGTTGACCTATCTTAAAAAGAATCCCGGGATAACTTTAAGAAAGTCACCCGATGCTACCTAGATGGATAGCAGGAGTCCTAACTACACGAATTCATTCTCAAACAATTCGCAGGACAAAATTCCCAGCCCTTTATCAACGATGAGCTGCACAATTGAAGATTTTGTTAAGTATCGGACAGAACGGTAAAATCACCCGGACTCTGCCGTATATGGCTGCGGTTGTGGGGTGGCTTGACAAACACACAGCGCAACCTATTGACAGTCGGTGACTTCATTCGAGAGTCCAAAGTCTCTCATAGACTGCAAATTCTGAGAACACACTGTTATGCTTTTCGATCAACAAAAGAATTCTTGTTTACTCTAAAAGGCGCTCGCATTGCAGCAAACACACTTCGTCCATCGCGGTGTAAATCAAGGGCAGTCGTATGATTTTTGTTTCTTCTCGGACGTTCGTTGTGTTTACACGGTGTTCTACGTTTGTCATAGTTCTTGTTTCAAAAGGTTGAGTCATAAACAACCAATCTGGTGGCGTCGTAATGTTACACATCGATTCTAATTCCATTCATTATTTTGGAGCCCTCCTACGGGATGTATTATCTAATCGATCCCGTAGGAGGATTATGCCTATTTAAGACAGATTTTTCGTTTTATCATTATTCTAAGGATATGTCTCGGATCTCAGAATTATTTTGAATAGCCCCCATCAAACGAAGTGACAGTGGTGTCGTATCCGAGCGTTGGGAGCGAATAATCCCACCACTTTTCCTTGTCTTCGTCAGCCGTGATCCCGTAACCGAATGTTTTATCTGCTTGCCAAAGAAACCTGTTGAAGACCGGCGTCGTAGAAAGAGTTGATCGAACCAATTGATGTACCGAAGCAGAATTGGTATTGAATGTGCAAGTACCCATACATATGGCGCAACCCACGCTGGTTTCCCACCACATCGACATACATAAACCTGCGTCAGTATGGAATGTTTTCTTCCCTGGAGTAGACCATACGTTTTCCTTTTTCGGGTCTAGAGCTGAGGGCGACAAATCCCAGGATGGTTCCTTATCATGCCGTATTGCTTGCTTAGGGCAAGCGTCGGCGCACTTGCGACAGGTATGGCAAAACCTGAAAATACCTGCGTCAATTGGTTTTGATGGTGCCAGCGGTAAATCTGTGATCAGAGAATAATATCCAGTCACTGTGCCAAATTCGGGACTAATGCAAACATTATCGTTTCGGGATATCTCTGCATGTCCGGTCAGAACGGCATCTGCTAGGGCAGGCATAAGACCATAATAAGTAACCGGATATCCGAATGCCTGGTAACCCAAGCCAGTTAAAAATCCTTGTAGTTCGTTTTGTAATACGCACCACTGTCTGTATCTAGACATATTGGCAGCCCATCGAAGCTGACTCTGTCCGTGTCTGAACAATTCCTTCGACATTTGAATCGCAACCGAAATGACATACAATTGTCGATCTGGAAAAACAAATTTAGAATCAGTCTCATAGCCAACATCAACATTTTCGAACACAATTGGTTTAGCACCGATAATAAAATTATTGAACACCAATTTCTTAGTATTTGAATCGAGTTCACCAAATTGAACCTCAGATGCTCCCAAGAATTTAGCAGCTGATCTCAACATTTGACTATTTTCTTCTGGGGTTCCCGTCCATTTTGTAACTCCATAAGTTGACGGAGTGTTTAAAGACCCCGCAAAATTATTCCCCGTATTCACAAAACTGATTGGAGCCATATAACAACTAGCATGATTCAATGCTGCATCTCTGAGATTCCATCCCGGAATATTGTTCTGAATCCCTTCATTAACTCTCTCAGATCCTTTATTCATCATATTGGCTACCACGTTAGTTCCAAATATTTTCGCCATTCGATATTGGCTTACGTCAGAATAAATGGCATAAATATCACCGTGAAGACAATTATTGTCATTCATTCGACTCATGATCTTGAAATCAATCTCACAAGTTGGGTTATTGATTTCTCTTTCTTTTACATACCAGGGCCTTTTCAATTTACCGTTTGGTGCGGATGTAACCTCGTCAAGATCATGGAAAACCGGGGCGCTCATTGCTGCAGCCCCTATTCCGGCGCCAGCAAGACCGAGTCCTTTCATAAAATTTCTTCTACTTATTGTCGAATGAAACTTTGACATTTCCTTACTCCTTTTAAATTATTGCCTGGATAATAAATCATTTAAGTTCCGCGAGAGCTTTTCTTTTAACCCTCCTTTCTCGATCTTTGAACTCACTTTGGATAAAGCGAGTTTGTATTGCAATCAGCCTCCCAGGAGGACAAAATCTACTTATATTAACGGCCAAAACTAACTTATTTGTTAATCCACAGTAGATGTACTCAAATCTCCCATGTTTAGTCAGACTTTAACTGGCAGGCTAAATCAAGTCTTCGTTCGTCTTTAGATTGAAGTACCGAAGAAGAGTCGATCCCAGCTATTTTTGAAGTAGCTTTTTCCCGAAACAACAAGCTATCACAATTACCAAGGTAATTGTTAAGAAAACAATATCGCATATCATTAAAACAATCTCACCTTTTGATATGTTGATGAACTAACTTAAAACGCCAAGGGGAAAAATAATATTCCCCCTGGCGTACGTAGTTATGTAACTGAAAGAATCTTTAATTCTTACTTCACCTTGCATGGAACGTTACTTGTTGTAGCCACCCATAGTAGAATTGAACGTTGAATCTGTCCCGTATACCGGTAAGTTCATATCCCACCATTTTTCGAAATCACCTTCAGGGGTTAATCCGTATCCAAAGAGAACATCAGCCTGTCTCAAAGTATGGTTAAGTATGGGCAGCGCGCTCACCGTTGGTTTAACCAATTGATGAATCATCGACTTTGAATTCACATTGAAAACGCAGTTGCCCATACAGAATCCGCAACCCATCGCAGTACCAACCCACTGTGACATACAGGCGATTGCATCCGTGTGAAAGGTCTTTTTACCCGGTGTGGTATAACTGGTTGGCGCACTCGGAACCGCTTTTGAATTGGGAATATCCCAAGAGGGCTCATTGTCATAGGAGATACACTGCTGGGGACACGATTCAGCACACTTCTTACAGGTATTACAAAATCTGGATATTCCTGCATCAATAGGTTTTGACTGAGCGAGAGGTAGGGTTGTAAGTAATGTGAAGTATCCTTGTACGCTCCCCCAGTCCGGGCTTATGAGGAAATTATCATTTCTTGAGATTTCCGAGTGCCCAAACAAAAGCGCGCTTGCTTCTGCGGGTATTACGCCATACATTAACTCGTAATACCCTAATGTGTCATATCCAAGCGTGGATATGAAATTCATTAGTGCCATTTGAATAGGCCTCCACTGGCGATAACGACTCAGGTTAGCAGCATATCGCATAGGCGAGTATCCATAACGAAAGAGTTCCTTGCTCATATGGATAGCTACCGAGATAGAGTAATATTTCTTATTTGGGATCACTCTTTTAGTAGAGTTGGAATACCCTATTTCCGAGTCCTCGAACACTATTGGCACGTTATGAAGATCACGGGTGAAGAAGAGTACTTTTTCCTGGTCTGTTATCTCTCCCGTTCTTATATCAGAGGCTCCGTAGAATCGGCCTGCCGTCCATACCATTTTGGCAGCTTCCTCAGGAGTGCCTTGCCATTTAGGATTGTTTCGTCTACCAGCATCACCCGCAGCGGCTTTATAATATGGTAACGATTCAACTGTAACTGCTCCTGCGTTTAGAGCTAAATCTCGCACCTGATATCCTGGTCGATTGGTTGCAGCCCCGTCATGCAATATTTGGACCGCCTTGTCGATGATTTCTTGAGATCTCTGTATTCCGTACGTTTGCCGGAACGTGCTGTTGGGGTCTTGACAAAACCCATTCCTTCCTTCCAATACCCCTAGAAAACCGCCACCATGCATCGTTTTCATTTGATCCGGGTTTTTCATCAAAGCCCAGTCGTAGTCAACAGTGAGTTTTCCAGGTTCATTTTCTTTTACATACCAAGGACGTTTTGATCCAATTCCGCTTTGAGACATCTCATCCAAATCATGAAATACGGGGGAAGCCATTCCCATGGCTCCGAGACTTGCGCTAGTAATACCCAAGGCTTTCATGAAATCTCTGCGATTTATCGTGCTATGAAATTTACTCACTAGGTCCTCCTTATCAATTAAAACAGTTGGTATAATTTAACCGGATGCCATGCGATGATCAGAAACTAGGACGGTTTTAATTACAAATTCGATTCAAAATTGAATCCTCCTCGGTTCTTGATGCGTATAATGTTAAACCAAATATATTACTGAACATATTACATAAATATATGCGAGATTAGTATAAGTACTAATAGTATTACAGTATGTAAGGCACATATATTCATACGAATGTTTGAAGAGGTGAACCTTTGCTCGGTTGCATTGGCTGGAGTACAATGAAACTCGTTCGTAGACTTCTAGGTTATAGAGGGAAATATGAATAATTTATATAAACAATATAAAACATTTTTTGATAATGCTTATGATGGGTTTACGGTAGTGGATTTTTCTCCTTCAAGTAGGAGACATTTAAATGTGAACCAACAATTTTGCGATATGATTGGATACACCAAAGAAGAAGTTATGGCTCGTGACGCTGGCTTTTTTGTACATCCAGATAGTGCGGATTCAGCTAGAGCACATATGCGTGGGCACCGAGAAGGGACGATTTCGCATTCCATTTTTAAATGGAAATGGATTACAAAAGAAGGAAAATGTATAGAAGTTGAAAGCAAAATCTATAGTAAAAAAACAAATAAATATAACATTGGATTTGGCGTTCATCGCGACATTACACGCAACAGTGAATTGGAAACACAGATAAAAGAGCAGTTGGTAAAAGAAGCTAATTTAAGGAAAATAATTGAAGCTAGATCGGTTGAGAGAACCAACTACATTAGATTGATTGTTCACGAATTAAAGACACCAATTACAGCACTTATGGGATCAATAGAATTAATAGACTATAATGTTAAACGTGGCTCCAAAATTAACTTGGATAATTTATATAGTAGCGTTTCTGCGTTGAATAAGAGGATAGACGATCTTGTATATTTGACTAAAACTGAAATGGATTTACTTCGTATTCGGCGGTCAGCAATCGACACAAGCACGCTCATCGATCAAGTTGTCAAGGAACAAATGCCGATATTTCGAGCAAAATCGCAAACATTTATTACAGATATTGAACCAAATTTGCCTTCTATAGTTGCGGATGCAGAATGGGTAGCCGCAGTGTTGACGAATTTGTTGTCTAACGCAAGTAAATTTAGCGGAAAAAATACATCCGTAAAAATGAATATCATAACAAATAATAACGACCTCTTATTCGAAGTTATCGATGAAGGAATAGGTATTAAGCCTTCAGAAATTGAGAATATATTTGATCCGTACGCAAGAGTCCAACGCAAAGTCCCAAGCTATAGTGGACTCGGACTCGGTTTATTCTTAAGCAAGACATTCATTGAATTACATGGTGGAAATATATGGGTTGAGAGCACGTTCGGCAAGGGTAGTAAATTCAGTTTCACACTCCCGAAGAAGATGGAAAACTTAACAACTACGGAGGATAGAATTGAATATACTAATCATTGAGGACGACAAGAACATCGCCGATACTATAAGTTTGACCTTACTAATACGTTGGCCAGAAGCAGATATTGAGAAAACATACATTGGAAAAGATGGCATAAATGCCGTTAAAGAACAAAGTCCTGACTTAGTTATTCTTGACTTGGGATTGCCCGACATGAATGGATTTGACGTGTTGAAAGAAATTCGAAATTATTCAAATTCAGCCGTTGTTGTCCTTAGTGTACATCGGGAAGATAACGATATAATCACTGCACTAGAGTTGGGAGCTGACGATTATATAACTAAACCCTATAAACAGTGGGACTTGCTTTCCCGTGTCAAGGCAGTTGTACGTAGGCGAGAACTGAACTCTTCGGAAATCGATCTGACTCGGAAACAATATAGGTTAGATAGCCACAAACGAATACTATTTGTTGGTAACAAGGTCTACACATTGACACACAATGAGAACATCATTTTAAAACAAATGATGGTTGGAAACGGTAGGACAGTAACGAATGCTGCATTAATTAATGCCCTTTGGGGTTCAAACTACCCGAACGCCTTAGAGACACTCAGGGTGTTTATCTGCAGATTACGAAACAAAATTGAAGCAGATCCACGAGAACCAAAAATATTATGCACAAAGGTCGGCCAAGGTTATTTTCTTGGCTTTGATTAACGCTACTTTACCTCGTGGTGCAATTCCTGATTCGCTCAGGGAGTTCGTGCAGCAGTGTTGTGGAAGATGTCATTTTTCGCTCAATGATACGCTTTGAACATTCGGAAGTGCAATCGAATGGTGATGATTTAAACCCCGGGTGTCAGCACTTACCAGGCTAGCCAGGATGAAGGCTATGTCAGGCGGAAATCCGGTTGACGTGGTGCATGTTCGATTAACGGATGGTGAGCAGGTTTAACAAACTGACGGATTGTTTTCATGACAATTTAAGATAACGTTGATTATTAACCCACGATATGGAGCAGGAAAACAATTGGACCTACGACTTGTAACCTATTCCGGTATTGCTATGGCTTTTGATGTTCCTCGTCTCAATTCATCTGGCAAAAATGCATCAATTTCATTTTCAGAGAATGTCATTTCTTCCAATTGTTTTAACGATTCTTGAGCTTTTTGGTATGCTCGATAGGTGGTGCTGGGTGAACCTGCATAAACTTGATGGAGCTCAAAAGCTAAGGTGTCACGTTCTTGCTGGAGGGACGTCATGGTTTTTTCCCCTATGGCCAAATCGGTCAATAAAGATAAATATTTTTCCCTGATAAGCCAAAGTTCATTTCCGGCAGCTTTGTGTTTCCCCGCTAATTCGCCGAGGTCATGATCTTTAACATATGTGTTAAGGGCGAGAAGAACGACAGCTACAGTTGCACCGATCGAAGCCCCGATGGTCCCACTTCCGAAAATGATCGTTATAAATCCAACGGCAGTAATTGCAGATAAGATGATTTGCCACTTTTTAATCGTTGAAAGCTGGGATAAGAGAATATCACCGCATTTCTCATGAGTTTTATGGGAATACACTACCCGGCCAAAGCAGTTTCTAATTTGGCCTTCCAAAATTCGTTGAGCTTCTAATTTGCTGTCAGCTGGGGAATTCTGTTCCAAAAATCTCTCTCCATTTTTGTTTTGCGGACCATTCTCTCTTTGGTGTGGCCATTTCATGTTCAATTGCTTCCAGAGCGATATCATGGCATTTTGAAGCTTTCTTTATGAACGGCCCTTTTGCAAAAACATATTGATTACTCCCCGGGGCTCTCCAGAGCATCTGATCGGGACTTTGTTCTGAAACCCATTTGAAAAAGTCTCGGCACATGAAATCATAGTAATAAAAAGATTTGTCGCGATTAGACCAATTCCCAATAAACTGATGTGCAAAAGTGTCGATCAATAAGCCTCCTATTGGGACGTCCCACTGGGACTTCCAGGAGCGCATCATCCTACAAAGCCGATAAAGGTTCTCGTTACAATTCGAGTTTCTTTCCCTGATTGCTTGAATTTCGGCTCTGGGGTTTGTTGTTCTCCACTTTCCTCCGTCATTTGAATCAGGGAAAATATAACTTCCATCATCGTTTGTGAATACTGGAACGATTTCAAATGTAATTCCGTCAGCAAAATCTATTGCCACAACTTGACCATCGCCGCCCACCCGAGAGTTAGGGTATGTTTTTAGTAAAGATGACCTGACAGCTTGTAATAGAGCTGATTGACCATTACTAATATAAGCATTGTACTTTTCGAAAACATTAGCAGGTAATTCGAATACCATATCAATGTCACTGACACCATTTATTGCGGTATTTCTTCCGTAGGACCCCACGTACAAACTGTGGGAAATCTCGGAATAAATACTCCAGAAATCTAAATTTAAACGTTGTGTTATCATTTTATACCGGGTCGATATTGTCGGCCCGTTTTGAACACAGATATTAGAACAATAAGTCGAAAACCATTCGGCTAATCCCATTTCAGCTCCAAATTTAAATCTGCTTTCAATATACGCGCTCGACGGCTAATTGGAAAATTGCTTCAGGATTTGACATATTATACAACACCATATAATGGCATTGACACCAATACAATCCTGACTTTTGTAACATTGACTGATATCTAGGAGATAATTACGTAAAAGAATTCAAATGGAAAGCAGCGGATTAATTAAGTAAAAAGTGTAATCATTCGATTTTTGGTTTGCCAAGCACTATCTCTTGAATCCATTTGCCATTCATGTATTCGCCAGCCACTCTGAAGAAAATTTCTCCGGAATGAGCGAACTTCTTCACATAGCGTTCAATAGTCATCTGGGAGCAGTCACAATATGCTGCACCAGCGTTCTTGGCGTCTTCTAAAGGTATAGTCCCACCTCTCTCTTTGAGTACTCCAATCAACCATTTACGAAATTTGATTTCCTTCGTCGTCACACCCGCTCCGATTTATAATACGAATTACCTCGTGTCCAGTAACCATCTAACAAATTGTGTCCCCGGGACTGTAGTACTTTCAGAAATAGCTCACAATTTTGATTTGGACTTTGTCGCACGCGAGTATCTTTGACTCCGCTTCTCAAAAGCTATATTTCCACCATCCAATTCCAATAATTGCCCAACAACATCGGCATCCTCAAGGGATCCAAAACACTTAAGTTTTGATTTTTTCCCATTCGCTCCGATTTTCTGCTCAACGCAAAGTACCAACTCGCTATCTGCTAGCACTGGTATGTTGGGAACATGTGTCACGAATATGAGTTGCCTCTCTGACTTGACCTTACGTATTTGTTCAACAAGTTCATGAGTTATCAATCCAGGACCTAATTCGTCTTCGGGTTGATCAATGATTAAAGGCAACCCCTTCGGCACCATGGCTACGGATATTAATGCAAGAGTCTGCTCTCCTCCAGACAGACCCGAATCTACTGGTGTATAGTCTGTGTCGCCTTCCCGTTGATAACTTATCACAAATCTATCATCAAGTGGACATTCTTGTAACTCCAGGACATCGGAATCTGTCATGCAAAACAGGACGCTCTCCGTGTTCGGCGTCACTCCGGAGCACTTATCCGTAATTCCTTTACTAACGTGTCCTTTCACTATATCAGCTAGTTCATTTGGGGATGCACCGTCAGTTACAAGAGCCAATTGGTCTTCTTTATGCGATATGCGCACTGCCACGCTCGTAAACCGATCCACGATATCAGTTAGTTTGTCCTTATAGAGCGTTTTATCCACATCGATCATCAACTCAGCTTTTATATTCGATGCCGAGCCTCTTGAAATCATCTGGACTACTTCTTGTCGCTTCTTTTTTATATCGCTCCATTTTTCGCCGTATCTTTGCAGAAGTTCTTTTCGCATGCGAATTAGCTCTGCAATTTCTTTTTCCACTCCCTCTAATTCCCTATTTTGATCGAGCAACCCTGCAAGTGTTTTCCTCTTTTCCGTAATGTGGTCGATTAGCGAATCGCCTATTGCTCGCGCATCCCCAGGTATTGCTGAATTGAGAATCTTTTCATCTAGTTCATCGGATCGAGATTTCCTAGATTTTTCTAGCACTGAAAGATTTTCAATACCTTCACTGATTGCATGACTTCCGTTCAAAATACTTTCGTCAAGTTTTTTAATTGTCGTTTTGAAGATGTTTGACGCCTGCGTAGAATAATCTGCTGGTGGTGCAGATTCAGGCTTGAATTCGATATCCCTAGTCTCTTTTCCTCCCGGCTCTATCCCTATTTTATTATCTTGAGTTTGCGGAACCAAGTTGGCTGAATTCCATTTGGGCTTGAAACGCAGTAACTCCTTTGTGTGATTTTCAATCTTCAATTCTTGTTCAGCCCAAAGTTTTTTTTCGATTACCGATGGCGATGTGCTTAACGATTCAAGATCTTCTATTTCGGTCCGCAACTGATCAATCCCTGATGTTGCCTCATTCAACTCTTCTTTTCTTTTCAATTTGTTTACGATGCTTTCGCGATTATCTTTAAGTTCTCCCCGAATGGTTTTAATACCACCCAATTCAAACAATTCAACTTCATCCTTTAATAATTTGATTCCGTTCAGGGAATCAACGATATGCATCTGCTGGTCAGCATTTTCCTTTATCTTTGTCACCTCGCCTTGGGGATAGACTTCGATTGGGAACACCTGGTGGATGTTCTTACTACTTTCGCGCTTGAATTCCGATCCATTCCATAACAAATAGACATCAGGGGCGCCTGTGATCTGCGGCACCCCCTTTGGTCCCTTCCCAACTTTGGTCGAGGTGAGAATCCTTGTAACTGCGTAGGTCTTTTCCTCGGCGGAGAGATATAAGGTCACATCTCCGCCATCTCCAACAAACGCCTTCATCCTATCCGTGAACTTGGCTAATTTATCCGGGTCGCTAGGAATTACATTCAATGCAAACCTAATGCAATCTAATAACGCTGATTTCCCAGCGTAATTACGCCCAATTATGCTGTTTTGATTTGGGCTTAATGCTACCTTCAATCCGTCCAGCATCCCCCCATTGATGGAAATTCCAATAATTTTTGGATATGGGTAAGGAAGCGGACTGGGTTCCACAAAAAAGAAGCCTTCTCTAAATTCTAACCTGCCTGTTTTGTCTTCGATTTCATGAATCTCATGACTGACACGTAATTCTGGCTCATAAACCAATTGCCGAACCCCTTCTAGGCCGGGTCTGGTCATCTTTATCCACGTCACCTTCTCTTCAAAGTCTTCTAGGCGGTGGGAGTCTGATGTGTTCAGAAATCCAAAAGAGTTGGTAATAATCTTCGTATCCATATTCTTGAACAATAAGCGCACTGCCCCATCAGCTTCGCGCACCTTCTTTATTGTTCCAGATGGTGCTGCTAAAATCCGAATAAGCTGGTCATTTAATACTTGATTACGTGATCTAAAATCCTTAAATCCCCAAAGACCATCCGCGTTATCAACATGCGGTCCGACAACGATCCCTCCCAACGAATCTATCTCCTTGAATACTTCTTGGATGGTATGCGGCGACTTGGCACCCGGGAACCTACCAACCTTATCTTCCTTTTCCCCTTTGCCGGACATTCCAAGCCGAGTCAACATCAACTCAATCTTCTCTAAATCAGAAGACTCATCAAAAATTCCAACGATATGTGGACCTTCATATGTCGTTATTTCGACCCCAGGCAGGATATGAATCTTACTTTTGCCCGATTTGCGAGCTGCTGTTGCAAGTTCAATCAGGGGTCCGCACCAAGAAACACAATTGTGATCCGTAATTGCAACTAAATCCAGTGAAGTCTTGTTTAACGACTCGAAGTATTCTGCGATGCTTATATTACTAGCCTGCCTAGTCTGTCCTTCGACTGCATCCCAATCCCATGATGTTGCCGGGGTGTGAAGATGTAAATTAGTTTTCATGAATCTAGCCCAACCGGGGTTATTCAAGAATATATTTAGGTCCGATACTGAGGCAGGCATTTTTCCCTCCCAATCGTTCGATTTCGTAGATATATTCTTTTTGAACTTATTAGAAAATATTCCCCTTATATCCAACTCGTCAAATCTTCACATACCTAAGGCACCAATGATTTAATGAGCATTCATTCTCATATGGTACACATGGATAAAGAGAGGTATCCTTTTTGCGCAAAAGTCAGATTAGTTCATACCTTAAACCGCGATATCTTTTTTATCACAGGGAATCCATTTTGGCGGGAGAGGCAGTTCTTCACCATAGAATATCCAGTAATATTCATCAAGGAATTTGACCAAAGACTTGCCAATTCCCTTGGCAGTGTACCCCAAATGATCAGATAGATATGTTTCTGGATTGCCTGAAAATCCTTTCCTTCGATAGTCCTCTGTAATGGTGGCGGCGTCTACGTGGATTTGCTTAAGCCATGCACTGACTCCGTCAAAGCCTTGCTCTCTGATCTGTGGGAATCGATCGATGACATCCAACCCCATAATGGGTAACAATTGATCATTTAATACATGTGCTATTTTCGATACTCCGGTTAACCAAAGCCCATTTACTTGAGACAGTTCACGATAGATTGTTTGGATACAGTCGATTGTCCTTGGATCGAATGGATCTACATCGACAATTGAAAAATCTTGAATGGCCCTTATTTCCGGCTGTACTTTATCTATCTTTTTTAGAATCTGCTCAGCGAGACGACAAGCTACCAATAAATCGAAATTTATTATATTTACGTGATCCAAAATGAGCTTTTGTTCAAGTTCTTCCGGAAGAATCTCGTGAGGCGCAGTTCGGAGGCGATGAACGAATGATTTATCTGACATCAGCTTAAGGTAGCGCTTGTCACCATTGGACTTATAATAATTTAATAGCGCTGCCCAGGAGAGATCCGTAAAACTCACCATTCAATTACTCCAGTCGACTAGTTCAATTAATGCTATTTATTAACCCGTTCACATCAACCCGATTTAGTTCGGACGGAAGATTGACTCTACGTTGTATGAGGTTAATGAATTTTATTGCCAAGATGGCTTGCCAAGGCATTCCAATTCTAGCCAGAGCTTTCGGAGACGCTTTCACCAAATTGTTTAACGATCCGAATCGTCTTTCACAAATTCGCGCTAAAGCCTGACCGTCATTGATATTAGTGTGAAGACCAAAAAAGATCTCGAGAATCTCGATATCGGAAAAATCGTTGAGATCAACGCCGATTAACGTTGAGATGTCGAATTGTTGGACTGAATCGTCATTGTTCGGTTCAATCATATCTTTTTATTTCTGTTATTTGTGAGGGACCTCGGTCGTTAACCGCGGCCCCTCACCTTTAGTTTTCATGGCATGGTCGGGAAAGGGCCTGCAGCAACAGCCGTAGCTGTGGCTAGGGATGCGATCAGGCTAATCGCCAAAATGACTAATGTCCGAATCGACAGCTTCTTCAAAGATATCACCACCTTTTTCTCTTTTATTCCAATCATATCGGCCTTCTCTGACCAATCTCTTACAAAACAAAAAAGGAAGGCCAATTGGCCTTCCTTTATCCAGATGCACCTTAACTCTATTAGTTTAACGTTTTAGTAATTCCAGGAACCTAGAAGAGGGTTCGGAACCGATCTCACGGAGTATCTTAGAATGATACCTCTGGTAAACTCTCAGTGCTGAAAGACGATCACCTAGGGCGATGTGGCACTCAACTAGATCGCAGTATAAATCATCTTGAAATTCATCAACACGTGTTGCTTTTTCGATAATAGGTATAGCCTTGAGAAATTGTTTTTGCTTCCTGTAATAGCAAGCCAATATCGAAAGAGTTCTAAGATACTTCTCCTCCAACTCTCGACGAACTGTCTCGATCCATTCACTTTGTAGTCCTTCCAGGAACGCCCCGCGGTAGACGTTAATTGCCTGTCCGAGACGTTCATAAAATATGGAATCTTCCTCATCAGGCAATTTGGGTTCCATCAGTTGAATAAAATCCGACACGTCGAAATAGATTCTAAGGTCTTTGTTGATGAGATAGTGCCCGTCGTTCATAACTATGATACTGGGTGAGGTGGCTCGGCGTGCCCTATAAAGAGAAGTGTGAAAATTACTCAAGGCTTTTGAGGGTGATTGATCGGGCCAAAGGGCAGCCATTATCTGTTCGGCGGTCTGATTCGGATGGCAAAATAGATAAATAAACAACTCCTTGGCTCTTTGGCTGCGCCACTCAGCATCTCCCACAGACTTCGAAAATATACGAACGCTGCTGGTGCCCAGTGCAGCTACTTCAATTTCAAAAGGTAGAGGTATTTCAACACCGGCAATTGTTTTCCGCTTTTCTATCTTCCTCGTCTTGATGCGTTCCTGGATCTTGCCGAAAAAGTTTCCCCCGATCTGTTTTGAGGCGGCTAATTGAATCACCAGAGGAAAATCTTGGCCATCGTTTACCAGATATTCGTGGTATCCAATTTTCTTGGCCAGCTGATAGGTTTTATTTAACCAGGTGATCGTTTTATCAAATTCCTTGATGCTGAAATTGCTACAGGCCAAGAAAAAATAGCAGCGAGCCAAAGCCTCTTGATCTCCAAGGGATTCCAGCTTCTCAGAAGTCCTCGTTAAAAGATCAAGTCCTTTCTCATGATCGCCTTCTAAGAATTGTGAAGCGCCCAAAGACACCCTGAAGATTTCGATCTCCATCACTTGGTTCTGTTCCTGTGCCTGGGTAATGGCTTCATTCAGTATTCCGACTGACCGGGAATATTTCTTAGCCCTTCGGTATGTATCCCCTAATTCGGCTTTCGCCCAGGAGACAAAACTCTTTTCCATCGCTTGGCGGGACACGCCTAAAGCCAGAGTGAGTGTTTCGGTTGATTGTTCCAATTCACCGAGATCGCGCTGGACCACACCTAAAGCAATGAGAATGCTTGCCTCGAGACGGGTTGCGTGTGCGCTTCTTGCATAGTCGAGAGATGTTTGAAGAATGTCGGAGGCTCGTGCTAGTTGACCAAGTCTTTGAAAGATATACGCGAGATTGTTCATAGTTGAAGCTAAAGCGCCAAGATTGCTGGTTTTTGCCCAAGCTTCGCGCGCATATTCCAGGTGAATAGCAGCTTTGGTGATATTGCCCAGTCGCATGTATGCTGCACCAAGAGAATTTTGAATGCGGGCGATAAGATCAAGATCAAAAGTATCCGTCGAAAGATCCAATGCCAGTTTTAATTGATGGATTGCATCCTCGAGATTACCGGTATCAATGAGGCAATTCCCCAATCTAAAGTGAGCAGAGGCTTTTAAATCGTTATGCCCTTCACTTTTATCTAAAAGCGATATTGCTTTTGTTGAATCGGAAATGGCGTTTTCAAGGTTGCCCGATAAACGGTGTGCCGCACTTCGCCAGATATAGGCACTGATGAGAAATGCGAATGAACCTGGGGCATTTACGGTATTTTCAATGAAACTCGTCAATATTCTGCCAGCTTGATGTACTTCTCCGGTATGAATCAAGCTTTGAGCGAAGATAATGGATAGTTCAAAGTCATCCTTCAGTACATCATTCGGAAATTTTGAATTCCAAAGCAATAAGGACGAATAATCCCCACAATTTAATAGATATTTGGAGACACTCTTAATTAGCCCAGCGGTTTCAGTGAATCTGCTGGATTCCAGACATTCATCGATTCTCTTGTTGATGGAGTTATCCATTTGAGATTCCAAGTGAAAATCAGGGTCATTATAATTTCTCAACCCTAGAGTCACAACTTAATACGAAAAACAACGATGTCATGACGGAATTCCGCTGGACATCATACAAAAGCTTGTATTGTCACTTAGAATCTTATTTCTGGTTCAAACAAACACCTTTAATGTCCAAATAAGACACTCTGCCGGATGTAAACTTTTCGCTTTCAGTAATCACTAATTCTTTCTTAAAAATAGGACCGTCTACCACAAATGTGTGATAGTAAATTCTGGCCTTCTCATCGGGCAGGTGTTCATATCTGTCTTTGAATTGGTCAAGCATTTCACGTGTTAAGACCTTTCCCAACATCGATGGCCCCATGTCTGAATCGGCGACGATGATCATAGGCTTGAAACCGAGGTCGAGGGTGCTCCTGATCATCTGTTCACGATCCTGGTCCCACAGAGGCCGGTAGGGTTTCATTCCAACCGGACGGCAGAAATCCTCAACTCTGTCCCAATGCATCTGGGCAAATTTGTTGCCTCTACTGACATCACCGAAAACGCCGCCAGTGATTCCTTTTGTTTTCAACTGGCACAACATTTCAGAATACTTGACGTCATATTCGTTCAAGCGGACGTCATGTGAGATATCTTTGGGAATTTCGATCCATTGCTCGAAAAGGGGGATCCCTATCGCTGCAGCTTGGCTACGCAGCACTTCAGCGGTGACAAAATGCGGAAACAAGCGCCCTGTATCCGCAGTAAGCATTGAAGCCAGGTAGCAGACGTCCAAACCGGATTGCATGGCGCGATAGCAAGCCATGCTTGAATCTTTGCCGCCACTCCAGGACACGAAAACCTTTTCCCTTTTTGCTATGTTCATAATCCTCTCATCGGCACTAATTGTCTCCAGCTTGAGCCTCTGCCAGTTTCTTGGTGCGGATGTCCTCGACCTTGATATCGGGTGAACTTGAGTTCTTGTTGAACATCACCGGCAGGGTGTTTTTGATAAGTTCCTTGACTGCCCCAAAGAACTGCGGGGGATTCTTCACTAAAGAGAGAAAGAAATCTTTGTTATAACGCCACATGAAGCGAACCCGACGAGGACCATAGGTTCGGGCGTACTCGGCGAAAGCCTCGGTCACTACCTCCGTCGGCACCTGTGATAAATTGCCCTTGGTGGCCATGTTGAACGAAAAATGCGGCCAATCAGCCAGCGACGATGGTTCCTTGATCAAGCCCTGTTCAATGCAGTAATAATAAATAGGCGTCCCGGGATAAGGCACAAAGCGCATATAAAAATACGGCGTGTCGCCCATGGTATGAAGCAAGTCTTTGGTCGCTTTGAAATCCTCGAGTGTTTCGGTCGGCACCGCCTCCATGATGTAGATGCGCGGCAGAATATGGTGTTTGACCAAGTTCCAGAAGCTTCTGAGCATCTCGTCCTGGTTGATGTCCTTCTTCATGAACTCAAGCAGCCTCTTTGATCCGGTTTCGACGCCGATTCCAACCGAGACACAGCCAGCCTTGGCCATGAGGTCGACATCTGTTTCGGACAGATCGGCCCTTGCCTCGCAATCCCATTTGAGCTTGATTTTCTTTTTGATGACCAGTTCGCAGAAGCGGTGAAGGCGTTTCCTGTTGAAAGTGAAGTTGTCTTCAAAGAAGCGGATGAATTTCACTCCATAAGTCTTTTGTAGATGCTGCACCTGGGAGATGATTCGCTCGGCGGAGAAATCGCCACGGTAACCGGAGTGGAAGGCAGAGTTATAGCAGAAGGTACAGCGGAAGGGACAGCCCCGAGAGGTGTTTAAAGATACTTGCCAGTACTTAGGCACATCGATAAGGTGCCATGCAGGGTCGGGCAGTTCATCGAGGTTTTTGAGCTCGCATGCCCGCTCATTGATCCTGATCCGGCCATCGTCACGGTAGAACAGTCCGGCTATCTCAGCCAGTTTGGGGCTACCCTTCTCAAGGTAATCGATGAGTTCAAGAATTGGCATCTCCCCGGCGCCGACGATGATGTAATCGATGAAGTCCTCCGCCATGGTCTGCTCGGGGGTGCAGGAGGGATGGACATTGCCCCAGACGATCTTGGCTTTGGGATACAGGGTCTTGAATTCTTTGGATTGGATGATAGCTTGGGTGATGTCCGGGCCGGTGAGTACGGAATAACCGATAAGCTCCGGGTTGAAGTCGGCAAAGTCGACAGGCTTTCTGCGGTCGACGACATTGTCATAGACCTTGACCTGGTGGCCAGCCCGTTCCAGAACCGCCGCGAGGAACAGAATCCCGTTGGGGAAAACGGCGTAGGTCTTGAAGCGGGGATTGACTTCGGAACCGGGGTTAACGAGTAATATTCTCATGATTATGTCCTAGAACAATCTGATTGGCGGTGTGCCCACCCGGGGCATTTCGCCTGAAAGGTAATTGACTGTTTTAAGGTGTCGCTTGGCCAGAGTTGCCGCCGATTCGACTTCTACCCCCGTCGGCGCCCTAAACGCCTGGCCGGACAGTTGGATGAAACCGGTGATCCGTAGCGGTATCTTATTGTCGATCAAGGCGATAAACCGCGCCACCTTTTCGATTTCATCCGCATCGATAACTCCGGGTATCAGCGTGATTTCCGCCTGTAGTTTCTTGCCGGAATTGTACACGCGGCGGAAGTTGGCCATTGATTTACGGTTATCCCCGCCGGTGTAGTTTTTGTACGACTCAGGCGTCACCGCCTTCAGGCTGAAGATAACCTCATCGATATTTGAAAGATCAGGTAGCGTGACGCCGTTTGTAAAAAGAATATTGTAGGTTTTATGCTTCGATTTCATTTCTCTGGCAAGGACCGGCATCCCCGGATCAAGCGAGGGCTCGACTCCGATGAAGATCGCCCGGTCGATGTCAAGGCCGTTCGTCATCGACAATGCTTCTTCGAGTGACAGCAGTCTCTCCGGTGCTTTCTCCGGGGGATTGGTCGAGACCCGTATCTGCCAGTCGGGCAATAGAGAGAAATCCAGCTTTTCAACCTTGCAGTAACAGCCGAGGCATTTCAGGTTGCATTCGGTCCAATGGTGAAAGATGATCGATTTAAACGTAGGTTCATAAACGATGTGATAAATGCAAAGAACCGAGAGCTTTCCGATTGGAGAAGTATTATTGTAAAAATCCATGTCGGTCTTGACCTATTTTTTGGGGGGGGAACCTTTCAATGAGCCTTGATGCCCAATAACAGGCTGCTAAAATTATCATAATGATAACGGCAAGAACTAAATCACAAACATTCATGACGATACTCGTATCTCTGATGCACTAATCTAATACCTTCTTCTCCTGTACAAAGAGGCTGCTCAGATCGGCTTTGATCCCTATACACAGTGATTCCCTTCAAGCTCTGTTGATAAGCAAGGGCGAAAACCTTAGCGATATCGTCTCGGCTCGCTTCACGAGGGAAGTTAACAGTTTTACTTACGGCATTATCAGTATATTTCTGGAAAGCGGCTTGAATCTTCACATGCCACTCCGGGGACACCCCGTGGGCGGTAACAAAGATTTTTTTTACGCTATCAGGTACTCCTTCAATCTGATCAAGCCGATTTTTCGACACCAGGCGTTCTAGAAGTGCGAAGCTAAAGAAACCTTGTTCACGCGCTACTCTCTCGAAAAACGGATTGACTTCCAACAACTTTTCTCCGTCCAACATGTTTCTAACAAAAACAGTGCCAAACAACGGTTCGATCCCACTCGAGACACCAGCGATGAGCGAAATGGAACCTGTTGGAGCTATTGATGTGACTGATGCATTTCTCATTGTGATGCCTTCAAATTCATAGACACTGCCTTGATAAGCAGGAAACGGGCCACGATCCAGCGCTAACTTATGAGATGTTTCATGGGCAATATCTTGTACAAAACTCATGATTGCTTCGGCAATGCCGAGTGCTTTATCCGAGTTATAAGGGACCCCCAAACGGATGAGCATATCCGCAAATCCCATGACACCAAGTCCAATTTTTCGTGTTCGGCGACTAATTAATTCGCTTTGGAGTATTGGGTAATGATTGAGGTCAATGGCGGTATCTAAAAAACGGACCGATAAAGGGATTGTCTGTGATAGGTGTTGCCAATCGATTGAAAAGGTGCCATCTAATTCTTTTTTCAGCATGTTCACGAGATTAATGGAGCCAAGAATACAAGATTCAAAAGGCAAAAGTGCCTCTTCACCGCAGCCCGACATATACTCTATTTTACCGAGATGTGGAATTGGATTGTTCTTGTTAACGGTGTCGATGAAGGTTAAGCCCGGATCACCGGTTCGCCAAGCTTGATCGACGATCAAATCGAAAATGTCGCAAGCGCTAACTGTCGCTGTTGTCTGACCATTCCTCGGATTAACTAAAGGGAGTTCGCTGCCACTTGTCACCCTATCCATGAAATTGTCTTTGATAGAAACGGTTGTGTATAAATTCGTAAGACGCCCAGGATCGCGCTTGGCACCGATAAACTCGACAATATCGGGGTGATCAAGGTTCAGCAATGCTGTATTGCACCCTCTTCTAACCCCACCTTGTTTTATATAGTCTGCCGTCACCGAAAGTAGGTTTAGTAACCCTATGGGACCTCCGGCAACACGATCCCTCCCTCCTACCTTGTCCTGCGCTGGTCGAATACTAGAAAGATTGAATCCGGTTGAGCCACCACTTTTATGGATCAACATAGTCTGTTTAAGGGCATCTCCAATCCCATTAACGCTGTCATCGATTGGCAAAACATAACAAGAAGCCAGCTGCCCATTTTCAGTTCCTGCGTTTAGCAAAGTTGGGGAATTCGGTAAAAAATCGAGTGAAGCCAAAAGATTGTAGTACGAGTCATGGTTAACGACGTGCGAATTCCTTGAAATCTGGCCCTCTTCGGCTGAAGAAAATATATTGGCGATTCTTCGAAACATATCGTCAGGAGTCTCGTTGGTCTCCCCGAGTACATCGGTGCGCAAATATCGTTTCTCTAATAATCTATTGTTAACGTAAAGAGATTTTTGGGGTTCTTCGAGGATTATCATTTTAGTCTATTTACTCGATCCTGCTTGCGCTTAGTTTAGGAAAATTTGTGCAGTAGAAAAACGGAGGAAGTTAAAAAAATCTAACATCTACAATTTGATACCATACAAGGATTCTTCCTCGATCTGGTTTTCAGCAGACGTAAAAACATTCTGCCTATTACCTAACGGAGCGAGTGCTCCAGGTAAATCCCGATTCATCCGAATAAGCCACGGTAGGTTTCCCAGATTCTGAACCGACCGTTCTCAAACCTCGGTTTTCACCCGGAGCACTCGTAAAAACAAAACTTTCGCTTCGAAGGGTTAGAATCGTCGAAGATTACCTGGTCGATCTTCATTCCACCATGCATCAAGATCGGGTTTCATTCCATATCCGAAGACATCGTCCATATTGCGGAAGAAACCGTTAAACAAAGAGGTCTGGGATATTGTACCCTTAACGATTTCGTGAATCATTGCATTTTCTTCGGTTTTTGAATAAACGCAGCTTCCTTGACAGATCCCGCAGCCAATTTCGTCCCCTTGATACCAATATTTTAAACAACTTGAAAAATTGTTTTTGAATCCCCTAATGCCAGAATTGTTCCACTTACCTGTCACGCAATCCCACGAAGGTTCTGAGTCTTTGTTAATTGAATTTGACGGGCAGGAGTCAGCACATTTCTTGCAGGTCCTACAAAACCGGAAGATGCCAGCATCTATGGGTTTTGTTGGTTCCAAAGGCAAATCAGTGAAGATATTCGTTGTTTGTCGTACTGTTGCTCCATATTCCGGCGATATCAAAAAGCTTGCCCTAGATGATTCTCCTAGTCCACTGCATATGCCGAATGCAACAGGTATGGAGGTTGATGTACTTCCTCCCACCCCTTGATAACCAAGACCCTTCAAAAATTGCTGCGTAAACCCTTCCATAATGGCAAGATCTGAATATCCTTTCCCAAAACTAGCAGTTCCGATAGGGGCAACCGTTCGCTTCGAAAGCTCATTCGATTGTAGAACTGTGTAATTAATAATCCATTTGCATTTATTAGGAATTACATATTTATCATTCGAATGATAAGCCTTCTCAACGTCTTCAAATACGACTGGTCTGGAAAGACTCCTATCCGGCGCTAGGCTATAGGAATATATGAGCTTTTTCATATTGTCATCGAGAGGTAAGAAAGATACTTGGTAAGCACCAAAATGCTTTAAAGCAGCTCGGAGAGTTCTGCTGTTTTCTACTGGTGTAGACTCCCATTTCGGCAAAGTTGCCCAACGTTTCTCAGATTCGAACTCCCTGAAAAACATGGCGTTCATTGTTGGACCGGTGAAAGAATCATAAGTTAGAGGACCTGCTGCATATAGCCAACTTGCTTGACTCAAAGATCGGTCCCGCATCCGATATCCCGGTTTATTAGCCCGCGTCGCTTCATCCCATCTTGCCATTTGTTCGGAGGTCAACTTGGCTGCTTCGTCAGGTTCAATTGCCTTGCCATCCCTAGTATCAAATCGCTTAAGCTCTTCCCAGTTAACTTCCAACGTGGGTGCATCAATTTGTTTAACATACCAAGGACGGTTCCAAGATGCAGTGGTGCTACTCGAGACTTCATCAAGATCATGGAATGCTGGAACAGCTAGACTTGCCGCTCCCAATCCAACTCCGGTTAAGCCAAGACCTTTCATAAAGTCTCTCCGGGAAACCGTTGAATGAAACTCCGACATGTTCATCTCCTCAATAAATTTTGATTTACAAACCTAGCGTCTATTACCGAGTCCTAGTCTCTCCTGGAAGTCATGTCATGCCTCTTACCTCGCTTGTTTACAATCGGTGGTTAACCCATGACCGGTTATTGTCGTAATCTGTTGTAATAGTTACCCTCTGATTTGGGGCGATTAAAGGAAAAGGGAGTCTTAGCGTTTGCGCAGAATAGTTATCCTTTAGGATATTCATATAAGAATGGCGTATAGGATAACAGATCCTTACGTGGTATGCAATTGTCCAAAAGTATTAGTCCTTTGAAATTCACAAGACTTGGTGGTGCTTTGGACTTCCTGATGGATTAGTTGTGTACAAATAGTATAAGAGTGGGATACGTTTTTTCTCTAAATCGGCTGGACACCGTACAAAACGATCTTTGAATACGCCTAAAGCAAATAATCGTATCATCAAATAGTTTAAGCGATTTCCTGACCCATGGACTGCCTCTTATGATACTTAACCGTTACAATGTAGCATGCTTTCGACAGCCAAGAGGCTTCAGTCCCAACTGGCCTCTTGGCTGATATATCGATTCCTCTAGGTCTTCACTTCATCCATGTATTACCTATTGTACCCGCCACTTCTGGCGAAACCTGTTGTATCAAATCCATAAGATGGCAAAGACATATCCCACCACTCTTCTGGCTCTTTTATTCCATAACCGAAGGTCTTACCCATTTGATAAAAAAAGCCGTTGAAAAGAGGGGTTGTTGATGTGGTCATTTTAACCAACTTGTGAATTGAAGATGCTGTATTAACGTTGAAGGTACAAGTGGCTCTACAATTGAAACAAACGCCATATGGAGTCACTTCCCAATAAGTTAGACACTTAGCCAAGTCTGTGTAGAACATCTTCTTGCCGGGGGTGTTGTTTATGTTCGGTTTGCCATACGGAGTCGGTAAGTCCCATGAAGGCTCAGTATCGTGAGATATTGCCTGAGTCGGGCATTCGTTGGCGCATTTGTAACAAGTATGGCAGAAGCGAAAGATACCGGCATCTATTGGATTAGTCGGTGCCACTTCCAAGTCGGTGAGCAGGCTGAAGTAACCTGCGATAGAACCCATTTCCGGACTGATAGTAGAATCGCTGTGACGACCTTGTTCAGTCAATCCGCTCAGTATGGCGCTTGCTCCAGCGGGCATTAACCCTGACAAATCTCGGGCATAGCCATAGCATTGATAACCCAATCCTCTCAGGAACTCCTGCATGCAACCCTGGATAACTTGCATTTGACGGTAACGGGCACCCGCACCAGCACGTTGGATTTTTGTGCCATTACCCGCACGCCACATTTCTCTAGACATCCCAATCATGACGCTGATGTCCCAAAGTGGTTTGTTGGGCAGATGTACAACCTTGCCGTCGTCATATCCCGGGTCAATATCCTCCATGTTTATTTTCCATGCCTCCTCGAGCGGCGGCGGCCAAGTACTATTATCTATATATTTTGGATTTGCCCAGGCTATTCCCATAGTATGAGTCCAAATAAGTTTCCTCGCATCGCTACCACCTGGACCAAGTTCGGTAAAACCGACCTGCTGAGCACCAAAGAAGATGGCGGCTCGGCGTAACATTCGCGCGGCTTCCTCAGGAGTCCCCTGCCACTTGGGTAACCCCATTTGCTCCGGTGTCGGGGCGGACTGTGGACCGACTAAGGAAAAAGATGCCATGAGGGACTTGGGAGCGAAAACATTCCACGCGGAAGCATTGGCAAGAGATAAATCTTTCAGATAGAAGCCAGGTTCTTTACCTCTCGGCTGAATATCTTTATCAGCTGCAATGGCGGCTACGCGCCTATACTCATCTGCTCCACCCCAGTAATAAGCCAAGACATAAGGAAAGAATAAAGTCAACCGTTGGTCGCCGCGCTCTATACGGCTCCAGTCAAAGTCGATAGTTGGGTTGTCAATTTCTCTTTGTTTCACCCACCACGGACGTTCCCATTCAGCTGCCTCGGATGATATTAACTCGTCCAAGTCATGAAACACTGGCGAAAAGAGGGTAGAGCTGCCCATGCCGGCAGAGGCCATCCCGAGCCTCTTCATGAAGTCACGTCGCGACATTGTGCTATGAAACTTAGACATTCGATTCTCCTAATCAATTATTTTCTGGATCTATGGTCTTTTCTCGAATACTCTCAAGCCGTGTTCATCCCATAACCGCCCAACCTGGGCTCGATAGTGTGCTCGCCACCTCGGAAAAATATTCGGAATGGGAAATTCATACCCCCGTTTTTGATCCCATTTTATTTGTTGTACCCTCCACTACTAGCGAAAACCGTTGTGTCAAAACCATAGGAGGGCAAGGACATGTCCCACCATTCTTCTGGCTCCTTTATTCCATAACCGAAGGTCTTGCCCATTTTATAGAAAAAGCTGTTGAAAAGTGGAGTGGTTGAAGTGGTCATTTTGACCACCTTGTGGATTGAAGATGCTGTATTAACATTAAAGGTGCAAGAAGGCCTACAATTCATGCAACTGCCATAAGGGGTCACTTCCATAAAAGTTCGACATTTAGCCAAGTCCGTATAAAACATTTTCTTGCCCGGTGTGTTGTTTATGTTGGGCTTACCATACGGTGTCGGTAAGTCCCAAGTGGGTTGAGTGTCATGAGATATTGCTTGAGTTGGACATTCATCAGCACACTTGTAACACGTATGACAGAAGCGGAAGATGCCGGCGTCTATAGGGTGGTTTGGCGCAAGAGGCAGATCTGTTAGCAAGCTGAAGTACCCGGCGATAGAACCCATTTCAGGACTTATGGTGGAATCACTGTGGCGGGCTTGTTCAGTTAAACCGCTCAGTATGGCGCTAGCCCCGGCAGGCATCAAACCACCTAAATCTCGAGCATAACCGTAACCGTTATAACCAAGCCCCCTTAGGAACTCTTGCATACAGCCCTGGATAACCTGCATTTGACGATAGCGAGCACCCGCGGCGGCATTTTGGATTTTAGTTCCTTGACCCGCACGCCACATTTCTCTAGACATCCCGATCATAAAACTGATATCCCACAGGGACTTATTGGGCAAATGAACAACCTTTTCATCCTCGTATCCCGGATCAACATCCTCCATATTGACTTTTTTTGCTTCCTCCGGGGGCGGCGGCCATACACCTGAATCTATATATTTGGTTGAAAAATAGTTCGTACCCATTAAGTAAGTCCAGATGAGTTTCCGTGCGTTGCTACCTCCTGCCCCAAGCTCGGTAAACCCAACCTGCTGGGCACCGTAGAAAATGGCGGCTCGACGCAACATGCGAGCAGCTTCCTCGGGAGTCCCCTGCCACTTAGGTAATCCCATTTGCTCTGGAGTCGGAGCAGTCTTTGGGCCAGTAAAGTAATAATTCGTGACATGGCTGGGAAAATAAGCAGGATTCATGATATTCCAGTTCCCACTGCCAAGAGCACTGTCTTTCAGGTAGAAGCCAGGTTGTGTGCCCAATGCTTGCGCGGCCTTAGTGGCGGCGATAGCAGCAACCCGCTTATATTCATTTACCCCACCCCAGTAATAAGCCAAGACATAAGGTTGGAAACACGTGGATCGCATGTCGCCACGCTCGATTTGGCTCCAATCAAACTCCAATGTGGGATTGTCAATTTCTCTTTGTTTCACCCACCATGGGCGATTCCATTCAGCGTCCTCGGATGATATCAGTTCGTCCAGGTCATGGAACACCGGTGTGATAAAGGCAGCGCTACCCAGGCCGGTACCGGCCATCCCGAGCCCTTTCATGAATTCGCGGCGCGATACAGTACTATGAAACGAAGACATTTATTTTTCCTTTCTATTTATTACTGTGCGTTCTAATTCACGTTGTCATCCGGTCTCTCCCGGATGCCATTTGACATTCATTCTCCCTTCAAAATGTTTTTAGGCCTCCGCTTGGTGACAGAGCACTAGCCCGGGAAATTTTTCAGCCCATGGTGAAATAAGCTGCTCCAAGTTTGCGCCCTAGACATGGCGTGAATGCCATTTCCTCATGGATTCGAAGGTAAATGCTTTCCTCATAACTACACAACATGGTTGGCGTTCCCAGATCTTGAAAGAGACAAAACTTCGGGATTAACTACTCTCTGCCGTTGCTCTTTGACTATGGTCCGGTGATAGTT
This sequence comes from Dehalogenimonas etheniformans, assembly GCF_014672715.2. Classification (NCBI taxonomy): domain Bacteria; kingdom Bacillati; phylum Chloroflexota; class Dehalococcoidia; order Dehalococcoidales; family Dehalococcoidaceae; genus Dehalogenimonas; species Dehalogenimonas etheniformans. The sequence goes on along the minus strand of NZ_CP058566.2, from coordinate 1,177,663 downwards.
GTGTACTTGCGCTTGGTACTTCCAAAGTCCCTGCAACTCTTTCAGGAACTTCAAGGGATTCTTGAAGATGATCCAGAAGTAGGACCGGTCGTGTCTCAATGTGAAGCGGAAGCGCTGCACGGCATAAGTGGTCGACCATTTCTGCACGGCCGCCTCGATCACTTCCTCCGGCACCTGGCTTAAGTGACCTCCCTTATGACCGTAGAATTTGACGTAACCTGGCCAGTCTTCAAGCTTTTCCGGCGCTTTAATCAAGTTATGCTCTACACAATAGTCATACATCGCTGAGCCGGGGAACGGTACGTAGCGGTGAAACATGTAGTAAGGCCGGTCCAAGTCTTCTTCAAGGAACCGTTGGGTCTCATTGAAGTCTTCAATTGTCTCGGTCGGCATGCCGCAGAGGATGTATACCGAAGTCCTGATCTTGTGATTGATGAAGTCCCAGAAGGTAGCCGCCATTTGCTCGGCGGTGACATCTTTTTTAATGAACTCCAACATTCTGGGGCTGCCGCTTTCGATACCTAGCCCGATGTCGACACAACCACTTTTTGCCATCAAGGCGATATCGGCTTCGGACAGGTCAGCTCGGGCATCGCAACTCCATTTGATCTTGCGTTTGCGGGCGATCAGCAGATTGCAGACTTCACGAAGCCGCTTGCGGTTGAAGGTAAAATTGTCTTCATTGAAGCGGATATATTTGATATCGTATGTGTTTTGCAGATGATCGATCTGCCTGATGATGTGCTGAGCCGACACCCAGCCGGTGTAACCCTGATTGTAGGACTTGTTGTAGCAAAAAGTGCACTGGTTGACGCAGCCGCGGGAGGTGTTGAGGCCAGGCGTCGAGTATTTTTTAACATCGATCAAATGCCAGGCTGGATCCGGCAACGACTCCAAGTCCTTGATGAACGGACGATGTTCATTGATGACGAGTTTTACGTCGTCCTTGTAACCCAAGCCTTTGATATCAGAATAGTTAGTGTTCCCCTTTTCAAGATGCTCTACCAGTTCCAGCACGGTGAACTCGCCGGCGCCGATAACCACAAAGTCAATGTATTCGGCAGCCAGTGTCTGTTCCGGTAAAACGCTGGCATGGACGTCGCCCCAGACGATCTTGGCCTCAGGCAAGAGTTGTTTGAACTCCTTGGATAGGGAGATCGATCCCTCCATGTTCGGACCAGCCAATACCGAAAAGCCAATAAGCGAAGGATTGAAATCGACGAAATCTTCTGTCTTTCGGAAATCGATGAAGCCGTCCCAGATCTTCACCTCGTGGCCGTGCTGTTCCAGGACGGCAGCAATGGACAGTAATCCGTAATCGAAGGTGGTGTAGGCATTGGAGTTGTAATATTGTATGTAGTCTAGAGCCGGGGCATTGATTAGAAGTATTTTCATGTTTCTTTCTCCCATCGATTATCGTGCCTGGGCCTTGGCGCAGGAAGGGGTGACTGGTTTATTTTCCGGTGTCGAGAGCTTCTTTTTAACGATCTTGTAGAAACCGTTGACCTGAATGTGGAACTTGGCTAACTCCCAGAGTTCTCGGAAGAATTTGCCCGGGTCGGTGACTGCCGTCCAGAAATAAGCAGGATTGTGCTTTAAAGTGAAGCGGAACCGCTGCACAGCGTAGGTTGCGCGCCAGTGCGCCGCCGCCTCGGACATCATCTCTTCGGGTACCTCCGAGATATTGACCTGATTTGAGAAGCGCATCAGATACTCAGGCCAGCCCTCAAGACGTTCCGGCAACTTCACCAGATTGTGCTTGACGCAATAGTCGAAAAGGACGCTGCCCGGGAAAGGTACAAAACGGTTATACATGTAGTACGGATCATCCAACCGGCCTAACATTTCGTGGGTCGCTTTGAAATCTTCAATGGTTTCGGTTGGAAAGCCGTATATGATATAAACTGAGGTGCGGATCTTGGCTTTCACCAAGTTCCAGAAGGTGTTTTCCATCTCTGGAACGGTGATGTCCTTGTGAATGAAATCCAGCATCCTCTGGCTGCCGGACTCGGCCTCTAGGAGAACTGAGGTGCAGCCAGACTTAGCCATTAGTTTGACTGTTTCTTCGTCGATACCTCCCGAAACTGGGGCATTCCAGGTCAGTTTCCACTTCTTGGCAATGACTAGCTGGCAGAATTCTCTAAGCCTCTTGCGGTTGATGACGAAACGCTCGCCGGAAAAGTAGATATGGTGGATCCCGAAATCCTTATGCAGTTTCTCCATTTGAGAAACGATACGAGCCGCCGACAGGTCACACATCTGGCCGCCCCAGAAGGTAGTATCGGAGCAGAAAGTGCATTTGTAGGGGCAACCCCGTGAGGTATTCAGAGTCACATCCGAATACCGATTGACATTGATCAGATGCCAGGCAGGATCCGGCAGGCCGTCCATATCAGACATGAAAGTCCGGACCTCGTTGATGATTGCTTTACCGGAGCAATCTTTCCATGCTAAACCTTTAATCGATGACAATTGCGGACTACCTTTTTCCAGATAGTCTGCCAGTTCGGCAATAGTAAACTCTCCTGCCCCTATTACGGCGTAATCGACGCAAGACTCGGCAAGGACCTGATCAGGATAGGCGCTGGCATGGCGGAAGCCCCACACTGTTTTCACATCGGGCAAGAGCTTTTTAAATTCAGCTGATTGAGACAGGGCGTCTGCGATATTTGGGCCTGTCGCAACGGAGAATCCGACAAGCTCAGGAGTGAATTCAATGAAGTCAGCAGGACGTTTCTTTTCTAAGTTGCAGTCAATGAATTTGACCTTATGTCCGAGGCTTTCCAGCATGCCGCCAATAGATAGCATCTCGTCGGGAAACTTGGTGTATCTCGGCATGTTGCCATAGGAACGGGAGGGGACGACAAGGAGTATCTTCATTTTTTTATCTTAGGTGGGAATTGGTTCGCAAGCGTCCACTGCCGGGGCCAGTTCTCTAGTTGCCAGCTCTTCCTCCGTTGGAAAGATACTCTTGACGCCGAATTCCCTGGGTTCGGTACCTTTGTAGGCATAGACGTTATTCAGGTACTTCCTGGCTACGGCGACAGATCTTTCGACCTCATCGGATGTCGGACGCCGCCAAGGGTTATTGCCTGCCTTGAAGTAGGCGTCGATTTGATATCGGATGTTCGGGTCCACTGAGGCAATAAATTTGGCGACTCTTCCTATTTCGTCATGGTCAATATACCCGGGAATTAACACTGTTTCGGCCATCATCGGTACGCCAGATTTAAAGATCTTTGGGAAATTTTCGAGTATAGTCTTGTTGGATTCGCCGGTGTAGTCTTGATGCAGCTCTTTAGAGAAGGCCTTTAAACCCACCGATACCTTGTCGATATACCGGAGGTCGGGCATCTTCATACCGTTCGTCAAAAGGACGTTGGTGGTACCTAGCCTGCGGTGGGCAGCTTCGGCGATCAACGGCATCGAGGGATCGAGTGATGACTCCTGGCCTTCGAAGAGTACCCACCGGACCTCAAGACCGAAGAGAGTTTCAATGACATCATCCAAGTCCATAAAGCGTTGGGGGCTGGTGGCAATACCGCGGGGTTCGGCCAGGTGAAGGTGCATGTTACGGTCGAGCATGAAATCGTAAACCACCTTTTGACAACCACAACCACGACAGTGCAGATTGCAATCCCAAAAATGGAGGTAGGCTTGGCGGGTACTTTCAGCGAAGGCGATATTGTAGACTCTTGTCTGCATTAATACTCCTTGCTTAAATCAGTCGGCAAGTCGTGAACCGGGTCACGACTAATATGCTCGTAAACGTTTACCTTAAACTCGATCTATTTAGGTTGGGATACTGAATTAAGCCATTCCCTCCTTCTATTGGTTTTGATCAAATACGAGACCCTTTGAGAAGATAACCCCAGATGTTTACTGATATTTGCATACGTTGCTCCTGGGTGATACTTAATATAAGTCAAAATATCTTGGGTTCTTTTTCCTGCCCTCAATATTTGATTCACTTGATCCCCTACTACGTTATTCAGCTCGGGTAACGACCATTTTTTCCAACGTTAACTTGCGGGGTTTAGATTAAAGGTACGCAAGGGCAAACGGATCAGCCGTCTGTCAAATTTGATATAAATTCATTCTTTTCCAATTTTTATTGTTTCCCTCAGACGAGCAAACCGGAGTAGTATATGAGAACTTCGTCAGGTGGTTTATCTAGTTAGATATCTTACCAGATATTCGTATAAGATACCTCGAAAAAGCTTCTTTAGCAATTGGCCATAAGTATTAATACTTAAGAGCGATGCGGATTAAATGCCATTTTTGATCCGCGCTGTTTGCTTTGAATTGATAGAGGCGGGATTCGCCAAGATACTACCCAGGCGCAGTCTCCACGCACTTCAAATTATGAGCGCTTTTACGTTAGGATCACTTCTGTGAGTAAACACAGTTATTTGCGTTTTTATAGATTTCAGATTATCTTATAGTGAACAGGCGGGTATGAGATGGGCGGATATCGACAGGTTCGTACACAAGCTACCAGAATATATTTAGACACATACTTCGTAGGTCTATGGACTATGAACGGTGATTGAATTGGGTTTCTTACGAACGTCGGAGTCATATTCGGAATATAAGCGTGAGTTATGAGTAAATCAAAATCTTTTAAGAATGGAGTCGGTCTTACACTGTTCGCACTATTGTATAATGGCGAACACCTGTACCAAAAAAAATTCCGTCAAGAATTATTGCGGTTAGGGTTAACAATCGAGCGTTATATTATCCTAGAAGGAGTCTACAGCCTCGGAGATCAAGCCAGCCTTTCGAACATTGTGAGAAACTCAATCCTTGAATCGCACACCATATCCGCACTAGTGTCTAGAATGGAACAAGACGCTTTATTGGTAAAAAGGTTTTTTGAAAAGCCAAGAAACATGGTCATGATTGAACTTACTGAAAAAGGCAAAAAACTGACGGTGTTAGCCAGACAACAAACGTCAGTTTTGGAGGAAATTTGGAAGCCTTTTTTATCTGAAGATGAGGTTAAGCTATTGATAGAATTATTGTCGAGACTAGAAAACGCTAATATACCTGTGGTCTTTGGACGTGATAGAGTTCAAAAGGCCCTTTTACCAGTTTTAGATCGCAACTTAAAGTCGATAAAGGGTTATCAATTAGTTCTTAAGACGTCTCGAGCTGGATCTTAGAATGGAAAACGGTGGTTTCTATATCCGATGTCTACAATGAAGTGCACTCTTTCCTTCTTCAAGTATTATCTTTGGGTATAGATTTCACCTTTTAAGAAACTGCTTTAGCAAAAGCCTGGTTGCCGGTGTTTCTCCCTGGCAGCAACGAACCCGAAAGTTAAAACTCTTAAATTAAATAGGGATTGAGATAATTTATCTCAATCCCTATTTATTCGCTATTGATACTTAGTTAAAATAATAAAAAACAACTACTTAACAATTACTGTTACCTTTAAAGCTTCCTAGGATTATTCACGGGGTCTTTATGTCTCACTACTAACTGCCAGGCGACCAATAACAGAACGATAGCGGGAACTGCTAAGATTAACAGGCTCATCAAAGCGGCGAACTTAAAGTCCTCAGCCCTGGCGCCGAGAAACGCTTGAATACTTATTAGAAGTAAAGCGAGACCTAAAGTTCCGATCAACCACTCATACCACTTCACCTTAAGATTTCGAGATCCAATAAACTTTATTAAAAGGCTAAAACCTATACCAACAAGCGCTCCCAAGAACACGAACAGAACAAAATACTGCATAATTCTTTCCTTTCTTACTCACGGTTGTAGAATTCTGTAGTCTGCACCATAAATGGACCACGCAGCGGGGTCATCCCACCATGATTCAGGATCCTTGTCCTGTTTGCCGTAATGGAAGGCTGTCTCCATCTGTCTGAAGAAACTATTGAATATTGGAGTAGTGGATGCTGTTGCTTTTACGACACTGTGCAAGAAGTTACCATCACGGGTGGTATTAAAAGGACAAGAGAATTTACAACTGCAGCAACCCTGGCACATACGCATATCCACCCTCCAACCCTTGTATCCAGGTATATTCCACATGGTTTGAGTACCGCCAGCTTGGACATCATTCGACCAGTTTTGCCCGCACATATTATCCCAACTTCGCTGGACTGACCTCATCGAAATCGCACCTACAGGACAATTTTCAGCGCAGATACCGCATGTTTCGCAGAATTTGGTAACCCCACCGTCAGTCGGATGAGTGAACGCCTGAGGTAGATCAGTGAATACTACAAAATTTGTCCGTAAGTTTGCTCCATACTGGGGCGACACGAACAACTGTCCCATGCGAGCATGTTCTCCAACCCCGGACCACATAGCCCATGGGCTTGCCATCGATAGACTGTGATTGTAAAAACAATGGTAGCCTATTCCGCGAATGAACTCCTCAAAGAAATTTTTGGCGAATGCGACCCGGCTATAAGAAACTGTTTCAATGTTAGCTCCCAAAATTCGGGAGCCAGCTAAAACTGATGGGGATCGACGCCCCAATTCGGTTGCCCCCATATTATTCGATACCACGACGTATTTGTTTGAGGTCGGTAAATATTGCGTTTTCCCATCTGTGGATGTATAAGTCTGGGAAATAGTTTCATCCCAAACCCAATCAGGTTTGTGGTTGACGAAGAAAAAATTTTTTGTTTTTTCGTCTAATTCGGAAGCTCCGATCGCAGGTCCGATACCTATATAGCTCAATGCTGCCCGTACCATAAGGTTGTTTTCCTCAGGTGTGCCCTGCCATTTGGGTAAGCCAAGTTGTTCTGGAGTAGGTGCTGGTGGAACTTTGAATCCCCCCTGTTTGGTATTCGCAGCATAGTTTACCGGACCAGCTAATGACCCTCCGAGACCAACCGAGCTACAGGCATTTGCAAAAGCGTAATCCCTTGTTGTAGGCCCTGTGTAATTGGGCCAAATCTCTTTAGTTTTTGCTTCTAAAGCTTTATCGAAATCGGCCTGCTTGAAACTGGGTACAGCCGCCTCCTTAGCGGAAGAAAGCCAACTTGGACCGATCGTCGATAATCGAGGTTTTAAGAGTTTCCAATCAAGCTCAATCCCAATATCCCCGTATTCTCTTTCTTTAACGTACCAAGGCCGGTGCAATGATGCCGACGTCGTTGTTAATGCTTCATCCAAATCGTGGAAGGTAGGTGCGGTTAAGCTGGTAATTCCCAGTGCAGTACCAGTTAAACCAAGACCTTTCATAAATTGCCTGCGGCTGACCATGCTATGAAACTTTGACATGCGACCTTTCCTTTCTTTCGACGAGATTAAATGGCACAATATGTTTACTGCGATTATGGCTTCATATATCGCCTCCTAAGAATCCAAATTTGATGATTCCGAGCCAAACAAGCAGCATTTAAACTTGTATAGAAGAAGGGAATCCTGAATACGTCGCACTCGTATGGTTTTCTTGCGAAACACCAAATTGGTTTCGATGGTTTTAGTAGGGTTATGATTGACATTGAAGCATGTTTGTCGTTTGCAAAAATAGCTACACGCATCGCCTCATAATGTACGTATACGACTTCGTATACGAATGCGTATACGATATCATATCATTTATTTCTTAGCAATCGTACGAAAGAATTAAGTCCATCAGATAGTACTAGGACTTGGTGAATGATCATTGATTTGATATAATTGAAACTTATGAACTATAAGGAATTGACGATCGGACACTATTTGTATGTTCTGTTGTATCATTGCCAACTAATTGGCAATAGAGTGTTTAGCAAGGAACTCCTCGATCTTGGCCTAACTGTTGAAAGATTTATTATTTTACATACCTTGGGTGGTTCTGGGGGACATGCAACACTGGCCAAGATAAATAAATTGTCTCCACTCGAACCGCATTCAGTTACGGGTTTAATCAAAAGAATGGAACTTGATGGTTTGATTACAAAGGAGTTTTTAGAAAAACCTAAAAATATGATTGATGTCACACTCACGGAAAAAGGCAAAGGACTCCTTGAAGTAGCTTATGAAAAGCTTACTGTTTTCGATGAGTTCTGGGGTTCTGATTTATCAGAAAAAGAAGTTATCCAATTGAACAAATTATTGGAAAAACTCTTGAGAGGAAATCATCAACGATATTTAAAAAATAAAAGTGATTGGCCATCACATTCGCTAAACATTGACACCAAAAAATATTCTGTTTTATAGCCGATCACAAAATTATTTGTAAGATAGCCAAAACCGTTTGTTCGCAACTGACCATTCCAACTTAAGCAAAATAATATCTAGCTCCTGGCATTTCAAAAAACAGACTTAGATTGATTATATTCACTTAATATCTGCAAATATTCAGGCGGTCATGGCTTAATTATGATTATTCTACTCTGCTGGGCAACTGATTTATTTCGCCCAAAGTTAGTTTCCAGTAACTCTCCAATCGAAGCTAATTTCCAGTATCGCCTACTTTCCCGTTAGTGTCCTGTGGTGGGTCGTTCAAAGCTAAATCTACTATCCTGCAACTTTCCTGTTCAGTTTCCTGTCAAAGCTATTTTTACTTTCTAATTGATACCTACGCCTTCCTAAGTGGGATAGCATAATGAAACGGGATAGTGGGAAGTGATAAGCACCGAAAAAAGTAAAAATATGACATTAATTCAAAAATTGACACTGACTTTAACATTTCAGCGTTGGTAAACACGAAGCGCTACCGTGTTTAGCCTCTGATATAGAGCCTAAACCAATCAACTCAAAGTTTTGACCGCCACATGAGCTAGATTGTTACCTTTATCCAAGCTCTCTCAAATTCATCTCGGAGTTAGGCTGAATGTTAAACTAAAAGTTCTGTCTATTGACTGATAGCGCCCACCATCCAAACTCCGTTAGGAACCCGCGTATAGTTCTACGGTCCGCCAATCCTCTAATATACCGTGCTGCGTTCCGATTGCAACAACTGTTGTAAACGGGCTTGGGAAGAACTGTATAACATGCCCTCATCGCGGGTGATAACCTTGCGTTTGATAAGGTCGGCTATCGCCTGGTCCATTGTCTGCATGCCTTCCTTGTGGCTGACTTCGATATTTGCTTGCAGGTCATAGATCTTTTCTTCACGAATAAGACGTGAGATAACCGGGTTGTTCAGCATGATCTCGAAGGCGGCGATCCGTCCGCCCTTCGCACGATGAGGCAGCCGCTGCGACATGACGCCGATGAGGACCTGAGAAAGCTGATACCGGATCTGGCGCTGCTGTTCGGGTGGGAAAATATCGACTACACGGTCAATCGTCTGAGCCGCGTCCAAAGTGTGAAGAGTCGAAAGAACCAGGTGACCGGTTTCGGCGGCAGTCAGCGCTGTTTTCATCGTATCGAGGTCGCGCATTTCACCAATGACAAGGACGTCCGGGTCGTGGCGCAAACTGTGAACCAGGGCGCTGGAAAAGTTACGCGCGTCATCGCCCATATCCCTCTGACGGATGAGGCACTTCACGTTTGGGAAAAGATATTCTATCGGATCTTCAATAGTGATGATGTTTCGTTTGACCGTTTCGTTGAGATGATTGATCATAGCAGCAAGAGTCGTCGATTTGCCGGCGCCAGCGGCGCCAGTGATCAGGATCAGGCCACGAGACTTGGACACCAATGATTTAAATATTTGAGGCAGTTCAAGTTCATCGATGCTCGGTATTTTGAACGGTACCGGCCGGATCGCCAGGGAAATTGAATTACGCTGCGATATGGCGCTTATGCGGAATCGAGATAATCCGTCCATGCTGTATGAGAAGTCCAATTCCCGATCCACCTTGAACGCGTTGCGCTGCTCTTCGGTGGTGATCAAATTGAAAATGCTCTCGATGTCCTGGGGCGTAAACGGGGGTACTTCGGTCAGCGGGATCAATTCGCCGTCGACCCGGAGCACCGGCACGCTGGGCACGGTGATATGTAAGTCGGTGGCATCGCGGAGGACAATAAATTCCAGCAGTTTCTCAATGGGTACAGTCATACGTCAATCCTGTGTGTTGAATCTTGACATAAACGTATCAGATAGGGCACGGGTTTTCAATGGTACTTAGGTATGTTTAACCATAGTAAATGGTACTAAAGACTTTTGCTTGCACCCATCGCTGACGATGCAAAAACGACTGAAACGACTCGGAGAGACAGTTGTCGTCCTGTGTCTCGGGTCTCGTGTCCGGGTTCCGGTTTCCGGAATCAGCCTCTCTGTTGCCAATGGAAGGGCGCGAAAACGAATGAAACGAAACATTTCCAAATACTAACAATATCAAATACTACCAATATTCAATACAACACCCCTCATCGCTTGGATGCTTCGCTTGCGCAGGATGACATTGAACCGGGGCGGGCGAGCAGCCGCTCGCCCCTACCCCCACGCCGCCCCCACCCGATTGCACCGGTGTACTATCCGAGGAAGATTGTTACGCCCCGATTTTATCGCGGGCTCGCAAGGACACGTTGTACCAAAATTCCCGAACCCGATTCGTTTTTGATTTTTCGGGGAAAAAGTTTTTATTCGAAAACGAATCCCAAAATTCCGCGATCGGTCAATAGTGAAGAAACGAATATTGGTAAGTTTTGCCTTTTGAAAAACGAATGACCTGAAATCACGAGTCATCATTTGCAGGAATTTTCTCGCCCTCGCCTCAATCCTTTCCCGCAACGCCCTGACCCTTAAGCCCTCTCCCAAAAATGGGAGAGGGGATGAAAAGGAATTGGCCATTGATAGGGGCGAGGAGATTGCCATTATAGCACATGGGTACGAAAGAGTTGTCAAGCGTTTCGTGTCGTTTTTGGTGCCTTTTTGAAGAAATATTTTTTTTGCATACATCAAATAACCTTTATAACCACTGTCCATTGGCTGGAAAGCGTGGGTAGCGCAGGGTAATTACCGGGCACTCACTCCGCAATTTTCTTGTAGGTGACATAAAGAACACTTTATGGGAAACTGTTTGCCACCTTCGGAAGTTTGGGAATCATAGAACTTTGAATATTGCGTATTGACATTTAACCATTGGAAGATATAATAGAAGTTATTCAAAATGGACAGCGCTTTTTGCCCTGTCCACAGTCCAAAATTTAGAAGGAGGAACCTAGGAATGGCCGAACATGGTATGGACTTTACCCGAAGGGACTTCGTCAAAGGCGCCACGGTAATCACCGGCGGCATCTTGGTCTTCGGCGCAGAAGCCTGCGGCGGGACCACCACCCCCACTACCACTACTGCTCCGCCCACGACCACCAAGCCACTAGAGAAGTTACCACAACTCAAATTCCAGTTCGCAAACACCGGCAGCAACCCTAACATCGCCGCATTCCTTCAAGGACAGCTGAAGCAGAACCTGAATGTTGATCTTACCCTCGAACCGATGGAATCGGCTGCCTTCCAGAACCTGGTCAACGCCAAGAACCACACTTGGTCGTTCTACGGTTGGGGCGCTGACTATCCGGATCCGGAAAACTTCCTTCAGACGATCTACGGGACTAACCAGGGTAACAACAAATCCGGTTATTCGAACGCGACTGTAGACGCAAATATCGCCAGTGCGATGAAAGAACTGGATAACACGAAACGCCTGGCGTTATGGGACTCAGTCCACAAACAAGTTGTTGATGATTGCCCCGGCATCTACGTTTTCAACCGGGAACGCTTTAACCTCGTTGCCCCTGCGTTGAAACCGACTCTCAAACCCACCGGCCAGGACGGGCAGGTCATGGGCGACCGTTTGCTCCGCGGAGTCAGCATGCCCAGCGGCAAACTTCGCCTTAACCTTGGCGGCGATGTCAATACGCTTGATACCAACATTGCATCCTGGGCGAGCAGCCTGAGTATCTTATTCAACCTTTTTGATGGCCTGCTGGGATTCGACCAAAACCTTAACCTCGTTCCGGTAGTTGCATCCGTGTTGCCCTCGACAACTAACGGCGGCATCTCAGCAGACGGCAAGACCTACACTTTTACTTTGAAGAGCAACGTCACGTGGAGCGACGGCAAGCCATGCACCGCAGCTGATTTTGAGTACAGCATCAAGCGCATGTTAGCGAAGGATACCGCCGCAGAATACGCTTCGATGTATTTCAACATTGTTGGAGGCGAAGCCTATAATGCTGGCACCGGGCCAGTAACTGGCGTCGGGGTCACCGCGCTTAGCGCCACCTCACTGCAAATCAAACTTGTAGCTGCCCAGCCGACGTTCCCGCAAGTGATGGCCTTGTGGCCGGTTTATCCAGTCCGCAAGGACGTCATCGACTCCAAGGGATCAACTGCTGCATTCCAGGCTGGCAACCTCATCGGCAACGGACCATTCACCCTGACAGAATGGGTGCCATTGGATCACATCACCCTTAAGGCAAATGCGAACTATTGGGGCACCAAGCCGACCCTGACCGAGATCACCTTCAAACAGATCACCGACTCTCAAGCATCGCTTGCTGCCTACAAAAATGGCGAAATAGATATGACAGGTGTTCCTGCCGGCACTGAGAAAGCTACTATTGCGGATCCAACCTATGGCCCTCAGATCGTACGTGGCGCCGACCTGACCACCTACGCTTTCCAGTACAACATGACCAAAGCCCCGCTTACGAATAAGCTTCTGCGCCAGGCATTGGCCACCGCAATCGACCGCGATACCTACATCAACACTATTCGTGGCGGCGTAGGCCATCCGACTACTTGCTGGATTCCGCCGGGCATGCCGGGTTACGATGCCACTATTGGCGCGGCTTACAAATTCGATGCCGCCAAAGCCAAAACGCTTCTTACTCAGGCGGGTTATACTCCGTAGTGAGCCCCCGGTTGATGATCAGTTATTCAAGCAGGGGATTGGGACGGTCCCAATCCCCTGCTTCGTATCCGGATTTGTGTAATGGCTAAGTACATCGCTCGCCGCCTTTTATGGATGCTGCTTGTCCTTTTTGCGGTAGCTACGATCACTTTTGTTCTAATGCACCTGGTTCCGGGAGGTCCATGGGACAGGGCAAAAGCGCTAGCTCCCCAAGTTATTGAAAATCTGAATGAGAAGTACGGACTGGACAAACCTCTCATCGTCCAGTTCGGGACTTATATCTGGAACGCCTTACACGGCGACCTGGGGATCTCTTATATTTACCAAGATCGTAACGTGACAGATATCATTATGGGAGGTCTTCCCGTCAGTGCGATATTGGGACTTACGGCTTTTGCCTTGGCGATTATTTTAGGGGTGGGTCTGGGTATTGCAGCTGCGCTTAAACAAAATTCATTTATAGACTATTTTTCAGTCGGGTACGCCACGATTTTTGCCAGCGTTCCAGGATTTGTTCTCGGCATTTTCCTAATGTATATATTTTCTATCCAGTTACATTGGTTGCCAACCAGCGGATGGGGAGGGATACAACCTATCATCATGCCAGCGGTGGCATTAGCAGCATTGCCAGCCGCTTATACGGCACGTATTACCCGCGCTTCAATGCTCGACGTCATTAGACAAGACTATGTACGTACCGCAAGGGCAAAGGGTTTACCTGAGCGGCAAGTTTTACTCAGGCACATCGGAAGGAATGCGATGATCCCGGTGGTCACCGTTGCCGGGCCTGAATTGGCTGCCCTCGTTTCAGGTTCATTTATTATCGAAACTTTGTTTTCCGTACCGGGCATAGGCCGGCTTTTTGTGGCAGGTGTCTTTCAGCGAGATTATGGCTTGATTATGGGAGCGATTCTTTTTTACGCTTTTGCCGTAGCCTTGGTGAATTTAGTCGTTGACGTACTTTATGCTGTGATAGATCCAAGGATCCGCTATGATTGATCAAGCGGCAGAACGAAATTCTATGCCGTCCTCGCCTGAATTGGTGACCACGCGAGTTCACCGCACGCTGTGGGCCGACGCATGGATCCGGCTGCGTCGCAATAAATTAGCAGTCGTTGGCGGTCTTATCGTTCTCGTTATCGCATTGGCGGCTATTTTTGCACCCTGGATCACCCCTTATGATTATGCCTTCCAGGATTACTCTGCAGTTATGCAGCCACCAAGTACCGTTCACTGGTTTGGCACCGATGAATTGGGGCGCGATGTCTTTGCACGGATGCTGTACGGCGCGCGAACCTCGTTAATGGTCGGATTCTTTACGCAATTTATCGTCCTTCTTATTGGATTACCCATAGGGGCTTTCGCCGGGTTTATCGGTGGCAAGATAGATAATGTCCTAATGCGCTTCGTGGATATCATGTATGCTTTCCCCGACATCCTGTTAATTATCCTGCTTAGTGCCGTAATGAGAGAGACCAGTTTTGCCAAATTCGGCGGCGGAATATTCGTGATCTTCCTGGCTATCGGACTAGTATCCTGGGTAGGCATCGCGCGTCTGGTACGCGGTCAGGTGCTGTCATTGAAACAACGTGATTTCGTTACTGCTGCTCGCTCGCTGGGCGGTGACAGCCGCTATATAACGATGAGGCATGTGATACCAAATGCGCTGGGTCCAGTGATCGTGGCCATAACATTCGGCGTACCCCGCGCGATCTTCGCCGAAGCCGCATTAAGCTATATCGGTATCGGTATCAAACCGCCGACTCCAAGCTGGGGCGCAATGATTCGCGATGGCTTCGCAGTGTTAAATGCGTACCCTCATCTTGTCATCATTCCCGCCGCGGCTATTGCTTTGTTAATGCTGGCATTCACATTTTTGGGTGATGGCTTGCGCGATGCACTGGACCCGAGGATGAAAAGATAATATGGCGCTTCTGGAAGTAAAACATTTAGTCACTGAATTTCATACGCAGGATGGTATCGTCCACGCGGTCAATGACGTTTCCTTCACCGTCGATAGGGGCGAACTCGTAGCCCTGGTCGGTGAGAGCGGTTGCGGCAAGACGGTTAGTTCGCTTTCGGTTATGCGCCTGATCCCCGAACCGGCAGGGAAAATTGCCAGCGGCGACATTTTCTTCGACGGCGTAGACATTCTGCGCCTGTCAAAGGAAGAGATGAGAAAGATTCGCGGTTGCAAGATATCGATGATCTTTCAGGAACCGATGACCTCGCTTAATCCGGTTCTGACGATCGGGCGGCAACTAACCGAATCGTTAATGCTTCACAAAGAGCTAAAAAAGAAAGCTGCTCTGGCCGAGGCAGCTAACCTGCTACAGAAGGTTGGTATCCCTCAAGCTGAAAAACGCGCAAAGAGCTACCCGCACCATTTTTCCGGTGGTATGCGCCAGCGGGTGATGATCGCTATGGCTATCTCCTGCCAACCGAAACTCATCATTGCGGACGAGCCGACTACGGCCGTAGATGTCACCATTCAAGCACAACTGCTTGAGTTGTTAAAAGGTATTGTTAAAGATCTGGATAGCGCTCTCATTCTGATCACCCACAATTTGGGTGTTGTTGCCCGATATGCGCATCGTGTCTACGTGATGTATGCCGGGCGGGTGGTTGAGAATGGAACTGCCGTTGAGATCTTTCATAATCCTTTACATCCTTATACGGTGGGCCTCCTTGGTTCAGTTCCCCGTTTGGATGAGCCGCGGAAAATGCGTCTTCGC
Source organism: Dehalogenimonas etheniformans (assembly GCF_014672715.2). Lineage (NCBI taxonomy): Bacteria > Bacillati > Chloroflexota > Dehalococcoidia > Dehalococcoidales > Dehalococcoidaceae > Dehalogenimonas > Dehalogenimonas etheniformans. The sequence goes on along the minus strand of NZ_CP058566.2, from coordinate 1,162,167 downwards.
TCTATCGAGGGTCAACCGCCAGATTTAATCTGTCCGCCTTCAGGCTGCGCGTTTGCCGCCAGGTGCAGTTATTTCGTGAAGGGTGAATGCGACGTCATGAAATTCAAGATGGTAGAAATGACGCCTGGACACTTCACCAGTTGTCTTGTCGCGATCAACGGAGAGATGCCTTGGCAAAAGACGAAGTCTTAGTAGAAGTCAATAACCTCACCAAATATTTCCCGATAGGATCAGGCGGTTTTCTGCGGAAAAAAGTCACCGAACTTAAGGCCGTCGATGGGGTTACTTTTGCGGTGCACCACGGGGAGACCCTGGGGCTTGTGGGCGAATCCGGGTCCGGCAAGACCACAGTAGGTAAATGCGTCCTGCAACTCCACCGGCCGACATCCGGCGAAGTCAGTTTCAAGGGAAAGAACTTAGTTGGACTCACGGATAAACAGTTGCGACCATTCCGGCCTAAACTCCAGGTAATCTTCCAGGACCCCTATGAGTCCTTGAATCCGCGGTTCACTGCCTATGATATCATCACCGAACCGTTGAGATTGCATCATGCCAGTAAAGACGAGTGCCGGAATAGGGTAAAAGAACTGCTTGATATTGTCGGGCTCGCCCCATACATGGCTGAACGGTATCCACATGAATTTTCGGGCGGCCAGAGGCAGAGGCTCGGAGTCGCCAGGGCTCTGGCGCTGCAACCTGAATTCATTGTCTGCGACGAGCCGTTATCCGCACTTGACGTGTCCATCCAGGCTCAGGTACTCAATCTGTTAGACGACCTCCAGCGTCAATTCGGTGTTGCGTATTTGTTCATTTCACACGACCTTTCAGTGGTCCGGCACATAAGCCACCGGGTAGGGGTGATGTACCTTGGCAAAATCATGGAGATAGCACCTCGCGATGCGCTATACGAGCGTCCGCTGCACCCATATACCCAGGCTTTACTTTCGGCCGTCCCTGTGCCGGACCCCAAGGTGGAGGCTAAACGGAAGGTCATCCTGCTGCAGGGCGAACCGCCCAGCCCGTTGAATCCTCCTTCGGGCTGCGTTTTTCATCCCCGCTGCCCCAAAGCATTCGAGGAATGCAAGAATGTCGTACCTCTGTTGAACGACGCGGGTAACGGTCACTTTGTCGCTTGCCTGTTGCACAAGACCTCCTGGCCGTAGAAGAAATCGAACGATTTTGATTTCGGAGTTTTTGGATTCAAATCTCCGGCATGTTATCCTTTAAAAAATGCCGACACACCTGGAATCTTTGACTATTGCCCAGTTGAGAGACAACTGGCAGGGATATCAACAAACCTTTAAGGCACCCCATCCGTTTGTAACACCTGAATGGCTCGAGGCGTGGTGGGCAAACTTCCGGGACGGCGATGATCTGTTCCTCAAAGAGATCTCGGCGGATGGCGTGGTCCTCGGCATAGCGCCTTTGCGCATTCATGGGGACGCGGCGCGTTTTATCGGTAGCGCCGATGTCTGCGATTACCTGGATTTCATGGTAAAACCGGGTACTGAGGCCCACTTCTTCGACTCGCTCCTTGAAGAACTTAACCGTTCGAACATCAAAACGATCGAACTTGAATCGCTCAGGCCGGACTCTCTGGCGGTGAAACACCTTTTACCCCTGGTACAGTCCAGGGGCAAAAGCGCCGAACTTACCGATACCGATGTCTCGCTGGATATGCCGTTGCCCGCGATCTGGGATGACTATCTGTTATCCCTGACCACTCACCAACGACATGAGATCGGCCGTAAAATGAGGAGACTGGAGGAGGCGGGGGAAATCCGATTTGACATAACGGCACCCGGAAACGTCGGCGCAGAATTAACCACTCTTATCAGGCTGTTGAGAATAAGCAGGGCGGATAAAGCCGAATTCATGACCGGACAGATGGAGTCCTATTTTAGGCGGATGGCCGAGTCGATGAACCAGGCTGGATTCCTGCGATTCGGGCACCTCCAAATGGGGAATGAAATTGTAGCCAGTGTTATGTGTTTTGATTATAATGGAATCAGATATCTCTATAACAGCGGTTACGACCCGAAATATTCATCATTATCCGTCGGTTTGCTGTCCAAAGTGTATTCGATAAAGGATGCTATCGAGCAGAAGATGGCCCGGTACGATTTTCTCAAGGGCGCCGAAACATATAAATATCATCTCGGTGGAATCGAAATCCCCGTGTCCCGCCTGCGAATCGAGCTAACCTGATGGCAGAACAGTTGCGTATCGCCGTGTTGTCGGTCCATTCCTGTCCGATCGGGCAGTTGGGAGGACGGGATACCGGCGGAATGAATGTCTACATCCGGGAAATGGCCGCTGCTCTCGCTCGCTGGGGTTATCTGATCGATGTATACACCCGGGCGCACGATCCAAGGGACGCCCAGTGGGAGTACCTGGCACCCGGCGCCAGGCTGATACATATCACCGCCGGCGCTGTCGAAGAAATGGGCAAACTCACTCAGTACAATCACCTGCGGGAATTTCACGATAACCTCGAAGCCTTCCGGATAGCCGACGGCGCTTCGTACGATCTTGTCCACAGTCATTACTGGCTCTCCGGGGAAGTTGGCCTGAGGCTTGCTCAAGAATGGAACGTGCCGCAAATTTTCGGTTTCCATACCATCGGGGCTGCCAAAGACGAGCTTGGCCTGGGAGAAAACGAACCGGCGATAAGGCTGATCACCGAAACAGAAATCGCCACCGGATGCCAACATCTCACCGCCGGGACCCAGAAAGAAAAAGACACCATACTTCGGCACCACGGCTGTGATGAATCCAAGATATCCGTCGTTCCCTGCGGGGTAGACCCGGATCTTTTCAGACCTATCGACAGGCGACAGGCTCGAATGACGCTTGGCTTTCATGATAAGCCGCTGGTCCTCTTCGTGGGGCGGTTGGACAAACTTAAAGGGATAGACCAGCTGATCGAAGCGATGAGCCTGGTCGAAGTACCGGATTGTCGGCTGGTTGTTATCGGCGGTGACGAATATTCCAGGGCTGCCCTGGAACGCCTCAAAACCCTCGCTGACATACTCCGCATCTCAGATCGGGTGGAATTTATTGGAGCCGTTCCGCAGCGGGAATTACCGTGGTATTACGCCTCGGCTGATGTGGTGGCCGTGCCGTCATATTCAGAAACCTTTGGCATGGTAGCGCTAGAAGCAGTTTCAAGCGGCACGCCCGTTGTTTCGACCGACGTCGGGGCAGCCAGTCTAATAATAAAGGAAGGCTTTTCCGGTTCGGTCGTTTCAGGCAACGAGCCATCCGCATTGGCGCCGGCGCTAACCAAGTGGCTTGAAAATTGCAACACAGATAAGAACAAACTTCACGATTCGGTTACGGGTTTTGGTTGGAATGCGGTAGCCGAAAGAATGGAGAATGTTTATCGACACGTTTTGTCGAAGACAGCAGCCGGAGTCGAATGACATGCCTCTGGCGGATGTGCTAGTCATCATGGCCCACCCAGATGACCCCGAGTTCGGGGCGGGGGCGACAATCGCGCGCTTAGCCCGGGAGGGGAAAAAGGTAGTTTACGTGATCTGCACGGCCGGAGACAAGGGATCCGCCGACCGGAGCATGACCCCAGCCAAGCTGGTAGAAATCCGGATGGCCGAGCAGAGAGCCGCCGCTAAGACCCTTGGGGTTGACGATGTCGTTTTCCTGGGGCACCCGGACCAGGCACTCGAAGCCGATGCTGAACTGCGGAAAGAACTGGTGGAGCTGATCCGGCGATACCGGCCGGAACTGGTTATAACTCACTCGCCATATACGCGGTACATCTGGTGGCACCGCGACCACCGAAAATGCGGCGAGGCGGCGATGGATGCAGTTTTCCCTTACGCCCGCGACCATATGGCTTACCCTGACTTGCTCGCCAAAGGACTAGAACCCCATAAGGTGAACGAGGTCTGGCTGACCGGGGCGGAAGACGCCAATTATAAATCCGACATCACGGGCACCTTTAGCCAAAAGATAGATGCCATTAAGTGCCACAAAAGCCAGGTCGAAGAAGATTTTTTCCAGCGGCTCGACCGGATCAAGGCGAGGGCGTCGGCGGCTGCCGAAGGCGAAGAATTTTTGATGGCCGAAGCCTTCCGCCGCATCGAAATTCCGTGGTAAAAGAACTCACCTGTCGCACGTTTCTTCTTCATCTTGAGTTTGGTACCGGTTTGTTGATAACCGGCTGTAAAGTCTTGACTTAACCGTTCGGTTTTACATATAATATCTTTCTGTTTGAATGCAGGAACTGGTTCTTTACCAGAATAACCAGCTTTCTGCCCGAGTGGCGCAATGGCAGCGCAACCGACTTGTAATCGGTAGGTTAGTGGGTTCGACTCCCCTCTCGGGCTTGCCTCAACACATGGAGAGGTGCCGGAGTGGCTAATCGGAGCAGTCTGTAAAACTGCCGCTCGAAAGGGCTTCACTGGTTCGAATCCAGTCCTCTCCAGATTTTTGGCTTTACTTGCTGGACAACTTGAAACGGAAAACCTATAATGACAGGGTTGCCCACATAGCTCAGTAGGTAGAGCACGTTCTTGGTAAGAACGGGGTCATCGGTTCGAATCCGATTGTGGGCTCCAAAGAGAAAATTAAAGAGGGAGATAAAAGGATATCATGGCTAAACAGAAATTTGACCGCTCTAAACCGCACGTAAACGTCGGTACCATCGGGCACGTCGATCACGGCAAGACCACTCTGACCGCCGCCATCACCACCGTGTTGGCCGCCGCCGGTCTGGCCGAGAAGCGCAGTTTCGACTCGATCGACAACGCGCCAGAAGAAAAAGCCCGCGGCATGACCATCTCGATTTCGCACGTCGAATACCAGACGGCGAAACGGCACTATGCCCACATCGACTGCCCCGGACATGCCGACTTTGTTAAGAACATGATTACCGGCGCCGCCCAGATGGATGGCGCTATCCTGGTGGTCTCGGCTCCGGACGGTCCGATGCCTCAAACCCGCGAACATGTACTGCTAGCCCGTCAGGTACGTGTACCTGCCATCGTCGTCGCCCTGAACAAGGTCGATGTCATGGAAGACGAAGAGCTCCTCGAACTCGTCGAAATGGAAGTCCGTGAACTGCTCAATAAGTACAAATTTCCCGGTGATGATACTCCCGTGGTGCGGGTAGCGGCCGTCAAAGCCCTGGAATGTGCCTGCGGCAAGAGAGAATGCCCATGGTGCGGTAAGATCATGAATCTGATGGATGCAGTCGATTCCTTCATCCCGCTGCCGGAGCGCCCGAAAGACAAGCCGTTCCTGATGCAGGTTGAAGATGTCTTCTCCATCAAAGGCCGCGGCACCGTGGCCACCGGCCGCGTCGATCGGGGTACCGTCAAGGTCGGCGAAGAAGTTGAGATCGTCGGTCTCCACCACGACATCCGCAAAGTCGTCGTTACCGGCGTCGAAATGTTCCACAAGCTTTTGGACTACGCAGAACCCGGCGATGCCGTCGGTCTGCTGCTCCGCGGCGTTGAGCGTGAAGATATTGAGCGCGGCCAGGTTCTGGCCAAGCCCGGTTCGATCAAGCCTCACACCAAGGCCGAGGCTGAAGTCTACGTCCTGTCCAAGGACGAAGGCGGCCGCCACACCCCGTTCTTCAACGGCTACAAGCCCCAGTTCTACATCGGCACCACCGATGTCACCGGCAACATCGAGTTGCCCGAAGGCGTCGAAATGGTTATGCCGGGCGACAATATCAAAATGAAGATCAGCTTGATCTACCCGGTGGCCATGGAAGCCGGTCTCCGCTTTGCTATCCGCGAAGGCGGACGCACCGTCGGCGCCGGTGCCATCTCAAGCATCCTGGAGTAATATGCCTAAATCGGAAAATCGTATCGTTGTAACCTTTGCCTGCACCGAGTGCAGCGAGCGGGTTTATACTTCTTCCAAGAATAAGCGCAACGACACCCGCCGCTTGGAGATCAAGAAGTATTGTCCCCGTTGTCAGACCCATCGTCAATTCAAGGAGACGAAGTAACGCCGCGGGGGCAACTTGACACTATGGAAAATACGGCTTCAAAGTCGCCGGCTGCAAAGCCGGCGACTCCCGCCAAGCCCAGTTTCTTCGGCGATATAATCGCCGAACTTAAAAAAGTTAACTGGCCTACCCGCGATGAAATCCGCAAATTGACCGTGATGGTGCTTGTGGTTTCTTTCGCCGTCGGCGCCGTCCTGGGCGCGCTGGACTACGGTTTGTCTTTCCTGGTCGACCATTTCCTGTTGAAATAACAGGATCCAGTAGCCGCCTTAAAGGTATTATAAATTGACCGAAAACAACATGAAGTGGTATGTCGTTCATACCTACTCCGGGCATGAGGAGCGGGTAAAGAAGAATCTCGGCGAGCGGATCCAAACGCTCGACCTGGGAAGCGAAATCGGCCGCGTGGAGGTCCCCACCGAAGAAGAGGTGGAGGTCAAAAACGGCCAGCGGCGTAGCGTGCGTCGCAAGATCCTGCCCGGCTACGTCATCGTCCAGATGAACATGAGCGACCGCAACTGGCAGATCGTGCGCAACACTCCCGGCGTCACCGGGTTTGTCGGCACCGCCGGTAAACCGACACCGCTTCAGGACCATGAAGTACAGCGTATCATAACCCAGATGGAAGCGGAGGCTCCGAGGGTCAAGGTCGGCTTCAAAAAGGGGCAAAGCGTCCGGGTTATCGACGGTCCTTTCATCGACTTCATCGGTGTCATCGACGAAGTCAACACCGAAAAAGGCAAGATCAAGGTTCTGTTATCATTGTTTGGCCGGGAGACTCCGGTCGAACTCGACTTTTTACAGGTAGAGAAGCTCTAGCGCTTCGCCTGGGGGAGATATAATTGGCTAAGAAAATCAAGGCAATAGTCAAACTGCAGATACCGGCCGGCAAGGCTAATCCTGCGCCGCCCATCGGTCCCGCCCTGGGCCAGCACGGCGTCAATATCATGGGGTTCTGCAAAGAATATAACGAACGCACCGCCTCAATGGCCGGAACGGTGGTGCCGGTTGAGATTACCATCTATGACGACCGATCGTTCACCTTCGTCACAAAGACTCCGCCGGCCACCGACCTCCTGAAGAAGGCGCTGGCTTTGGAGAAAGGCGCGGGCAATCCGGGCCACAATACAGCTCCGGTATTAAGCCGCGCCAAGCTCAAGGAGATCGCCGCCCTGAAGATGAAAGATTTGAATGCCGCCGATCTTGCCGGCGCAGAGCGCATCATCGAGGGTTCAGCCCGAAGTATGGGGATAAAGGTAGAATAATATGGTTGATCATGGCAAACGTTTTGACGCAGTTGAAAAATTGGTAGAGGCGGGTAAAGAATATACTCCCGCCGAGGCCATCGCCCTGGCTAAAAAGGCCGCGACCGCAAAGTTCGATGAAACGGTCGAGGTCCATCTCCGCATGGGTCTGGATCCGCGCAATTCGGCGCAGGTCGTCCGCGGTGTGGCCCTCATGCCGGCCGGGTTGGGCAAGAAGGTCCGGGTCCTGGTTTTCGCCCAGGGTGACGCCGAAAAAATCGCCCGAGACGCCGGTGCCGATTTCGTTGGCGCCGACGACCTCGTTGCCAAGATCAATGAAGGCTGGACCGAATTCGATATGGCCATCGCTACCCCGGACATGATGGGTAAAGTCGGTAAACTGGGCAAGGTGCTTGGCCGCAAGGGCTTGATGCCTAATCCCAAGGCCGGTACCGTTGTGGCCGCCGGAGATTTGCCGCAGACCATCAAAGAAGCCAGGATGGGCCGGGTGGAATTCAAACTAGACCGCAGCGCCATCATCCATACCGTTCTCGGCAAAGCCAGTTTTGATGAAGCTGGTCTGATGCAGAACCTGACCTCCCTGATGGAGGCCATCGTCCGCGCCAAGCCTTCCGGGGCTAAAGGGCAGTATATTAAGAGCGTCTATGTGACAACCACCATGGGTCCCGGATTCAAGTTGGACCTGCGGCCGACCATGGCCCTTGGCGGCGCATAGTAACAATGGTAAATGGCGGCGCCTTGCGTCATCGGGTCGCTTGGTGATAGTATAGTTTGCGATAATTGAATATCCTTAGACAGCCGGTGTCCCGATTTAATAGGGACTTAATGAATGCCAGCCGAGGAAAACATCAAAACTCCCTGAGTTTGATTTTTAAGTCCTTGTGCGTGGCACAAGGACTTTTTAATTGAAAGGGGTGATATTAGAATGCCAAATGCAAAGGTAAGGCTCAAGAAAAGCCAGACTATTGACGAACTGCAAAAGATCATCGGTGAGTCCAGCGTGGCGATTATCACGAACTATCGTGGTATCAAGACAGCCGAATTGACCACGCTGAGGGTAAAGCTTCGAAACGCCAAGATGGGATTCAAGGTAGTTAAAAACACACTGGCCCGGAATGCTGCGGGGGGGGCCAAAAAAGCCGCATTAAAAAGCGTTTTCGACGGTCCGATCGCCATGGCTTACGGTTACGGCGAAGACGTTGCCGCGCCCGCCAAGTTGATAATAGATCACATCACCAGTACCAAGTCTACGATGACGATCGCCGGCGGTTTTCTGGGAGACCAGCCGATCACAATACCTCAGGTGACCGAACTGTCAAAGATGCCGCCCAAAAAGGTGGTTATCGGTCAAGTTCTGGGTGCTTTACAGGGTCCTTTGTACGGACTTGTCGGTGTGCTCAACGCTCCCGCCGCCGGTCTGGTAGGTGTCCTGGAAGCCCGAATCAAACAACTGGAAGCAAAATAATAAACGGAATAAATGAGGAGAACTATGTCGAACGTAACTGAAGCCCTGGCGTTAATTGAAAAAATGACCCTTTTCGAAGTCGCTGAACTTAAAAAGGGTATCGAAGAGAAATTCGGCGTGAGCGCCGCCGTCCCGATGATGGCCGCTGCCGCCCCGGCTGCCGGCGCTGGTGGTGCCGCCGCTGCTCCTGCCGCTGAAGAAAAAACCGAGTTTGACGTCATCTTGAAGGATGTCGGCGCCAACAAGATCAACGTTATCCGCGTCGTCCGCGAACTCACCAACCTGGGCCTGAAAGAGTCCAAGGACCTGGTTGAGGCCGCTCCCAAGGCCGTCAAAGAAGCCATCAGCAAGGACGAGGCGGCTGCCGCCAAATCCAAGCTGGAAGCCGTCGGCGCGACCGTCGAAGTTAAATAATTCCAGATACCGAGCCGAAGAAACTGGAAGCCCTCTGGGCTTCCAGTTTCTGTTTCACAACCATGCGGATTGAAATTATATAATTCTTGATAACCGGCAGGCGACGAACTATAATTCTAAAAATTACTCTCCGCGTCGAATTCGAAACAGATTGTCGTAAAGGAGGCTGGGCGTGTCAGGACAAAGCATCATCGTCCTTGTCTTAGGCTTTCTGTTTCTCGCCGTCGGCCTCGTGATGATTCTGAGCGGGGTCGCTGAGGAGAGGGGCTATTACAATGCTTTGTCGCGAAAGCGGGACCTGAGGGAATTTGTGACTCACAACCCAGAGAGGCCGGAGCCGGGATCCCTCCGAATAGGCGGCTGGATTTCCATTGGGGTTGGCTTGCTGATTCTCGGGTTGTGGGTCTGGCTCCACTAAGAGCCCTGAGATCCGTCAACTCTGGCTCCCAGTTCCGGCGGGGAGGCAATCCCCCCGGAGATCACCATTTTCATCGCCGTATCGACGGATATGTCGGTACGGATCAACTGGTCTTCCGTCACCAGGATGAGCCAACCCGAAGTCGGTACTGGTGTCGTCGGCAGATACACCGCTGTCAGTTTCCGCCCCTCGGAATCAATAATTTCATTAGTCACGAAGCCGATTGACCTTAGACCTTTCCTTGGATATTCAATCAGGACGACCTCACGGAAAGCGGCTTTGGTCCGGGAGAGGCCGGAGATGCTTGACATGGCCTGCTTGGCGGCGTTGTAAAGCTGGCCGAGCACCGGCAGTTTACACACCAGCCATTCTCCGAACTGAATAATTCGCCGGCCGACGATGTTGGAGGCGAGCACGCCGACAAGGTAAATCAGCACGAAAGTGATAGCAAATCCGAGGCCGGTTATGGTGCGGCCGAAAAAAAGCCTGATGATGGGCTGCAGAATCCCGTCGATAGTGTGGAAGAACCACAGGATGACGAAAATGACTATGGCTACGGGCACGAGAACTAGGAGGCCGGCTAGAAAATTCCGGCGCAGGTTTTTACCAAACCACCCCTGGCGCGGTTTTTCATCTACATTTGTTTCGGTGTCCATCATGCTTCCTAAGAGTTGAGGCGTGGCCGGTACTGCAGCGCCTCGGCCATGTGATGGGCTTTTATTATCTCACTGCCGTCGAGGTCGGCGATGGTGCGGCTGAGTCTCAATGTCCGGTGAAAGGCTCGCGCGGATAAAGATAGTTGGCGCATCGCGGTGCGCAACAGGCTTTCAGCGGCCGGATCCAGGATGCAGTATTTTTTAATCTCCGGAGCCGCCATATCGTTATTGGCGTTCAGCCGAGTGCCGTGGAACCGGTCGGTCTGGATCTGACGAGCCGCCATAACCCGTCCGGCGATAACTGATGATGCCTCGCCGTTGTGCCCGCCCGAAAGCTTATCAAAGTCCACTCTGGGGACATCAATGAATATATCGACACGGTCAAGAAACGGTCCTGACAGCCTTGCCTGGTAGCGGGTGATGGCCGAAGTCTGACACCGGCATTCCTTGAGACTGTCTCCAAAATAACCGCACGGGCAGGGATTCATGGCACCAACCATCATAAAGTTAGCCGGAAAAGTTACCGAACCCTGAGATCGGGATATGGTCACTACTCGATCCTCAAGCGGAGCCCGCAAAACCTCAAGCATATTATGGCCGAATTCCGGCAGTTCATCCAGGAAAAGCACGCCGCGGTGCGACAACGTTATCTCGCCTGGACGTGGCCAATGGCCACCACCGACTAATCCGGCCGCCGAAGTCGTGTAGTGGGGAGCCCGGAACGGACGCTCCTTGATGAGTGCTTTGCCCGGTCTCAGATAGCCAGCGACGCTCATGATTTTGGTAACCTCAAGAGCCTCTTCATTGGTCAGTGGTGGCAAAATGGTGGTCAGCGCCCGCGCTAGCATGGTCTTGCCGGAACCGGGCGGTCCCGACATGACGACGTTATGTGCGCCGGCAGCGGCCACCTCGAGAGCTCGTTTCACATGCTCCTGTCCCTTGATGAAGGTCATGTCAACACCTTTACCCGGTGGGACTGGGGCTTCTTCTGGAGGGCGAACAGGGCAGGCGGGAGCCTCGGTCTCTCCCGATAAAAAGGACGCAAGTTGAGCCAGGCTATCGATGGGGATGATCTCGACACCGTCAACGAGGCAAGCCTCAAGCGCGTCCTCGGCCGGCACGACCACTCTCTGGTAGCCCTTCTGATGCGCCAGGGCGACCATCGGCAGTATACCGGTAGTGTGGCGCAACTTGCCTTCCAGGGAAAGCTCGCCGAGCAAAATCAGGTTGGAGACATCGGCGGAAAGCTGCCCGGAACTCATGACTATTCCCAGGGCAATAGGTAGATCGTAAGCTGGACCGGTCTTCTTGAAGTCCGCCGGCGCCAAACTCGCGACCACCCGTTTGTTTGGGAAGAAAAAGCCGGAGTTACGGACGGCGTAGCGTACCCGCTCCCGAGCTTCCTGGATGGCGGTATCCGGCAGGCCGACGACGGTGAAGTTGGGCAAACCGGGGGCGGTATCGACCTCAACCTCGACGATGGTGCCTTCGAGACCCAGTAGAGCACAGGTCAAGACTCGAGCTAACATAAATGTGGCTCCTATGTTAGCCACACGTTCTCCCGGTGTCAAACGAAAAGTTGAGATACCCAGTTATGACGGAATCGATGAACCTGACTCGGCGGGTTATCAGCGCTTACATCTATTGCATTCGTGTGGGAAGCGTGATATACTTTAAAGTTAGTTGAAGAGAACCTGTGAAGTGGGTTAAGTCCCACTTTTTTATTGTAAGAGATAAGGAGAGCAAACACGAGATGAAAAGCGACTTCTTGCTCGCTATCACTCAACTCTCCGCCGAGAAAAACCTCTCGAAAGAGGTGGTTCTGGCGGCGGTTGAGGCGGCGCTCGTTTCCGCCTACCGTAAAGAGAGTTTTGCCCCCAATCAGAATATTCAGGTCAAGATCGATCCAGCCACCGGGCGTGTTAAGGTTTGGGCTGAAAAAACGGTCGTCGAAAAAGTCGATGACCCTCGTAAGGAAATAACCCTTGCTGAAGCTAAACGCATCCAGCCGGGCATTCAGTTAGGCGAACCGGTAGCCGTAGAATCAACGCCTGCCGATGCCGGGCGAATTGCGGCTCAGACTGCCAAACAGGTGATCCTGCAGCGCCTCCATGAGGCCGAGAACACCGCCATTGTAGATGAGTATGCCGGAAAGGCCGGTGATATCGTCTCCGGTGTCATCCAGCGGATCGAACCCAAACAGATCATTGTCGATCTGGGACGGGCCGAAGCCGTCATGCCGCTCCAGGAGCAGGTGCACACCGAGCGCTACCGGCCGGGGCAGCGCATCCGCGCCTATCTTGTTGAGGTTGCTAAAGGTATCAAGGGACCGACGGTCGTCCTGTCCCGGTCTCATCCTGGTTTACTGCGGCGCCTTTTCGAGATGGAGATACCGGAAATCTTCAGCGGCATGGTGGAAATTAAATCCGTCGCCCGGGAAGCCGGTGCTCGGAGCAAGGTCGCGGTCGCGGCACGACAGACGGGGATCGATCCCGTCGGTTGCTGCGTGGGTCTCCGGGGTATTCGCATCCAAAACATCGTTTCCGAGCTTAGCGGAGAAAAAATTGATGTGGTATCCTGGAGCCCGGACCCAGCGGTTTTTATTGCCAATGCGCTGTCGCCCGCCCAGGTGGTAAGAGTAATTCTGTCGGAAAGTGACAAGTCCGCTACCGCCGTCATCCCCGATCGACAGCAGAGCCTGGCCATCGGCAAAGAAGGTCAGAATGTCCGGCTGGCGGTCAAGTTGACCGGCTGGCGCATCGATATCAAGAGCGTTTCTGATTACGAGGCGGCTCATCCCGTGGTGACGCCTGAGGCTGTTAGCAAGGCACCTGAGGCTGTAGCCCAACCCGTCATCGAAAAAACGCTTGAAAAACCGGCCGAAAAGGTCGCAGAGAAAGTGGCCGAAAAGGCCCCGGTAAGGCACGTTGAAAAACCCGAAAAACCCGTCGAGGTAGCGCCTGCGGTTCCGGTCGTCGAACCGGTGATACCCGAACCGGTGGCCGTGACCGCACCGGCGATGCAAGCTCCCGTCGAAGAGGAAGTCGGCCTGAAACTGTCGCTCAACGTTCCCGAGCGCGTGCCAGTCGGCGCCGGCAGCAAATCGGGCGTCCGCTTCGCCGAGGATATCCTTGGGCGCTCGGGTGATAGAGGCGTCGACAAGAAAAAGAAAAAAGGCAAAGATGACGAAGGCGGCCGAGGCAAGAAAAAACGCTCCGGCGGCGCCGGCGAATTCGATACGGATGAATACGACTAAAAAAACTCCCCAGCGCACCTGCGTGGTCTGCCGGACTGTCGGCAGCAAACGCGGATTGTTGCGCGTCGTCAGGACGCCGGAAGGGCAGGTCCTGCTAGACCCTTCGGGTCGCCTGGCAGGCCGGGGCGCCTACCTTTGCCGTGAGGCCAGTTGCCTGAACCTGGCTTTGAAAGATAACAAAATAGAGCATATATTGAAAGTTAAAATCAGCCCGGAAGATAGAGAATTGCTGAAAACTAATATCGGCGAATATATTAAGGAGCAGGCACTTGTCTGAGGAACGTAAAGAGATTTCGACGCGGGTGCCTCAGTCTAAGGCGGTCGAATTGCCGGCCGCGATAAGCGTGCGCCAGCTCGCTCAAACTATTCGCCAGAATCCCATCGAAGTCATCAAACAGTTGATGCGAAACGGCCTGATGGCTAACATCAACGAGGTTATCGATTATGAAGCCGCTGCCCGGATCGCCGCGGATTTTGGTATCGAAGCCAAGCCGCAGACGGTCCGCGCCGCTACCAAGAAGAAAAAGCCCGAACATGAAGAGACCAAGAACCTGCCGCTTCGGCCGCCGGTGGTCACTATCATGGGCCATGTTGACCACGGCAAAACGCGCCTGCTGGACGCCATCCGCCAGACCCATGTGATGGAGAGCGAAACTGGCGGCATCACCCAGCATATCGGCGCCTACCAGGTCGATGTCAAAGGGCAGAAGATTACTTTCCTCGACACGCCAGGCCACGAGGCTTTTACCGCCATGCGGGCCCGAGGAGCCCGTTCTACGGATATCACCGTACTAGTGGTAGCTGCTGATGACGGCATCATGCCTCAGACGCTTGAAGCCATAGATCACGCCCGAGCCGCAGGCGTACCCATCGTGGTGGCGATAAATAAAATCGATAAACCTACCGCCAACCCCGACCGGGTAAAACAGCAACTCGCCGACCACGGCCTAGTTGTTGAAGACTGGGGCGGAGACACCATCGCTGTCGGGACCTCTGCCAAGGAACATAAAGGTATCGACGACCTGCTGGAAAACATCCTGCTCGTTGCTGAAATGGAAGACCTGCACGCCGATCCCAACGCTCCTGCCACCGGTGTCGTGATCGAAGCGGAAATGGACAAAAGCCGGGGCGCTATGGCTACGGTTTTGGTCCAAAACGGCTCTCTGAAGATAGGCGATACTATTGTCGTCGGCGATGCCTTCGGCAAGGTCAAAGCAATGTTCAGCGATCAGGGTAAACACCTTCGCAAGGCTGATCCTTCAACTCCCGTGGCCATCCTGGGTTTACCCACCGTTCCGGGGGTGGGTGACAGTTTCGCCGCTGTCGAGTCGGAACGTCAAGCCCGGCAGATCATCTCCGAACGGACGGTCAAGAAACCCGTCACGGTCAGCCTGGCAAGTCTCCATGACCAGATCGCCGCAGGCAAAGTCAAAGAACTCAACATCGTACTTAAGACAGACGTCCAGGGCTCGATCGAACCTATACGCACCTCACTGGAGAAACTGGCTACTGATAACTTAACGGTTCATATTATTCACGCCGGCACCGGTAACATTACCGAAAACGATGTCATGCTGGCCATCGCGTCGCACGGCCTCGTTATCGGCTTCTCGACCGGAGTCGAAACCGGCGCCCAGAAGCTTGCTGAAACCGAAAAAATAGATATCAAGCGCTATGACATCATTTACAACCTGATCGAAGACGTCGATAAAGCTCTCAAGGGTCTTATCGAACCGGAAATTATCGAAGTCGTAGAAGGCCGCGCAGAAGTCCGCGCCGTTTTCCCAGCTGGCAAAAAGGCTAAGGTAGCCGGGGTTTACGTCATCGAAGGCAAAGCGTCACGCGGCGCCCGGGTGCGGGTCATGCGGGGTTCCGAGCAGCTTGCCGAAAGCGCTATCATTTCGCTCAGACGGTTTAAAGATGATGTCCGTGAAGTTGCTGCCGGGTTCGAGTGCGGCGTAGGTCTCGAAATCTTCAACGATTTCCAGCCGGGCGATATCCTGGAGTTCGTGCGTAAGGAAAAGAGCGGGTGAGCCACCGCATCGAGCGGGTCAATCAACTGATCCGCAAAGAGATAAGTGAGTCGCTCCAGCGTGAAGTTAACGACCCCCGCCTGGCCGGAGTTATATCGGTCACTGCGGTGGAGACGGCTCCCGACTTAAAATTCGCCAAAGTCTATGTCAGCCACTTGGCTGGCGCCGAGCGTAAGGATGAAATACTAGGCGCTTTAAATTCCGCCGCAGGGTTTTTTCGCGGCGAGTTGGGCAAAGTGCTCACCATGCGCTACGTCCCGGAGATCCATTTCTATTGGGACGAGTCAATAGAAAGGGGCGCGCGGCTGAGTCAGCTCATCGATCAGGCAAACAAACCCCAGAAACATCCAACGGATCAAAGATGACCGTCAGCGGCTGGCTCAACATTAACAAGCCGGCGGGGATTACATCATATGCGGTCATCGCCCGGCTGAAACGTCTGACCGGCCAGCGGCATATAGGCCACGCCGGGACCCTTGACCCCTTAGCTACCGGCGTCCTGCCTGTGGCTTTCGGCCAGGCAACGCGCACTATAGAATTCCTCCACCAGGTTTCCAAAACGTATCTCGCAGAAATCGAACTGGGCGCCGAGACCGATACCCTCGATGCCAAGGGCAAGTTCATGTTCAGGCACGATGCCTCGGGCGTAAGCCAAGACGCCGTCGAAATGGCATTGAGAAGCTTCATTGGTACTATCCGGCAGGTGCCTCCGGTGTTTTCGGCGCTCAAACGGAACGGTACTCCGTTATACGAACTTGCCCGCCGCGGCGAAACCGTCGAACTCGAACCCAGGATGGTAACCATCCATAAAATCCAACTCCTGGATTTCAATCCGCCCGTTGTCACTATCGAAGTCGATTGCGGTTCTGGCACCTATATCCGGTCACTTGCACGCGACCTCGGGCAGTCACTTGGGGTAGGGGCCTACCTGAAGTGCCTCGAACGCACCCGATACGGAATATTTGACATAAAAGACTGCACCGAACTCGGACGCATGGATTCGGCAGAAGAGATTATCGCCGATCTCCTCCCGGCAGACTACCCGTTGTCGCACTGCCCGGGGGTTCAGGCGGATTCTGAATCGGCCGAAAGAATCAGTCACGGTGTGGTAACCGCCGAGGTCTTAGCCCAAATTACCGAGAAGAGAGCTTACTGCCTCTACGACCGGAGCGGAATTCTACTGGCGGTAATCGATGCCTCAAGTACCGATCTGCGATTAAAGGTATTCAACCAGCCTGCCACCGATACCTAAATAGCTTGACAACGCCTCTCCAATAGATAATGATAGGGGGCTGAAATTAAGGTTACTGTGAACAACCTCAGGCCAGGCATTATAAGAACCGGCAAATTTAGAAAGGAGTTCTCTAAACTTGGGTAAGATTAATGTCGCCATCATCGGTGTTGGCAACTGCGCTTCATCTTTCGTACAGGGAGTCTATTATTATCGCAAAGCCAAAGAAACGGAATTTGTTCCGGGCTTGATGCATGTCAATCTGGGCGGCTACCACGTCTCGGACATCGAGTTCGTAGCGGCTTTCGATATTGATAAGAATAAGGTCGGCAAGGACCTCTCGGAAGCGATTTTTACCACCCCCAACAACACCTTTAAATTCACCGATGTCCCGCTGTCCGGCGTCAAGGTCGAGCGAGGTATGACCCACGATGGTCTGGGAAAATATCTGTCACAGATCATCGAGAAAGCCCCCGGCCCGACTGCCGACATCGTAGGTATCTTAAAAGCCAAAAAAGTCGACGTCGTCATCAACTATCTGCCGGTCGGCTCCGAGGAAGCCACCAAGTGGTATGTTGAACAGGTACTTGAGGCGGGTTGCGCCCTGATAAACTGCATCCCTGTGTTTATAGCCCGCGAAAAGTATTGGCAGGACCGTTTCATCAACAAGGGCCTCCCGGTTATCGGCGACGATATCAAGAGCCAGGTTGGGGCGACCATTGTCCACCGTGTCCTGACCCATCTGTTCCGCGAACGCGGCGTCAAACTGGAACGCACCTACCAACTCAACTTCGGCGGCAATACCGATTTTATGAACATGCTTGAGCGCGAGCGCTTGGAGAGCAAAAAGATCTCCAAGACCAACGCCGTGTCTTCCCAACTCGATTACAAGATGAATCCCGGCGACATTCACGTCGGTCCTTCCGACTATGTACCATGGCTTCTTGATCGCAAATTCTGCCACATCCGCATGGAAGGCCGGACTTTCGGTGATGTCCCGCTGCTGTTGGAATGCAAGCTGGAGGTATGGGACAGCCCCAACTCCGCCGGAGTTGTGATCGACGCCGTCCGGTGCGCCAAGTTGGCTCTAGAGCGTGGTATCAAGGGCGCCTTGTTCGGACCTGCCTCGTACTTCATGAAATCGCCTCCGGAACAGTATTCCGATGCCGAGGCTCACGAAGCCACCGAGCGATTTATCACCGAGAGTGTGGCTGAACTTCAGGCTGCCAAAAAGCCTACCAAAGAAGGTAAATAAGCCCGGTCGCATGAGTGGCGGGGGAGACGGACGATGAAAATCGCCCTGGTGGCACCATACGACTTTGCCTACCCCGGAGGGGTAGCCAATCATGTCACCTCGCTTGAGAAACAGCTAACTGCTTTCGGACACCAGGTCAAGATTATTGCGCCGACCTCGCGACCGATAAGCCAGTTTGGCAGCCGTTTTATACACATCGGAACGCCGCGTCCGATCCCCGGTTCCGGCTCGGTAGCGCGAATCACTCTTTCGGTCAGGTTGGCAAATAAGATAAAAGCTGTCCTGGCAAAAGAGCAGTTTGACGTGGTTCATTTACACGAGCCTTTTATGATCATGCTGTGCTCGGCGATCCTACGTTTTTCAAACACGGTCAACATTGGAACGTTCCATTCGTTCGAAGCCAAACCGGGTTACAATTTCGCCTGGCCGATCAGCCGGTGGATGTTGAACCGGCGTTCAAAGAAATTGCAGGGGCATATCGCCGTTTCCAAAGCTGCGGAGAGCTTTCACTCCAAATTCGTTAAAGCGGACTACACCATCATTCCCAACGGCATCGACCTTTCTCACTTCCAGCCTTCGGTAGAGCCGATGTACCAATACCGGGACGGCAAAACCAACATTGTGTTCGTCGGCCGGCTGGAAAAGCGGAAGGGGGTCAATTACCTTATTGATGCTTTTAAGAGGGTGCATAAGGAACACCCCGAGACCAGACTTCTGGTCGTTGGTCCCGGGACCCGGTTGAGACCCAAATACGAAAAGATGGTGCGCCGCGCCCATTTGGAAGACAGTGTGGTCTTCACCGGGGGCGTATCTTACGCGGATTTACCGCGCTATTACCAGACAGCAGATATCTGCTGCGCCCCGGCCACGGGCCGGGAAAGTTTCGGCATCGTCCTCCTGGAGGCCATGGCTCTTGGAAAACCACTGGTGGTCTCAAATATCCCGGGTTATGCCTGCGTAGTAAACCATGAAAAGGAGGGTTTGCTGGTCAAGCCCTCGAGCGCACATCACCTAGCCGACGGTATTTGTAGATTGATAGAGGACAAGGCTCTTCGTGACCAACTGGGCAGACAGGGCTTGGTCACGGTTCAGGAATATTCCTGGGAGAAGGTCGCCCGCCGGGTAGAACAATATTACCGCCATGTGCTTGCCAAATTGGGAAAGACTCCCGAAGACTTCCCTGAGCGGATCCCGGAATTGACTTCCGTTTCGGCATAATCGTGGAAGACAAGATGACGCTTAACGACACTCGCCGGCAGATCGGGCGCGGTATGACCGGCGGCTTGTCCCGCATATTAGCGAAGACGGGAATTACACCAAACACGGTTACCGTGGTCGGTTTTTTGATCACGTTGGTCGCCGGATATATCATTTCAACCGGTTCTCTTCTGGCGGGCGGCCTGGTGTTTTTATTCTCCAGTTTTTTCGATATGCTTGACGGGGCAGTGGCCCGCGCTACCGGGAGAATCACCAAATTCGGCGGAATTCTTGACGCGGCTCTGGACAGGCTGTCCGAAGCTGCGATTTTTATTTCTATTATCGTGTATTACGCGCCGGAAGCGAACGCCTGGCCTTTGCTTCTGACAGGATTGACGCTCGCCGGGTCTCAGGTGGTTAGTTATATCAGAGCCCGTTCGGAGGCCAACGGATTAGAAGGTAAAGAAGGCATTTTTACACGGCCGGAGCGGGTTGTCGTACTGGGGATCGGGTTGATCACCGGCTGGCTCATTCCGGCTCTAGCCATAATCTGCCTCTTATCTTTTATCACCATAGGACAACGTTTGGCATCTGCTTACCGGCAGCTCGGCGGCAAGTGACTTCCGCATCGCCTTTCTGATAAAATGACTCCTTGGTTTCTTTGCCGCACCGGCTCGCTCATCAGCCGGTTTCAGGCTCGTCGGGAGGAAATATGGCTGTAACCATCATCGTCGGCGCCCAATGGGGAGACGAAGGCAAGGGCAAAGTCATTGACATGTTAGCCGAACGTGCGGATGCCGTTGTCCGTTTCTCCGGCGGCGACAACGCTGGCCATACCGTTATCAATCCGCAGGGCACGTTCAAACTGCATCTCATTCCATCCGGCGTGTTCTATCCGCACTGCACTTGCGTCATTGGTAACGGCGTCGTCGTCAATCCAGACATTTTTGTGAGCGAGAGACGCGAGCTCAACTCTCGCGACGTCAGCACGGATAACGTTTTTATCAGCGACCGCGCTCATCTGGTAATGCCGTACCATATCCAACTTGATGGTTTGGAAGAGCAGGCTCGCGGCAAGAAATCGCTGGGGACTACCCTGCGCGGTATCGGACCTGCTTTCGCCGATAAGGTGGCCCGGATGGGCATCCGCGCCGGAGATCTGCTTGATCCGGACATTCTTCGAACCCGGTTGGAGTACGTCCTCGAATATAAAAATCAGATATTGACACGTTTGTATGGCGAAAAAGCCATCGACATCAATGAACTCTACGAACGTTGCCGCGGTTACGCCGAAGCCCTTAAGAGCAATATCAGGGAAACCTCGACAATGCTTAACGACATGGTAGATGAAGGTAAGGCGGTTCTGTTGGAAGGCGCTCAGGGCGCCCTCCTGGACACCGATTTCGGCACCTACCCTTACGCCACTTCATCTTCACCGCTTTCCGCCGGCGGTTGTCTGGGAGCCGGCATCGGACCGACACGCATTAACGATGTCCTTGGCGTGTTTAAAGCGTATTGCTCCCGAGTCGGTGCCGGGCCTTTCCCGACCGAACTGACCGACTCAACCGGCGACCGTATCCGCGAACTGGCTCACGAATACGGCACCACCACCGGACGGCCGCGGCGTATCGGTTGGTTCGACGGGGTGGCGGCGCGTTTTTCCACCCGTATTAACGGTATGACCGGCATGGCCATTACACGCCTTGATATTTTGGATTCGTTCGACGAGATAAAAGTCTGCACTGCCTACCGCCTCGATGGACAAACCATAAATGATTTTCCCGCCGAACCCGCACTGCTCAACAAGTGCAAACCTGTTTACAAGACTTTGCCGGGCTGGAAGAAGTCGACAACCGGGCTCACCAGGCTGGAGACCCTGCCGCGAGAAGCACGAGCATTCATCGCCCGGCTCGAGGAGCTTGCCGGGTGTGCCGCCTGCTATGTCTGCATCGGCCCGGTCAGGGAACAGACCATCGAACTGAAAAAGTTGATCTAGCTTCTATGTCCCTCTCCTTATAAGGCTCCACCTATAGGTAGGGTTCTGGGTTCTCTCTCTGCCGACAACGTCTTGTTTTAATCCGGCGTGAAACTGCAGTATTCACCGGAAATTTTTGTTATGGTTTCAAAATATCCGGTGTTACAATTGATTTGTGAGCAAATCCGCGGCATCGCCGGTTAGGGAATACGATATTGTAATCGTCGGTTCGGGGGCCGGACTGGATATTCTTGACATGGCGGTTGAGCACGGCCATAACGTGGCCTTGATCGACCGCGGACCCATCGGCGGCACCTGCCTGAACGTCGGTTGCATCCCCTCCAAAATGCTGATCTTCCCCGCCGATCGCATTATGGAGATACGGGAATCAGCCAAGCTTGGGATAGATGCCGAGATCAAGGGTATTGATTTCAAGGCTATCATGGACCGGATGCGTCAATCGGTAAACGGCGATCGGGTTAAGATAGAAAAATACCTGAAGGAATCTAAAGCATTAGATTTTTACCATGACGAAACAGAATTCATCAGCGAATTTACCCTCTCGGTCAGCGGAGAAAGAGTTAAGGGCAAGCAGATATACCTAGTATCGGGGTCCCGACCGCTCATCCCCTCGATCCCGGGACTGGATTCCGTCGAATACCTCACCAACGAAACTTTGTTGGACCTGGTCGAAGCCCCTAAGAGCCTGGCGGTCCTGGGGGGCGGCTATATCGGTGTGGAATACGCCCATTTTTTTGAAGCGATGGGGACTGATGTCACTGTAATCGAGATGGGACCCCGTCTGCTACCAGATGAGGAACCTGAAATATCCGCCTTTCTCCAGATGGCGCTGGCCAGGCGGATGACCGTGCAGACCGAGTGCACCGCTGAATCGGTAGAAAAAGCGTCGGGGGGTGGAGTAATAGTCCAAACCAACCATTCCAGGACAGGTCTGAAGGCAGAAATCCGGGCAGAAAAACTACTGGTCGCCACCGGCCGCCGTTCAAACGCGGACCTGTTGAAGGTAAGCCGCAGCGGCATCGCCACCGCAAAGGATGGCTACATCAAAGTCAATTCTCGTATGGAGACCAGCGTCAAGGGTATTTACGCCTTCGGGGATGCCATCGGGCGAGAAATGTTCACCCATACCTCTCATGCGGAAGCGGAAATAGCCGGCGCCAATGGCATTCACGGGCAACACCTGAGGATGGACTTTTCCGCGGCGCCGCACGCCGTCTTTACCCATCCCCAGATCGCCTCGGTGGGTCTAACTGAGGAAGATGCGGCTAAAAAATACAAGATCAAAGTCGGCAAAGCGGACTATCGTGACATCGCATTCGGATCAGCCATGCTGCAAGAGGAAGGCTTTGCCAAGATAATTCTCGAAGCAGAGAGCGGACGAATCCTTGGCGGTCACATTATCGGTCCCTGGGCTGCCGTGTTGATACAGGAAGTGATCAACGCCATGGCTCGAAAAGGGACCCTGGATGATATCGCTGCTGGAATTCATATTCATCCCGCCCTCTCAGAATTGATAATCAGGGCTTTATTCAACGTGACAGAGACGGATTAACATTTAATTGAAAAAATATTTTCTCGGCAATCCAAATATTGTTCACAATACGGGAATTATT
Organism: Dehalogenimonas etheniformans; assembly: GCF_014672715.2. NCBI lineage: Bacteria > Bacillati > Chloroflexota > Dehalococcoidia > Dehalococcoidales > Dehalococcoidaceae > Dehalogenimonas > Dehalogenimonas etheniformans. The sequence continues at coordinate 1,139,385 of NZ_CP058566.2, read as the reverse complement.
GAATATAATCAAAAAGTAGCGACAGGGTTTTTTCCAACCATCAGTTGGGAAATCCGTAAGAGTTCTCGGTCATGGATGAAGAATTAAACAGGCTCAAGAACCAGAATGCAATCCTGGAGCAGAGGGTAACCAACCTCGAGGCTTACGTGAAACAACTGGCTCATGACTTGAAAACTCCGCTGACACCTCTCGTAGGCGCGAGCGAACTTTTAGCCTCGGGTTTCAACGAACAACCGTGGTCGGACCTGGCGCAGAGCATCAAGATAAGTGCCGAAAACCTACTCCGGATGGTCGACGATCTATTGGACCTCGAGCTGTGTGAATGCGGGAAAATCAGATTAAACCTTTCCAGTTTCGATCCGGTCAAACCGGTTTCCGACGAAGCCAGGAAAATCGAAGCCGGATTGCCCGCAAAACGCGTCACTATTACCCTGAATCTTCCTGAGATTCCTGTTTATGTCTGGGCTGATGAAACGCGGTTGCGTCAAGTGATCTCTATCCTGATAACAAGTGCTTTGAAGGTGAGTCCGGTTGGGGGTCGGATTGCGGTGAGAATCGCCAGGGCTGGCAGTACTACCGTGTTTGAGATCGAAGACGACGGGAACGGGATCCCCGAATCCGATTTGCTGTATATCTTTCAACCCTATCGCACACCGGAAGGGCAACGGCGGCGAGTCGGAAACAACAGCCTGGTCCTGGCCAAAAAGTTGGTCGAACTTCAAGGGGGTTCCATCGGCGCCAAGGATATTCGTAACCAAGGAAACACTTTTTGGTTTGATCTTCCGGCTGGAAAATCGACCGTCGTAACGGAGGTGGTATGAGCAAGATTCTTATCATTGAAGATGATCAATCGATCGTTGAGTACCTGAGAACTGCATTTAAGGTAAACTGGCCGGAGACTGAATTTATCAGCGTCGGGTTCGGCACCGAAGGCATCGCCACGGCGCAGAGCGAGGGTCCGGATCTGGTGATCCTCGATCTCGGACTCCCGGATATCGATGGCTTTGAGGTTTTGAAAACGCTCCGAAAGTTCCCCCGGATGCTGATCGTGATTCTCACTGCACGTAGCGATGAAAAAGATATAGTCAAAGGTCTCGAGCTTGGGGCGGACGATTATGTGGTTAAACCCTTCCGGCAACTGGAACTAATTGCCAGGGTCAGGACTTTGCTCCGACGGCAGCCGGGAGTGCCCGAACAGGAAGTCCTGCGCTGCGGAAAATTGACTCTTGATACCGCAAAAAACGACATTACCACACCTTCAGGCGGTCGGATAGAACTTACACGTACTGAAAGCATCATCCTGGCGCAACTAATCAGGAACTGCGGGCGCGTCGTGGAACACAGCAAGTTGGCCGAGATCATTTGGGGTGAGGATTATCCCGGTTCCGTCAACGCATTGCGCGTATACATCGGCCGTTTGCGCCGCAAACTGGAAGCAGACGCCGCCAGCCCTGCATTCATCCTGTCCAAAGCTGGGCAGGGGTATTACATACCGGCCGGCGGCCATCCCGGTTAAACGCAGGCCCCCGGGATTTGATGTTGAACTTGACGTAAACTGCCGAAATAAGATACCCTTCCTTATATTTGTTAACCTTGGAGATTTTATGGATACTCCTTTTGGCCGCTCCGCCATCGCCGAGATCGAAGAGATCCTGAAATGGCACCGGCCACCTCCACTTAGAATCGGCCAGCACATGGCGCGGCTGCCTATCGTCCAGGGCGGTATGGCTGCCGGCATCTCTCTTTCCGGCCTTGCATCAGCCGTCGCCAATACCGGTGGTATCGGAGTAATCGCAGCTCCGGGTGTCGGCCTTTTCGAGCCTGATTTTTTTAGTAATTTCTTCGAAGCCAACATCCGCGGCCTTCGTCGGCAAATTCGACAGGCTCGAGCCAGGACTAAAGGCATTCTAGGTGTAAATATTATGGTCGCCCTGACCGATTTCGCTGACCTGGCTAAGGCTGCTATTGATGAAGGCATTGACATCATTTTCGCCGGCGCCGGGTTGCCCCTCAGGTTGCCCGAACTCCTCGGGGATAACCGGCACACCAGGCTCGTACCCATCGTTTCCTCAGGCCGAGCCGCAAGGATCTTGTGTAAGAAGTGGCGGGATGATTTCAATTACACGCCAGACGCTTTCGTCGTCGAAGGTCCCCTGGCCGGCGGACATCTCGGATTCAAGGTCGAAGAACTTGATCTCCCTCAAAACCGCATCGAACGTCTGGTCCCTGAAGTTATCGAGGCAGTGAAACCCTTTGAACAAGCCGCCGGACGTCCTATTCCTATTATCGGTGGCGGCGGTATCTTCACCGGAGAGGACATATACAATCTGTTGAAACTCGGAGCCAGCGGTGTTCAGATGGCTACGAGATTTGTAGCCACCGAGGAGTGCGACGCTTCGCCAGCCTTCAAGCAGACTTACATCGATTCCAAAGAAGGCGATGCTGTCATCATTAAAAGCCCGGTCGGCATGCCCGGCCGAGCCATTCGAAATGCTTTTATCGATAGCGTTGCTGCCGGGAACAAAAAGCCGTTCAAATGCCCGCAGCATTGTGTCAAGACCTGCGACATTGCTCAGAGTCCGTATTGCATTTTCGTTGCCCTCATTAACGCTCAGCGCGGTCATCTTTCCGGGGGCTTCGCCTTCTGCGGCGCCAATGTTCATAGAGTCAAAGAGATCACTACGGTCAAGAAACTGGTGGGTTCATTGGTCAAAGAATACAAGTCCAAAGCCGTCCAGGAACTCATCGAAGCTATGACGCGCTACATGAACGGGCTGATGATTTCGCCTGCCAACGGGATGAGCATGGCTTAATGAAGATTGCCGTCTATCAGATCGCCGATGCCGGCGATCCCGACCTAAACATAGCCAAGGCATACGACAAGATAATCAACACCGATGCGGATTTTTTCGCTTTGCCGGAGTTTTTCACCATCCCGGGAGGCGACAACAGGCGGCATTACACACTCCAGAGCAGCCTGGAACTTACGGCTCTGCCGGCTTTGGAGATGTTCAAGAAAGCCAGTACGATTTTTCACGGCTACATCATCGGCGGGAGCATAGTCGAGCGTGAGGGCGACTGCTATTACAATACCTGCTACGTTTTTAAAGGCGGAGAACAGGTCACCAAATACCGCAAGATCAACCTTACCCATGAAGAAGTTGCATTGGACCTTTGCCGGGGCAAGGACCCGGTGAAATTCGAAACGCCGTTCGGTACCGTCGGATTGATGATATGCGCTGATTGCATTTCATGGGACGTGGTCGATGCCGCCTGCGCCGGATCGAGGCTGGTTTTTCTGCCGGTGTCTTTGACCGATCCAAACCATCCGCCTTTCACCGGTCATCCGGTCTCTGACATTATTGCAAAAAAATACGGCTCCACCGTAATCAAGATAACGCGAGTGGGTACTTTCGGCGGAAGAATATTATCGTCAAAGAGCGCGATCACGAACCCGTCCGGGACAATTTGGGAAGCGCCAGATGCCCAAGAATATTTCGAAGTTGTAGAAGTTCCCTAGCTTCGAGGGGCGATCTGACAGTCGACAGTAGCGTGAACGAGGATTCTAAACCGGGAACGCGGTCACATCATTTATCGATCTCGCGTCGCACAACAGCATAACCAACCTATCAATCCCCAGCGCCCCGCCTGCCGCTTCGGGGAGTTTCGCCAAGGCTCCAAGGAATTCTTCAGGTATTGCTGCATCTTTCCTGTGAGCCTGGGCGATGGCAAGTTCGTGTTGAAACCTTTGCCGTTGTTCAAGGAGATCCGTCAATTCGGAGAAGATATTCGCTAACTCTAGTCCACCGATAAAGATCTCGGTCCGCTCGGCAACAATTGGATCACATTGTTTCAGGCGGGCTAATGATGCCATTCTTCCGGGAAAATCGTAAAGGATTAGTGGGCGCTCGTTAGATAGTGAAGCGACCCTTGTCGCCAGTTCAAAATCGAACCTTTCATCATCATCATAGACATTCAAGGGGTCCCACCCACATGTAGACATAAATGCTTCTCGCACTGTGAGTCGAGGCCAGGGCGGCGTCAGATCGATTTCCTTACCCTGGTACTGAATTTTAGGTGAATCTTTAATTGGTTTTATCAAGCTGAGGACCAGGGATTCGGTTTCCGTCGCAAGTTCGAGATAGTTTGTACCAACCCGGTAATATTCGAGCAGGGTGAACTCTTCCCGGTGCCGGGCGCCTTTTTCGCCCTTGCGGAAGGCGTGGCAGATCTGAAAAATGTCCCCGTAGCCGGCTGCCAATAAGGGTTTCATGTAGAGTTCGGGCGAAGGTAGCAGGCAGCCGCATTCGGTAGAGATAGGTTCGATATAGGCTTCCGGTATCGGGCAGGGAGCCAGTGAAGGTGTTTCGACCTCAAGATACCCGCGTTCAAAGAAAAAACGCCGGGTGAGATCCAATATCTCAGCCCGGCGTTTCAGATTTTCTTTTTTTCCAGAAAGAATCCCCAGGTCCACGGGTTCTCTAGCCGCCGACGCGTTCCACGTAAGACCCGGTGACGGTGCTTATGCGGATTGTATCGCCATCTTTAACAAAAGCCGGTACGCCGATAGACATGCCGGTCTCAAGCTTGGCCATTTTCTGCTGCGCCGTCACGGTGGCGCCCTTGAGTGCAGATTCAGTTTCTACCACTTTGAGTTCGACAGCTTTGGGCAAGATCAGGTCGATAGGCCGGTCCTCCCACATCATGACTTGTACTCCAAGGCTGTCTTTCAAGTATAGCTTTTTATCGCCGACGTTCTCCTCACCCATGACGTGTTGCTCGTAGCTCTCGGTATCCATAAAGGTATAATGGCCGTGCTCTTCATAAAGGTATTGCATGTCCCGGACGGTGATCGTGGCCTCATCGAACTTATCGCCAGAGTGATAAGTCGGTTCGGATAACGTCCCGTTGATCAGATTGCGTAATTTGAGGTGATAAATGGCGCGACCTTTGCCCGGTTTGACGAAATCTACACCTTCGACATTAAACGGGACGCCGTCGATGAGGAGTTTTTTGTTCTTAGAGACTTCAGAGACTTCCACAGGTTTTGGGACGCCCTCCAATTATTTTATTCATTAGTTCTAAAACCGGACGTTATTATAGGTGGTTCAAATAGGCGGCGCAAATGCTTACTAACGTGTAATCTCTATGAATTATAGGACTGGATGATTTGGGTACCAAATCCCTGGCAGAGTTGTACTGACTGTCTGTCCCGGATAAAATGCGCTCATGAAAATTATTCGCTTTTCCACAACTAACGGGTCTGAATCCTATGGCGTCATCGACGGAAACAATGTCCTGGGGATAAACGGTTCTCCTTACAAGAGCCTTGATTATTCCGGGGCGGTGTATCCTTTGCAATCGGTGAAGTTGCTGGCGCCTTGTGCGCCTTCAAAGATAGTATGCCTTGGAGTCAATTATCACAGCCACGCCAAAGAGATGGGGCATACTTTACCTACTGCTCCACTGATTTTCCTGAAACCTTCCACTGCAGTAATCGGTCCGGAGGCTGGCATCATTTATCCACCGATGTCGCAGCGGGTTGACTATGAGGCGGAGTTGGCGGTGGTCATTAAAAAAGCCGGCTGGCGGATCAGCCTGGGGAACGCCTCCAGCCACGTCCTGGGGTACACTTGCTTCAACGATATCACCGCCCGGGATCTCCAGAAGATCGATGGACAGTGGACCCGCGCCAAGGGGTTTGACACGTTTGCAGCGATCGGACCATGGATTGAAACCGAAGCCGATCCGGCAAATCTAACAGTTGAGACCTACCTTAATGAAGAGCGAAAGCAGCGCGGCAATACCTCAGACCTGATCTATCCTGTCGACTATCTGATCCACTTCATCTCACATGTAATGACCTTGCTTCCGGGGGACGTGATAGCCACTGGGACGCCGTCCGGTATCGGGCCTATGCAGATTGGGGACAATGTGGAAATAAGGATATCAGGCATAGGGTCGCTTAAAAACCGGTTAGTTACTAAGGACTAAAACTAGCCGTCCCCGGCGGCGAAGGTCAGAATCGATTTCAATTGGAATCGCCGGTCCTCGACATAATCTTTGACATCTGCTCCCCAGGAGAAAGAAGATCTCGAACTCCGATAACTATGTCAGATGTGTTGTTGGGGTTGCAGATTACCATCTTGACACTGCCAATCGGCCTTGTTAAACTTCACCGGATATCCGCAAACTAGCCAAACACCGCTCATTCCCCGGAGGTTCTCGTTGACCCACAGCGAAATGCCCAATGATGCCTTCAGATTGGAACAGGGACTAGTTTCTGTTTTCACGGGGCATGGCAAGGGCAAGACATCGGCTGCCATCGGCATCGCCGTCAGGGCGGCCGGGTGGGGAGCGCGAGTGTATATAATGGGCATGATGAAGGGTGGGGAGTACGCCGAGGAACACGGCGAATATTTTGTTCTTAAGAACCTTCCCAACGTCACAATCAGTTATGTCGGCGAGCGCAGCTGGCTGAGATCAGGCCCTTCCAAAGACGATTATCGTGCCAGGGCCAAAGAACAACTTTTGGCGGCCAAAAAGGCGATGATTTCTGGAGCCTACGATATCGTGATCCTGGATGAGATTAACCAGGCGACATTTAAAGGCTTGATTGATGTGCCCGATGTGCTGGATCTTATTAATAACCGGCCGAAAAACGTTGAGCTAATTCTCACCGGTAGGGACGCCTCACCCGAAATCGTGCGGGCGGCTGACCTCGTCTCTGAGATTTTGATGATCAAACATCCCTTTACGGAAGGCATCCGCGCCCGCAAGGGAATCGATTATTAATTAACGGAAGGAGTTACCATGAAAATTACCCTGAGCGTCATCAAAGCCGACATCGGTGGTTACGTCGGCCATTCCGATTCTCACCCCGAGTGCCTGTGCGAAGCCGATAATAAACTGGCCAAGGCTAAAGAGAGCGGCCTCCTGATTGACTACCATGTTACGAAGTGCGGCGACGACCTGCAACTGATCATGACCCATCAGAAGGGCGAGAACAACACCGACATTCACGAAATGGCCTGGGACACGTTTGTAGCCTGCACCAGCGTCGCCAAGAAATTAAAACTTTACGGGGCGGGGCAGGACCTTTTAGCTGATGCCTTCTCCGGCAACATCAAGGGTATGGGGCCCGGCGCCGCCGAGATGGAGTTTGAAGAGCGGACCTCGGAGCCGGTCGTCATCTTTATGGCGGATAAAACCTCCTCGGGCGCCTGGAACATGCCGCTCTACAAGATGTTCGCGGATCCGTTCAATACTATCGGTCTTGTCATCGCCGAGAACATGCACCAGGGCTTCAACTTCGAAGTCCACGATGTAAAAGAGAGCAAGAAGATCGTATTTTCGACCCCGGAAGAAATTTATGACCTGCTGGTCTTTATCGGCGCCCCCAACCGCTATCCCGTCAAAGCGGTCTATACGAAAACAGGAGAAATCGCGGCTTCCTCTTCCACCCAGAAGCTGGCTTTCATCGCCGGTCGCTACGTCGGCAAAGATGATCCGGTCTGTATCGTCCGCTGCCAGGGGGCTTTCCCGGCCGTTGGCGAGGTGCTTGAACCTTTTGCCCAGCCATACCTGGTTGAAGGTTGGATGCGGGGTTCTCACTGGGGACCGATCATGCCCGTGGGAGTGGCCGACAGCTTGCCGACCCGCTTTGACGGCCCGCCGCGCGTCATTGCGCAGGGTTTCCAACTTGCCCAAGGCCGGTTGGTGGGACCGCGTGATTTCTTCGCAGATGTCTCCTATGACAAAGCACGCCAGAAAGCCAATGACATGGCTTACATGATGCGCAAGCATGGTCCGTTCGAACCGCACCGCCTACCGCTGGACGAAATGGAATACACCACTATGCCGCAGGTCTCCCACAAGCTGCAAGCGCGTTTTAAACCGCTCTAAACACCACTAGTATCGATTCTGACGTAGGGACACGGCGCGCCGTGTCCCTACTTTAGGTTAAAGGGCTATGAAACCTGAACTGATGCTCGCCACCAACAATAGGGGCAAGATCGGAGAATACCGCGACTTGTTGTCAGGTTGCGGCTATGAGTTGGTGACTCCGGCTCAAAAGGGCATTTCTATCGAAGTTGCGGAAACAGGCGGCACCTTTACCGAAAACGCCGCTCTGAAAGCCAGAGCACTGGCTTCGACATTGGGGCTCCTGACCCTCGCCGACGATTCTGGCCTTGAGGTCGATGCGCTGGGAGGTGATCCAGGAGTGCATTCCGCCCGTTACGCGGGCGATAACGCCACGGATTCCGAGAGAATCGACCTGCTTCTGAAAAACTTGGAAGGAGTACCGTCGGATCAGCGAACGGCCCGTTTTCGTTGTGTTATCGCCATTGCCGATCCCGCTGGCGAAGTAAGATTCGCCGAAGGCCGTATAGAGGGATTAATTTCATTCGCACCGCGGGGACACTACGGTTTTGGATATGACCCGGTATTTTATTTGTCGGATCGCGGCAAGACGATGGCAGAACTTCCTGTAGAAGAAAAAAATCGAATAAGCCATCGAGCTTTTGCCGCAGCTAAGGCTTGCCTAATGTTGAAAAGTTTAAGTAAGATAAGTAAGAAAAAGTTACAATAGTCCTATATATTCTAAAATAGGATGCAATATTCCCATGTCCTATGCCACTTGATTTCATGGTACTAGTTCCTATAAGATAAACCGGCCGCGGTATTAAGACTGGAATCCCATCGTCTCCAACAAAATTTGAAGAGTGAGTACCGGTATTTATTATGAAAGCGCTGATTCTAGTTGGCGGCTTGGGTACCAGATTGAGACCCCTCACCATCAACACCCCCAAAGCCATGATGCCGGTGCTCAACAAGCCCTTCATAGCCCACGTTGTCGATCATCTCATCGGTCATGGAGTTGATGAGGTAATTTTCACGCGCGGTCATCTAGCGGGGCAAATGGAACTTTATTTCGGGGAAATTTACCGCGGCTGCAAAGTGACTTTCATAAATGAAGAACGACCACTCGGCACCGCCGGCGGCATCAAAAACTGTGAACGCTATCTTGACAGCACTTTTTTTGCTTTGAACGGAGACGTTTTCTCTACCATAGATTTATCGGCCATGTTGGCACAACATCGCTCCAAACATGCTGTGGCGACCATTGCTTTAACGCCGGTTGAAAATCCATCGGCGTTTGGTCTGGTAGAGACTGAAAAGGACAACCGGATAAGGCGTTTTGTAGAAAAACCCAAATCTGAGGAGATAGCTACCGATCTGATCAACGCCGGGTGTTATATTCTGGAGCCCGAGGTTTTCAATTACATCGAATCTGGTAAAAATACCAGCATCGAGCGCGAGACTTTTCAATTTCTTCTAAGAGACCATCGCCCGTTCTACGCCTTTGTTGATCGCAAATCCTACTGGATCGACATGGGCAACCGCGATAAATACTTTCAATTTAACATGGATATGCTGAGCGGCCGTTGTCATTGCTCGGCTACCCCTCCCGCAGGTGCCAATATTGGAGACGGAACAACTTTGGATTCCTCCGTTACGATTACAGGGAATGTGATGCTGGGTCATAGTTGTCACGTTGCTCCCGGTGTGAGAATCGAAGGTCCGGTGGTTGTCGGTGACCGGTGCAACATCTCGAAAAATGCCTTGATACGCAATTCGGTCATTTGGGAAAACGTCGAATTAGACGACAACGACGAGGTGAACGAATCGATCATCGCCGATAATTGCCATATCGGTTCGGGATCGCGCCTCTCCGGCTCAACGCTGGCAGATGGCGTTTATACAACTCCAGATTATTTCTTAACCGGGTCCCAGGTGTGGCCCGGAACGGCGCTCAGTAATTAAAAGAGGAGAGAGAAAATGACACAAGCAGCCGATTCCCGCGTCGCTCATTTGCCTACTACACAGTACTTCTGCCCGTCGGGGGACTACGACGAAATGTGGCGCCGTGCCGATCAGGATCCCGAAGGTTTCTGGGGCGAACAGGCAATGGACCTTGACTGGTTCAAGCGCTGGGACAAGGTACTCGACTGGAAAGTTCCCTATGCCCGCTGGTTCGTCGGCGGCAAGTTGAATCTTTCATATCAATGCCTTGACCGGCATATGAAAACCGAGGTTAAGAACAAAGTCGCCTTTTATTGGGAAGGAGAGCTTGGTGATTCCCAGGTTTTAACCTACGCCGAGCTTTATCGCCTGACCAACAACTACGCCGCCGCCCTAAAAAGACTCGGCGTCAAGCGTGGCGATCGGATCGCGCTCTACCTGCCGATGATCCCGGCTCTTCCCATTTTCATGCTGGCCTGCGCCCGCATCGGCGCCATTTTCACTGTGGTTTTCTCCGCTTTTTCGGGACAGGCACTGGCTGACAGGGTCGAAGATGTCGAAGCCAAGATTATTGTGACCTCATCCGGCATGCATCGCCGAGGCAAGATACTGCCGCTGAAAGACAATGCCGTCGAGGCTGCCAAGAGGTGCCCCTGCGTCGAAAAGATCATTGTCGTCAAGCACACCGGGCACAATGTGGAAATGGATCCCTCCCGCGACGTGTGGCTGAACGACCTCCTGGCCGGCTGCGACGAGTATGTTGCTCCGGAGCACATGGACTCGAATGACCCACTGTTCGTTCTTTACACCTCAGGGAGCACCGGCAAACCCAAGGGTATCCTTCATGGTACAGGCGGTTATTCGCTCTGGATCGCCAAGACGATGCAATGGGCGTTCAATACAGACGCCCAGACAGTATGGTGGTGTACCGCGGACATCGGCTGGATCACAGGCCACAGCTACGTTGTCTATGCACCGTTGGAACTTGGCCTGAGCTCCGTCATGTACGAGGGCGCCCCGGATTACCCCACCCTCGATAGATGGTGGTCGATCATTGAAAAGTACGGCGTAACTATTTTATATACTTCACCTACCGCCATCCGCATGTTCATGCGCCACGGTGAAGAGTGGCCAGCCAAACATGATCTCTCCAGCCTCAAGATACTAGGTTCGGTCGGCGAACCAATCAATCCCGAAGCCTGGCTGTGGTATTACCGCCATATCGGCCATGAGCGCATCGGTATCTCCGATACCTGGTGGCAGACCGAAACCGGCGGCTTCATGATTTCCCCTACCCCCGGCATCCAACCCCACTTCCTTAAACCGGGTTCCGCCACCAAGCCGATGCCGGGCATCGTACCTGCAGTGCTTGATGCTGAAGGCAAAGAGTTGCCTAACGGCCAAACCGGCTTCATCGTCATCAAGAAGCCCTGGCCCGGCATGCTCTTGGATATTTACCATAACCCCGAACTCTACCAGAAGACATACTGGTCGCGCTTCCCCGGCTACTATCTGCCGGGCGACTATTGCATGAAAGACCAGGACAACTTCCTATGGTTGCTTGGCCGCGCCGATGAAGTCATCAAGGTCGCCGGGCACCGCATCTCCACTGCCGAACTGGAAAGCGCCATCGTCGGCCACTCTGCAGTTGCCGAAGCCGCTGCTACTTCCCGTCCCGACGAGATCAAGGGCGAGGCCATCATCATGTTCGTGACTTTGCGCAAGGGTACGCCGCCGTCAGTCGAGATCAAGAACGAACTGACGCGGCACCTAAGAGCCACCATCGGCACCTTGGCTACTCCCGAGGAGATATTCTTCGTCAATCTACTGCCCAAGACCCGTAGCGGCAAGATCATGCGTCGACTGCTTAAGGCTGTGGCAACTGGCGCCACCGTCGGTGATACCTCCACTCTCGATGACGGCGCTTCGGTAGACGAAGCCAAAGCCGCTTTTGCAGAATTGAGTGCCGGTTCCCACCACTACAAATCCGGCGAACGCAATCCCGAAACTAAACCGATGCCGTAATCCGGAAATATCAAAATCAAAAGAGGGCGGGGTAAAACCCCGCCCTCTTTTTTTACCGGCATTATATTAATGTTGGTTCTTGGGATTTTCTGAGCATCAGGAACAGCTTAAGGCTGGAATTTGGCATCGTTTCTTCTTTAATCAATTCGAATCCCCATCCGCGATACATCTCCATATTCCTAGCGTTCTGAGTTTCAAGGTACGCCGGCATCTTCTCCTCGTCCAAACGTTTAATCATAGGCCTTACCAGTTTTGAAGCAAATCCTTGCCCCTGGTAGGCAGGTTCAACAGCTAGCACTCCAAGGTACATATGGCGTTTAGGCGCCAACTCGCGCCGCAGCCGGGAAAAGTGGAGATCGAGTTGAGATTCCCTTAATAGAAAACCCCAACCGGCATGCAAAGGCAACAATGGAAACCCGGCTCTGAGGTGATCGAAAAACGATTCTTTCTTCTCGGACTCGAACCACATAGCCACGCCTTCACATTTCGGCGAAGTGACATAGGTCCCCCTGCCGCTGATGAGCGTCAAATTGAGGTAGTATTCGAAGGAAAAACGAAGTTTGTCGCGTTTTGTAGCATCGGGGATGAGAAATCGGGTGGTCTCATCGTCGGCGAACGCCCTGGCGCAGGTTATCGACGCCGGTTTAACCAATTCCGGGGATAATGGCACAAGGTTGTCGAGTTTGTCCGGAAACATTGCGATACCAGTGAGTACGCCCCTTATAGATGACATAAAATTCATTTCCCGATTCTTGGACGGTTGATTATCGGGAACGATTGACACCTGTCAGCTCATAGGCAGGTCAATGTGATAGTTCTTGAGCGTATCACGGATGATCGCCGCCGATTTCTCGTCAGGCTCAGTCAATGGCAGGCGAGGCTGACCTACTTTGAAACCTAGATAATTCAAAGCGTACTTGATTGGGATCGGGTTGGCTACAACGAACAGGTTGTTGAATATCGGGGTCAGGTGCCGGTGTAGCGCCGCTGCTTCGGCTAAATTGCCGGCGATGAAACTTTCCATCATTTTCTTGATCTGGAGTCCAACCAGGTGGGATGCCACCGAGATAACCCCATGGGCACCGATGGCCATCATCGGCAGGGTGTCGGAATCGTTGCCGCTCCAAACAGTGAAATCGGGACGGGCAGATTGGGCGCCGTCGATGATGCGGGCGATCTCGCCAAGATTACCGGAAGCTTCCTTCGTCCCGACGATATTCTGGATTTTTGACAGCCGGATGGTCGTCTCGGAGGACAGCGAGGTGATGGTACGGGACGGAACGTTGTAAAGGATAATCGGTAGGGTCGTAGCGTCGGCAACAGCCTTGAAATGGCGGTACAGCCCTTCCTGGGTAGGCTTATTATAGTAAGGCACCACCAGGAGGGCGGCATCTACGCCGAGTTTTTCGGCTTTGATGGTGTTTTCGATCGCCTCGGCAGTGGAGTTGGATCCGGTTCCGGCGATGACCTTGGCCTTTTCGCCCACGGCTTCTCTGACAGCCATGAACAGGGCATGCTCTTCTTCCCAGGTTACGGTGGGTGATTCACCCGTCGTGCCCGCGACGACTATTCCGTCGCTGCCAGAAGCAACCAGCGCTTTAGCCAGTTTCCGGGTCTGGACAAAATCGATAGAGCCGTCGTCTTTAAACGGCGTAACCATCGCAGTGATCAGGCGTCCGAGTTCTTTCATATTATTAGCCTCTCAGCCAACCTCGTTTGACCATTTCTTCGGCGATCTGGACGGCATTGAGGGCAGCACCTTTCCTGATGTTGTCGGCTACGATCCACATCACCAACCCGCCGGGGAGCGATGAATCAGACCGAATGCGGCCGACGAAAGTATCGTCGGTGCCAGCAGCCATCCACGGGTGGGGATAAAGACTGACCGTGGGATCGTCAAGGACTTTGACTCCGGGCGCTTTAGCCAGGATATCGCGGGCTTCATCCGGCGCCATTGGACGCTCAAATTCTATATTGACCGCTTCACTGTGGCCGACGAATACCGGCACGCGGACGCAGGTGGCGGAAACCGCGATGTGAGGGGCGTGCATTATCTTTCTCGTCTCAACCAGCATTTTCCACTCTTCCTTGGTGTACCCGGTGTCGAAGAATACATCTATCTCGGGTATTAGGTTGAAGGCGATCTGGTGCGGATAAACGTGGGGAGTGACAGGTTGTCCAGCCAAAACCGTTTGGCTTTGAGACGTGAGCACATCCATAGCTGCGGTCCCGGTGCCTGACACCGCCTGGTATGTGGAAACGATAATCCGTTTTATCGGATTAACCTTGTGGAGGGGATAAAGAGCGGTTACCATCTGGATGGTGGAGCAGTTCGGGTTGGCGATTATGCCTTTGTTATTTTTGGCGTCTTCGATATTTACCTCGGGAACAACCAGCGGCACATCCGGTTCATAACGGAAAGCCGCGCTGTTGTCGATGACGACCACGCCTTTTTCGGCGGCGATTGGAGAGAAATGACGTGAAATGTCGGCACCGGCGGAGAACAGGGCGATGTCGATGTCATTGAAGCTTTCGGGGGTAGTCTCCTTAACCTCGATCTCCTGACCTTTGACCAGTAATTTCTTGCCGGCGCTGCGGTCGGAAGCCAACAGAGTTATCGATTTTGTTGGGAAATTGCGCTGGGTAAGGATTCTGATGAATTCTTGCCCGACCAAGCCGGTAGCGCCGACGATGGCCACTCTTAAATCGTTCAACTCGGACCTCTCAATTGGAGAATCTGATTAATAATACCAATTATCTATTTCGGAATGCTAACACAAGGTAGCGTGATTTTTCTTTGCGGAAGAATTGAACTCTCGGTGATCAGAAGCCCAAGAGTTTATCCAACCCGAAAATGAACTCACCTTTCCGACTGGCCATCTCACGAATGGCCAACAGTACGCCCGGCATGAAACTCTCACGGCTGGTCGTATCATGTCTGATGGTTAATGTCTGGCCTAAGGCGCCGAATATAACTTCTTGGTGAGCTACCAGCCCCGGTAGCCGGACGCTGTGAATGGGCACGCCATAAAATTCCTCTCCCCGGCTCTTGTGTTCGATCTCTCCCGCCGGCGATTCAAAGGGTTTTTCTCTGGCGGCCGCCATGCCCCGGGCTGTGGCGATCGATGTTCCGGAAGGTGCGTCGGCTTTCTTCTCATGGTGCAATTCAATAATCTCAGCCCAATCGAGGTACTTGGCCGCTGTCTTGGCCAATTCCATCATTATCACCGCACCGAGGGCGAAGTTGGGCGCCACCATGATCCCGATCCTGTGTTCCTTGGCGAGTTCCTCAAGCCGGCTAAGGACCTGGGGATTGAGTCCCGTTGTTCCGATAACTATGGAAACGCCTGCCTTGGCGGCTATTTCCGCGGTTTGCGGTACAGCGGTGGCCAGGCTGAAGTCAACGAGAATATCCGGCTTGGTTTTATCGAGCAGTTTCCTAGGATCGGCGGACAATGGTACATAGATACTACCGATCATCAGAGAACTGTCTTTAGCTTTGACATCGCACCCACCGACGAGTGATAGGTCGGGTGCGGCGATAACGGCTTTCATGACTTCCTGCCCCATTTGGCCTAGGGCGCCCTGGACGCCGACTTTGATAGTCATTTCATCTTTCCTTTTTTGTCGGTTAACACGAAGGGACACAGCGAGCCGTGTCCCTTCGTGCATTTCAAAACCCTTCGGTTTCGATCATTTTATTTATTTCTTTTGGATTTGTTTCGAGTTTCGATATCAGGTTTAGATGTTTATCGTCTGAACGGAGGTCGTCCGCCGCCCATCGGCCCGCCTGGTGAAGAGCGCGGGAAGCCGCCGGGCGGTGGTTGTCTCATGGCTTCAGCTTCTTCTGCTGTTGGAGGAGCTAACAGGGCACGGCGGGAAAGGTTGATCCGGCCTTGGGAGTCGATCTCGGTGACCTTTACCTGGATCATATCTCCGATCTTAACAACGTCTTCAACTTTATCGACTCGACGGTTGGCGAGTTCGGAGATGTGAACGAGACCTTCTTTACCAGGCAGGATCTCCACAAAGGCTCCGAAGCTCATAATGCGGGTAACTTTACCAGTGTAGACGCTGCCAGGTTCGACGTCCTTGGTTAGCCCTTCTACGATAGCGATGGCTTTTTTAGCTGCAGCAGCATCGGTGGCGCCGATGATCACCGTTCCGTCGTCCTCGATGTCGATGGTGGTTTTGGTCTCATCAATGATCGAGCGGATAACGCGTCCTCCAGGCCCAATAACCGTGCCGATCTTGCCAGGATCGATTTTCAATTTATACATTCGCGGGGCCAAAGGAGAAAGTTCAGTGCGCGGTTGAGAAATGGCCCTGTCCATGACATCCAGGATGACCATTCGGGCTTCTTTAGCTTGAGACAGCGTTTTCTCGATGACGGCGAAACTGATGCCTTTGAGCTTGATATCAAGTTGGATGGCAGTAATGCCGTCTCGAGTACCAGCCACCTTGAAATCCATGTCGCCGTAGTTGTCTTCCAGGCCTTCGATGTCTGTCAGGGTGACGAACCTGTCCTTGTTCTCATCATCGGTAATAAGTCCGATGGAGATGCCGGCGACCGCCTTCTTGATGGGTACACCGGCGTCCATGAGAGAAAGACTGGAAGCACAGGTTGACGCCATGGAGGTTGAACCGTTGGAAGACACCGCCTCAGAAACAAGGCGCATGGCGTAGGGAAATTCGGACTCCGAGGGGATGACAGGCAACAATGCCCTCTCAGCCAGAGCCCCATGACCGATTTCACGGCGACCCTGACCGCCGAGCCGTTTGATCTCACCGGTGGAGTATGGCGGGAAATTGTAATGGTGGATATAGCGCTTGGTCTCCTCAGGGGAGATGTTGTCCAGCTTCTGTTCCATCTGGAGAGAACCTAGCGTGATGATGTTCAGGATCTGGGTCATGCCCCGGGAGAATAGGGAAGATCCATGGACGCGGGGTAAAATGCTAACATCGGCTGATAGTTCCCGGATTTCGGTGATGCCGCGGCCTGAGACGCGTTCGTTCCTGTCCAGGGCGGTGGAACGTACCAGTTTTCGAATCTTTTTGTCGTAGGCGGCCATAATGGCGGCGGGTTCGAATTCTTCGCCCAGATCGGCGATCAATTCCTGCGATAATTTCTCAAGATTTTCGGTTCGCTGGGTTTTATCTGCCTGGTAGAAGGCGCCCGGCAATCTGTCATCGATCGCTATCGAGATTTTTTCCATGAGAGACTCGTCGATGACGGGAGGATCGACGTGCCATTTGGCTTTGCCGATGGCGGCAATCACTTCTTCCTGAAGGGCGATAATCTCCTGATTGGCGGCGTGGCCGAACTTGATCGCCTCGATCATCAGCGCTTCCGGCGTCTCCTGGGCGCCGGCTTCCAGCATCGTTACGGCGTGCTTAGTGCTGGCGACTACTACATCCAGCTTGCTTTCGGGTAACTGGGAAAAGGTTGGGTTGAGCACGAATTTGCCGTTGATGTAACCGACATGAACCGCAGAAACCGGTCCTTCAAAAGGCATCTCGGAGATGCCCAACGCGCATGATGCGCCGATGACACCCAGGACATCGGGATCGTTCTCCTGATCTGCCGCGAGTACGGTCACGATAACCTGGATCTCGCGCCGCCAGTACTTCGGCAGCAATGGCCGGATGGGACGGTCGGCGAGGCGGCTGGCCAGCGTGGCGGCTTCGGTTGCCCGTCCTTCACGGCGGATAAAACCACCAGGAATTTTCCCGGCGGCGTACATCCGTTCCTCGACATCGATGGTCAGAGGCAGGAAGTCGGTTCCGGCCTTGGCTTCTTTAGCGATGACCGCCGTGGTCAGAATTTCGGTATCGCCGTAACGCAGGGTGACTGCACCGTTAGCCTGCCAGGCCAGCTTGCCGTGTTCGATAACGAGCTTACGCCCGCCGATGGTTCGTTCAAAAGTGTGGATCGATGCCAATGGATTCTCCTTGTGCGAAAATAGAGCTCTGCCCTTGGGCTTGCCCTGGAGGGAGCGCCGGTTTAAGCGGGAATCGTTGCTTTTCAGCCTTATCCGGATGCGGCCGTGGTGCGCTGTATTACTTGCGCAGACCGATCTTGGCGATAAGGTCCTGGTAACGGGTGGCGTCCTCGCGGCGGAGGTAAGCCAGCATGCGCCTTCGCTGACCGACAAGCCTGAGCAGGTTTCGTTTGGTATGTGAATCCTGTTTGTTGGCGGCCATGTGGGCAGTTAGCTGGTTGATGCGCGCCGAAAGGATGGCAACCTGTACCTCGGCGGAGCCGGTATCCTTCGGATGGCGCTTGAAGGCATCAATGACGTTGACCTTTTCCTGTTTTTCCAAATTCTTCCTCTTATTCTTTTATCAAAGCAGAAGTATAACATAAATCCAAAGTGTGTAAAAATTCCGGCCGATGGAGGATATGGTTTTGATAGCTAACGGTGGCGGATGTAAGATTAGTCGATGTTCAAAAAGATTGCGGACATCTCCAGGCGGTATAGGTGGCTGATAGCCGCCGTTTGGACCGTTGCTGCGATCTCTTCATTTCTTTTTGCCCCAAGGTTATCTGATGTAGGCATCAATGACGACAGTCAGTTTTTGCCTTCCGACACCGAATCGACACTGGCTCGGGATATTGTTAACAGCCGGTTTTATGCGACGCCAGACACCGCCGCCAGCACAATCGAAATAGTCATCCAAAACGACCAGGGGCTTTCCGACGCCGACAACGTTTTCGCCCTGAGTTTGCGAGACTGGCTTCTTTCCGATAGCGGCCCGGCTGACATAAAATCGGTGACCACAGTCCTCGACAACCCCGCCCTGAAAACGGTCCTGATAAGTGCAGACAACACCGTCATGCTGATGAATGTCGGCCTCAGCAAACCTTCCCTCGAGCCTTCGTCTCAAGCCACCGTAGACATTATTCGGCACTACATATCCGGGAGCCCGCATCCGGGGAATATCTATGTTACCGGCCAGGTAGCTATCTCCAAGGATCTGTTCCAATCGATTAACAATACCATTGACCGGACTACCCTGGTCACTATTTTTCTGGTAGCGGTTTTATTGTTAATTGCCTACCGTTCCCCGGTGGCGTCACTGGTTCCGCTTATCGCTATCGGTTGGAGTTTCCTTATCGCCCGGGGTCTGGTGGGATTCATGGCCGAATCCGGGCTAAAGGTATCGACGCTCGCCGACGCCTACCTGGTGGTAATCATCTTCGGCATCGGCACTGACTACTGTCTGTTCATTATTTCGAGATTACGGGAAGAATTGTCTGCCCGACGTCCCGATGCCGTCGGTTTCACCATGGCCAAAATAGGGCCTGTCATCTCGGCCAGTGCCTTGACTGTGATCATAGCTTTCCTGTGTCTCTGGGCGTCCCAGTTCGGTATGACCAAATCGGTCGGCGTAGCTCTTGCCACCGGGGTCGCAATCACCCTCCTTGCCGGGGTAACCCTTGTTCCTTCCCTGATGATCATTTTCGGGCGCAAACTTTTCTGGCCGGGGGAGGCTGCCAGGGCTGCCGGCAAAAATATTGGCTGGAGTAAGATCTCCGACTTTGTTGTTTCCAAACCGTGGCTCATCATCCTGCCCGTAATTGTGGTACTGGCGGTACCGTATGTGTTCTTGCCTTCGCTGAAACGATCCGCCGATGTCATCGCTCAGATACCCCAGGAAGTCGAGGCAGCCGCCGGTTTCCATGTGATCCAATCACAATTCCCAAAAGGTGAACTTCAGCCTCTGTACTTGCTGGTCAGCTCAAGCGGAACAGATTTTACCGCGGTTTCGTCGCGGCAGGGTATAGACGAGCTTGCCGCTTATCTTTCCACATTGCATGGGGTGGCACGAGTTGATTATTTCAACGCTCCTTCTGCTTCTTTGACCACGCTGGCTACTCAGATCCGGGCGGTTGCCAGTAATATCGCAGCCGGACGTTTCGATACCTCGACGTCTGTACCTTTTCAGGAGGCGGGGGAAACGCTTGGCGTGCTACCCATACGGTATCCCGGGATTGTCGGCAGCCCCGCATTTCAACAATCGGCAGCTGCCGCCCAAACATCCGCGCACCTTCTGGCAACAATTCAAAACGCCACGCCGCCAGACCTTCCCGCTCTATTATCCCAGCTTGTTCAGGCAGCCAATGGTCTGGCTGCGGGATTGGACGGGATGGTTCAGGAATTCAATCTGGAGGTATCGACTCCATTCACTAACTGGTTGTATCAAACTTACTTCTCCACCGACAAGATGTATGCCCGGATCAACATCGTTTTGAGTGTGGACCCCTATTCCGATGAGGCGGTGGCCTTGATCCCAGGACTTCGCGAAGATATTGCCTTTAAGGAGGCGCAATTATCAGCTGGGAGCGAAACTTACCTCGGCGGAGAAACCGCCCGGTACGCGGACACGATTTCCGTGACCGCGGCTGATTTTGGCCGTGTAGCCATACCGTCGGTCGCCGCCATTTTCGTGATCCTGGTGATCGTGCTGAGGAGCCTCGTGGCACCGCTGTACATGGTCGCCACGGTCCTTTTCAATTTCGGAGCTACGCTTGGGTTTACCACCTTTTTCGTTCAGAACGTATCTAAAGAACCGATTATATATGTACTGCCGCTTTTCATTTTCATCATGCTCGTGGCCGTCGGCGCGGATTACAACCTGTTCCTGATGTCCAGGATCAGGGAAGAAGCTGCTTCCGTTCCTACTAGGCAAGCCGTGGACACTGCCGTGACCCACACCGGTGGCGTCATCAGCACCTGCGGAATTATACTGGCCGGCACATTTAGCGTACTTATTCTTTCGCCGCTCCAAATGGTTCATCAGATCGGAATGGCTATAGCCCTCGGCATCATCCTCGACACCTTCATCGCACGGGCTCTATTGGTACCCGCCTTGGCGAGAGTACTTGGGAAATACAACTGGTGGCCTGGAGGCCGTAACCTGGCGAGGCAATAGACCATTTTACGAAAGTTTACTGGTTTACCTAGGGGATTGGCCAAAAATGGTACCAACGTAGGGCTGTTACCAACATATTTGACGGGTATAATTCCTTTTCAAGAGCCAGAGGAATTATGGAACAAAATCAAAACAGCCTGGCGGCCGAACACTCCGCCACCGAAGAAGCGCGTTTACAACTGATCAGGCTTACCAGCGAATATTATTCGCTTAGAGCTCAATGCAACAATCTAGCCCCGGATCAGAACTCCCAGGGAGATGCTCGTGATGCCCGGAATGTTCTTATCCTTGACCGGCTGGAAGAAATTACCCAGGAAACCAAGCAACTCTTGCCCTCGGTCTATCCCCAACTAGACATAAAGGTCAAGACCGCAGTTCGCTCCCGTCGTCCCCGCCAGAACGCCGAAAAATAATCGCTTTTTCGGGTTCAGGTGTAATACCTATCCAACTTATTTTCCGTATACAGTCTATTTGACGAGACCTCGACCTTCCGCTGAGAGAACCTGATGGCACGGACTGGAATCACAAAAACAATCCTTCGGCCGGAACGCACATATGCGCGTTTTGACAGGAATTCTTCAACAAATTAGAATCGTTTAACGCATCTTTCGCCTTATCGAAATCGGGAAGTTGGGTTTCTGAATGATTCAGGCAAAACGGGAGACAGACCGGGAGAATAGCCTCTTAAAGGCGGTAATTCTGGCGGCGGGAGAAGGCAGGCGCATGAAGCCCCTGACCTTTACGCGTCCCAAACCCATGATAACGGTAGCAAATAAACCCATTCTTGAATGGCTTTTATTGGAGTGCATCGCAGCTGGAATTACTGAATTTGCTTTCATCATCGGTTATAGAGAGGGTTCAATCAGGGACTACTTTGGTGACGGGACCCGCTGGAAAGTCCGAATTTCCTATTTCATCCAGGCAGAGGCGACTGGTACCGCCAGTGCTATAAAGTTGGCGCAGGGGATGGTAGGTGATCGCTTCATCGTATTGAATGGTGATGGGATCATTGGTAAAGCAGACATCGAACGGTTGGCAAGCTTTCCGTCGACCTCCATCGCGGTACAAGAAGTCAACGACACGACCGGTCTTGGAATCATCGAGGTTGAAAACGGCCGGGTTAAAAGCATTCTGGAAAAGCCGGAGTACGCTACTTCAAAACTCGCTAACGCAGGTACTTACCTATTTACCGAAGCCATTTTCCAGGCTATCGACCGCACCGAAAAATCCCCCCGGGGTCAGTTTGAAATCACCAGATCGCTGGAGATTCTGATCAATGATGGATCTGGCGTTGCCTGTCAGCCTATTAACTATTGGCTGACCGTGAGTTATCCCTGGGAACTCTTGAGAGTCAATGAAATAATATTGTCTGGGATGGAATCGGGTTGTGAAGGCGCGATCGAACCGGGGGCTCACATTGAAGGTCGTTGTGTCTTAGGAAAAAACACCAGGATCCGTTCCGGCTCTTATATCACCGGGCCCGTGATTATCGGGGAGAACTGCGATATCGGCCCCAACTGTTATATCCGCGGTTCGACGGCAATTGGCAATGGATGTCGTATCGGCGCTTCGGTCGAGATCAAGAATTCGATAATCATGTCTGGCACCAAGATTCCGCACCTCAGTTATGTCGGCGACAGTGTGATTGGTGAAAATTGTAACTTTGGGGCGGGCACCAAGGTCGCCAACCTTCGGTTCGATCACCGCAATATAAGGAGCGGCCATGTTGATACCGGTTTGCATAAATTTGGAGCGATTATCGGTGATAACGTTCAAACCGGAATAAACGTCTCGATAAATCCGGGCACGCTGATCGGTGATGGCGCGTTGATTCGGCCCGGATCTGTCGTCAGTGGGGAAGTCGAACGCGGCTCACTGGTACGATGAATTGGTTGGCCACTCAAAGCTGAAATGATGGAGCGGGTGACGGGACTCGAACCCGCGACAACCTGCTTGGGAAGCAGGCACTCTACCAACTGAGTTACACCCGCAGAATCCAGACTATTTTAACCTTCAACTTCAAGGCTTGTAAAGGAAGCAGATTCAAGCTAGGCCGTTTACTAACACTTCCACGAATTCTGGGCTAAGATATTATTGACGGAATCGCGAGAAGGTAAGATCATATGGCTGAAGTGACGAAACTATACGGCACCTCATGGTGCCCCCATACCTCCCGCTCCAGGGCTATTCTGGACAGGCAAAAGGTTTCTTACACCTGGATTGATATCGAACGGGATCCTTCTGCCTGTACCTTCGTCGAACGGACTAACAAGGGTAATCGAAGTGTGCCGACCATTGTTTTTCCGGATGGTTCCATCCTGGTTGAACCGGCTGACTTCGTCTTAATTCAAAAATGCGAAGAAATCACCAAGTAAGCCCTGATCCAGATTCAAGAGTTCATTCAACCTTCAATAAGTCGGGCAGTATCATCATCGGGTTGATTAGCCCGATGATCGGCGGAGTTCTGACTGCTCTTTCGGATCATCTTCAAAAAGAATTCGGTGTGCCGGTTGAAAATATGGACCTTTTCCGGGATGTTTCATTTGCTTTCAACCGCCGGCGCAACCAGTATTCCTCGCCGAAGATACTAAAAAAACTCAAGGCCATTTCAAAGGGATTTGAAGACAAGCTTTTGGGTATCGTCGATGTTGACCTATATTGCCCGGATTATGATTTCGTTTTCGGTGAGGCGGATGCGGGTTCAGGAGTCGCCACACTATCACTTTACCGGCTGAAACAGGACACCGCGGACAGCAGATTGGTTTCATCGCGTATTATCAAAGAAGCTACCCATGAAGTCGGCCACCTTTTTAACTTGGGCCACTGCGAAGACCCTAAATGCGTGATGAGTTTTTCAGTGGGAAACCTCTCGCAGATAGACGCCAAGTCCGCCTCCGTCTGCCTTCCCTGCAAG
Source organism: Dehalogenimonas etheniformans (assembly GCF_014672715.2). Classification (NCBI taxonomy): domain Bacteria; kingdom Bacillati; phylum Chloroflexota; class Dehalococcoidia; order Dehalococcoidales; family Dehalococcoidaceae; genus Dehalogenimonas; species Dehalogenimonas etheniformans. The sequence continues at coordinate 1,115,702 of NZ_CP058566.2, read as the reverse complement.
TCTTTTGTTCACATATCCAAGGCAAGGACTATAGCAAACTAGGGGTTTCCCTTTTCGGTTAAAAAAATGGGGGCTCAATCCGTCAACAATTAGTACTTTAGCCATAATAATCAGGTAACATTACTGATGCTCCGCGACCATGTTCCTGATATTGTTAGGCAAGGTCGTAGCGGAGGGTTTTGCCATGGGGCCGTTATTGTCTGTCGTGGTGGCGCTGGCTATGCTCGGCGTCTACTTGCTGATCACAAGTGGAGACAAAAAGTAGCTGTCCTCTTCTGTGTTTTATTTCCGGTGAACTATCAACAGTGAGGTTGCACCCGTATTTAGAATTTTACGGGAGATGCTGTTCTCCGCCCATTCGGTTACCCTTGAATTAGTAACCATGGTCACCATATCGGACTTGCTCTGAAAAGCTGCCTCGTCTATCGCGGTTGCAAAGTCGTTTGTTTCCGCGATTATGGGCGTCACATTCAATCTGGGCAACGTCGCGGCGACGCCGTCCAGATATTTCGAAGCTTCTTTCTTTTGATTCTCGATATCAGCCGCAGTGCGTCCGGCAGATTTGACCGCAGAAAAAAGCACGATATCAGCTTTGAAATTTTCGCTGATTCTTCGCGCCACCGAAAGAATCTGCTGGGCGTACGGCGTGCCGTCCAGGGGGACAAGTATCCTCCTGATGACGCCACGGTCGCCCTCGGGTTGCCTCTCATGCCGCACAAGCATCGTCGGGCATTTAGCCAGGCGAACCACGTCATCAACGATGCTCTTGGCCGATGGGCTGGTGAAGCCGTGGGCGACCAGTATCACCAAGCTGATGTCGTTGTTTTCGATATACTCACATAAGCTGGAGGTGAACTCTCCCATCCTCTGTTCCACCAAGACATTCGTTTGTTGACCGCTCAGGTTTATCTTTTGGCTGATTATTTCCGCCAATTTGTCCATGTAAAGCTTGTGCATTCCCCGGGCCTGCCTGTGTGAGTCCTCGCAGGCATGAAACAGAATGAGAGTAGAACCCATTCTTTTTGCCATTTCCTCTGCATAAGGAATTACCGCTTCGGCCGCTTCGGAACCGTCAAGGGGAAGTAGAATTCGTTTAAACAATGCTTTGGGCTCCTCGTGATCGTTACTAACCGCTATCTTACATCAATGCATATAAAATCAAAACTTGAAGGATTATTCCTGATTTATGATATTGTTTATGAAGCGGTCGATCTCTCGTAAGTCCATCAAATGATACCTCGAATGTAAATCAGGCACGCCCAGGGCGAAATTCAATTCTCAGAGGTGGACATGAGTACTCTACTTCTAATCGCAATAGCCCTACTGGTGATCTGGATAATCGCCAGGCTCTTTTTCAAATCGCTCGGCTGTCTTATCCATCTAGCATTGATTGCAGCGGTGATTCTCGCCATTATTTGGCTATTTAAAACCGTCTTCTAGCCAACGACGGATATGTTACTACGCGCTTCGGTTATCGACTTGGGTAGATAGTCATTTTTTGCTCGGGGATTCCGGATTGCCCACCCTTGCTTTTTGACTCTGGAACTGGTTCCGGTTTTTTGACCTCGGGTGACGTTTCACCTTTCTCTGCTTTTTCTGCCGCTTCTTTTTCTTTCTTACGATGCTCCAGTTCGGGATCGACCTCGGTCCTGCTGTCCGTCACATAAAAGCCGGGGCCCTTGAACACCAGGAAGGGAGCGCAGTAGATCCTCCGACCTTCGGCCCCGCAGGAGGGACACGAGTTTCCTCCGGTTTCGCTGAATTTTCGCGTTACTTCAAATTTTGAGTTGCACTTGGGACATTCATATTCGTAAACTGGCATCTTTATCCCCCGCCCCCAATTTGCGCCACAACTTCAATCTCGACAAGAGAATTTTTAGCCAATCCGGACACTTCGACGGTGCTCCTGGCTGGCGGCAATGCTTTGAAGTAACTGGAATAGACGTTGTTCATCGCGGAAAAATTTGAAAGATCGGTTATGAACACCGTCGCCTTGACAACGTCATCAAGCGATCCCCCGGCGGCGGTTAGAATAGCCTTTAAATTTTCGAGCACCCGTTTAGTCTGGACCGATATGTCTCCCGATACCTCACCCGTGGCTGGATCGATAGGCAGTTGGCCGGAAGTGAACAACAGGTTGGACGTTTTTACGGCTTGAGAATAAGGCCCGATGGCTTTCGGCGCCTGGTCGGTGTGGATGATTTCCTTTTTCATTTTGTCCTTTCATTTTCTTAGGCTTGCAAGGATGAGCCGAGGCTAGAAATTTATTCCGTAAACCCGCATGGCAAGTGCGGCGTGAATTATGACCGAGGTCCAGAACACCCACCACAAGTAACAATGATATTTGAAAAACGTCTTATACCACGGGCGCAGCATCAATCCTTTGAATATGCTCATGGTCGGCACGCACCGGCAGCTGAAAAGCAACAATGCCCCGGTCAAAGCGTTCAAGATACCAAGCCAGAAAATGATTCTTATGGTCAAAGCAACGGATCCGATGATCATTGGAACCCTCTTTGAAAAGATTGCGTGATATTTTATGGTATTGGGAAAAACCCCGCCACCCCAGCTAGGATAGGGATGCAAAATGGTGCTAGAATATTCGTCAATTCAGCCTAGAGGAATTGAATGATTGCTTCCCTAAAAGGCAAAATCGAACTGTTAGGCACCGATTGGGCGGTGGTGAACGTCGGCGGTGTAGGCTATAAGGTTTTTGTCTCCACCGCAACCCTTTCGCAGATCCAGAATATTTCAGAGGTTAAACTTTTCACTTACTTACAGGTCCGCGAGGATGCGCTCAGCCTGTTCGGTTTTACCACCTTCGAAGAATTGGGCATCTTCGAAACCATGCTCAGCGTTTCAGGAATTGGTCCCAAACTAGCCCTCGCGTTGCTTTCTTCGTTCAAGGCTGATGAATTGGCCATCATTATAGCTACCGGCAATGAAGCCATGCTTTGCACAGTTTCAGGCATCGGTAAGAAAACCGCCTCGAGAATCGTTCTTGAACTCAAAGACAAGGTTGCCAGGAGCTGGGCGGTGACCCCGCTTACCGCTGGCGCTGCCGATTCAGAAGTAATGGCCGCTCTAGGCGCTTTAGGCTATTCCGCCACCGAAGCGGCAAAGGCGGTAGTCAGCATCCCCAAAGATCCCGCGATGTCTCTCGAGGATAAAATCAAATACGCATTAGCCGGATTAAGCAAAACGTGACATTGACAGGGAGAATAACACATGAGCCATCATGAGACCTGCGCTCGCTGCGATGGCAGCGGTCAAATCGGCTGTCCGGTTTGCCATGGCGTCGGGGAGATAACCCGAGAGGGAGATTTTGAAGACGAAAAGAAGACTTGCACTTCTTGCAAGGGTTCTGGAACAGTCAGGTGCCACGCTTGTTCAGGAAGCGGAACGGTCAAGATCGACGACTAACCTGGAATTCCTGTATCAGGTTCCGACGGGATGCGCTGGCACTTGGGGGATAGTATAGTGGAGAAGATCGACCTAAGGAAACAACTCAAGCATCTCTACAATCCGCCGGTTGATAATCCGGTTTTTGTCGAAGTCCCCGATTTCAATTATCTTATGATCGATGGCCGCGGCCTGCCGGACGGACCTGACGCTATTGCCGCAATCGAAGCACTTTATGCGGTTGCATACACCATTAAATTCACCATAAAGAAAGAAAAAGACATCGACTTTGGCGTAATGCCGCTGGAGAGTCTGTGGTGGTCGGACGACATGAACGATTTTATCCATACTAACAAAGCCAACTGGCAGTGGATTTACCTGATAATGCAACCGAATTTCATCACATCTTCGATGGTTGAGCAGGCAATAAGGGAAGTATCTAAAAAGAAGAATCCTGCCGCCATCGAAAAAATCAGGTTTGCGCAACTGTCCGAGGGAAAAGCGGCGCAAATAATGCATATAGGCCCATATTCCGCAGAAGGACCTAACATCGAAAAGATCCACAGCCTGATAAAAGGGTCCGGTCACAAGTTTGACGGAGCGATACAGAAACACCATGAAATCTACCTATCCGATCCCAGGCGGATTCCACCGGAAAAATGGAAAACAGTGATCCGGCAACCGTTCGTGTGATATCATCGATTAAACCCATGCTATATCGTAAGGTATAGTACGATTCAATGTATTGATATTGGCCTTTAGATATATTACAATGGCCGCAAAGAACCTTAACCGGCCAAAGCGAGGATTATATGGCTAAGACGCGTGTCATGATCGCCGACGACCATGCCGTACTCCGCGAAGGCATGCGGCGCCTTTTGGAACAGGAAAAGGATATGGAGGTGGTTGGAGAAGCCTCCGACGGCGAAGAAGCCGTCCGCCTTGTCGATGAACTGAAACCCGATGTTGTGCTCATGGACATCGTCATGCCCAAGCTCACCGGCGTCGAAGCGACCAAGCTGATCAAAAAGGCTAATCCGTCGACTGCGATTCTTATCCTGACGGCATATTCTGATATCCGATATATTCTTGGCCTGCTCGAAGCCGGCGCCAGTGGTTACCTCCTGAAAAGCGCCCGAGCTGATGAGATCGTGGGCGCCATTCGCGCCGTCCGATCCGGCGAATCCGTCCTGGATTCCATGGCCACGCGTAAGCTCCTAGAGCGGGTGGTCAACCTGTCTAAAGAGACTCCTGAAGACAAGAGCCGTGGTCAACTATCTCCCCGCGAGATCGAGATACTCAGGCTTGCCGCCCGAGGAATGAGCAATCGGGACATCGCCGAGAAACTCGAGCTTTCTATGCGCACCGTCAAAGCGCACCTATCGAACATCTTCAACAAGATGCGCTGTTCCAGCCGCACTGAGGCCATCGTCAAGGGCTTCCGCGAAGGCTACGTTACATTGGACGATGTACCCCAGGGCATAGAGAGCTATGAAAAAGAAAAAATCTAGCTTGCCCGATCAGGACTACCGCAACCTCTTCGAAAACGCCTCGGACGCCATCTGGGTGCAGGACCTTGAAGGACGCATCCTCTACGCCAATAAGGCTGCCGAGCGACTGACTGGCTACGGGCACGACGAACTGGTTGATCATGATGTTATCAAGTTTCTCGCCGACGTTCGTTCCCACGACATAGCCCGCGAAGTCCGGCGGCGCTTAACAGCGGGCGAGGAATTCCCCCAACCTTACGAACAGCGAATCGTCCGGAGCGACGGCACCCTGGCGATCTGGCGCATGGCTACCAGCCTGGTGATCGTCGACGGCGAAGTTAAAGGGTTTCAGCACATCGCCCGGGACATTACGGCGGAGAAACAGCTCCAGGACAACATGCGGTTCTATGTACAGGAGGTCATCCGTGCCCAGGAAGACGAGCGGAAGCGGATCGCCAGGGAATTGCACGACGAGGTCTCACCCTCTTTGCTGTTGCTCATCCAGCGCATAGACGCCATCACCTCCAACAACCGCCTCAAACTCTCCGAGGTGATGAAGGAGAAGATGGAGGACCTCAGGGTCCAAACCGTAGAAGCCCTGGAGAGCACCCGGCGCATCGCCCAGGACCTCCGCCCGCGCATCCTCGATGACCTTGGTCTGATTCCTGCCCTCGAGTGGATGGCAGACAACCTTATCAAAAAGCACGGCATCGAAGCCAAGGTAACCATCACCGGGCGGGAACAACTCCTGTCCAGCGAGGTCCAGTTATTGCTTTTCCGCATTGCCCAGGAAGCGCTCAACAATGTCCGCAAGCATTCGGACGCGTCCCAGGTCGAGATCACAGTCACCTTTGGAGATGAGAAAACGGTCGTCTCTGTCGCCGACAACGGCAAGGGCTTCCCCATCCCGCAACGGGTTTCTGACCTGGCAGCCGGCGGTAAGCTGGGCCTTGCGGGAATGCAGGAAAGGGCTCAACTTATCGGTGGACATGTATGGTTGAAAAGCGATCCCGGCCATGGCACCATTGTTACGGTTGAGGTCCCCAACCAGGGTAACGTGTGCGAGATACCCACCCCGGCGCAGGAACTTGAACGACGAATACGAACTTAGTTTTACAAATAGGAACCTAACCCCTTCCCCTTCCCCTTCCCTTCGCCTCGCGTTGCTCGGCGTGGGAAGGGGAATAGTTTTATAAGAGGTTTTAGCTTGCACGCCCCCGCTCGCGAAAACCTCTAGGTTGAAGCCCACCCATTGGTAACCCTCACCCGTAATCCCTCTCCCTGCCATGGAGAGGGAAACCATAGGTTGATAATCTACCAGCGGCTATTTATGGTTCGACAAGCTCGCCACGAACGGATTGTTTAAGTTTTCAATCTCCGGAGCTTATCCTCAAGCGCTTCGAGGCGGGCTTTTTCCTTGGCAACGACCTGGGACGGGGCTTTGGAGGCAAAACCGCTCGCCAGCAACGCGCGAAGACGCTCAACCTGGGTGATGGTCTCTGCAAGTTCCGTAGCCTGGCGCTTGGATTCTGTCTCGAGGTCGATCATGCCGGAGAGAGGGAGGACTACCTCCAGGTTCTTCAGCACCAGCACCAGGCGTTCGGAATCGCCTTCTCCTTTGAAACGGTCAGCGGTGATAGACAGTGGGCGAACCCGGCCGAGAGTTTCAATCGCAGACCGGTATTGGATCAAATCACCCTGATTGTGGCCGGCATGGAGCTCGGCGGTGATCCAGCGACCGGCCTCGACCTTGTGTTCGGCACGGACATTGCGGATGGCGCGGACGACCTCGGTCAAGCCCTCGATGACCTCCTCCGAAATGGGATCAATGAGGGCCTCATGCGCGGTAGGATAAGTCGCGACCATGATCGATTCAGGTGCTCCGACGAGGTATTGGCGGAGATGCTGCCACAATTCTTCGGTGATGAAGGGCATGAAGGGATGGAGCAGCCGCAGCGACTCGTCGAGGACCTTCAGGAGCACGGGTAGGGGCGATGGCTCTGAACCGGACTGCAGGCGGATCTTGGCCAGTTCGATATACCAATCGCAGAATTCGCCCCAGATGAAATCGTGGAGCTCGCGCTCGGCCTCGCCGAACTGGAAGTCGTTCATGAAGGAGGCAACCTGCGCCTCGGTACGTGACAGCCGCGACAGGATCCAACGGTCCTCGACGGGCAGTTTGGTGTAGTCGATCGGCTTGATGTCGGACTTCGAAAGGAAGCCGATGACGAAGCGAGCGGCGTTGAAGAGCTTGTTGGCGAAGTTGCGCCCGGCCTCCAGGCGGTTCTCCGACAGCTTTATGTCGTTGCCGGGAGAATTACCGGTGGTGATACCGAAACGCAGGGCGTCGGTGCCGAAATTGTCGATCAGGGTAAGGGGATTCATAACGTTGCCCTTGACTTTGGACATCTTCTCGCCCTTCTCGTCGCGGATCAGGCCGTGGAGGTAGACGGTGTCGAAGGGGATCTTGCCGGTGTTCTCCAACCCCATGGTGATCATGCGGGCGACCCAGAAGAAGAGGATGTCGTAGCCGGTCTCCATGACGGAGGTTGGGTAGAAGTACTTCAGGTCCTCGGTCTGGTTAGGCCAGCCGAGTGTCGAGTGCGGCCAGAGACCCGAGGAGAACCAGGTGTCGAGGACGTCCGGGTCCTGCTCGATGTCCTTATTGTGGCAGGCGGGACACTCTGTCGGAGAATCGACTGAAACGACTACCTCGCCGCATTTGCAGTACCACACCGGGATGCGGTGGCCCCACCACAGCTGGCGGGAGATGCACCAGTCACGGATGTTCTCCATCCAGTTCAAATAGACTTTTTCGAAACGTTCCGGAAGAATTTTAATCTGCCCTGACGTCACCACCTCGAGGGCAGGTTTAGCCAGAGGAGCCATCTTGACGAACCACTGGCGGGAGGCTATGGGTTCGGCGACGGTGGCACAGCGCTGGCAATGTCCCACCGAATGAGTATAATCCTGAACCAGGGCCAGTAAGCCCATCTGCGCCAGTTCCTCGGCGATGAGTTTACGGGCGGCGTAACGGTCAATGCCGGCAAAGCGCCCGGCATTTTTGTTCAAAGTAGCATCGTCATTAAAGATGTTGATCAATGGCAAGTTATGCCGCTGGGCAATCTCGAAGTCAGTCGGGTCATGGGCGGGCGTCGTCTTGACCGCGCCGGTGCCGAATGTCATGTCGACGACAGAATCGGCGATTATCGGGATCTCGCGGTCCATCAGTGGCAGCATCAGCTTCTTGCCCACCAGGCCTTTATATCGTTCGTCATCGGGATTCACGGCAACGGCAACATCGCCAAGCATGGTCTCGGGGCGGGTCGTCGCCACAGTGACGAACTTCTCGGGGTTATCGGCAAGAGGATACTTGATGTGCCAGAGGTGACCGGACAGGTCCTTGTGATCGACCTCGAGGTCGGAAATGGCAGTGTGGCATCGGGGGCACCAGTTGATGATGCGCTCACCGCGGTAGATAAGATCCTTGTCATAGAGGTTCTTGAAGGTGGTGCGCACCGCCAGGCTGGGTCCGGCGTCCAGGGTGAAGACCTCGCGGTCCCAATCGCAGGAGGCGCCGAGCCTCATGTGCTGTTTGCGGATGGTCGAACGGCAGGAGTTAGCCCATTCCCACATGCGTTTGGTAAAAGCCTCGCGGCCGAGGTCGTACTTGGTGCGGTGCTCCTTGGCCAGGGCTCGCTCGACGACCACCTGAGCGGCAATGCCGGCATGGTCGACACCTGGCAACCATAGAGTCGGTTCGCCTTTCATGCGGTGCCAGCGGATCATGATGTCTTCGAGCGTCGCGGTCAGGGCGTGACCGAGGTGCAACTCGCCGGTGACGTTTGGCGGAGGCATGATGATGACGAAGGGCTTCCGGTTCGGGTCGATGGCGGGCTTGAAGTAGCCCCTCTCCATCCAAAACTGGTACCACTTGTCCTCGACCTGAGCCGGTTCGTAAGCCTTGGGGAGATCGGTCATAGGAGCGTCAGTCATCAGATTATCCTTGATGCGATAGTGAAAGGTATTCTAGCACGTCCGCTGACAGCTTTCAGCCTTACAAATCCGAAATCCGAATATCGAAATCCGAAACAAATTCAAATATTAAAGCACCAAATCCAAAACCAAGAACCTGGACCATAAAGGGTTTTCATCCTGGAATTGTCCGAGCACATTTTTTCATATTTGCCGAAACGACACGATTGGAACAGGCGATAATCACGATTGAGTCGTTTGGCGCGGACAATTCATTCAATCCATTCATTTCGTTCAATTTCAGTTTTCAGATATCAGCGGTCAGCCATTTATTCCCGTCTCGCAAGGTTCTTAATGGCGGCTCCTGCCGGAATTGTTTCCGCGAAATTTTCCAAAAACCTTTTATGCGAAACAAATCAGGAAAAATTACATTTGCCACAAACGTGGGATTTGATTTTCAAAACAAACGGCGTCAAAGCTATTCGTTTTGGCCGGTGCGTCAACTAAGGCCGGTAACGCGGGACTGGATGGTTGGTTATACAAACCGCCTCCACAGAAACTATGTGCTATAAAGAGAGGCTATTATAGCACTGGTGTACAGTGTTCTGTCAAGCGTTTCGTGTCGTTTTTAGGGGGGTATCTTGTTTATGGTATCAACTCCAAAGCATATTATCATAGCGAATGAACATTAAAAGGCATACTGCTATGACTAATTCGCGACTACCAAATTTCCCCGAGCATAAACTCCATATTTTTAATGATGTATCTTTCGAGGTGCTGCCTGAAATCTCATATGAAAACTTAGTCCATTTAAGTCATTTGGTTGATCAAATGGGACGTGCCGAATTGTATTTTCCCCTTGTGGATTGTCTTCGAAAGATTCAATGGGCGAAATTGGCGGGAATAGAGTCGATACGCATTGAGAAGAGTATTGCTGAACGGGCAACGCAAGACACGGTGCCATTTGACCCAATAGGTCAAATTCAACACATGAAAGCCCTTTTTGACTTTGTTGCCCACGCCAAAGCATCTCTAGATGCATTAGCAGTATTTCTCAACGATTTATTGAGACTAGGCCAAAAGGGGCCATCGCGTGACTTTAAATGGTTATCTTTCCGACAAAACGTAGGTGAACACGATTTGACGATCGGGAAACATTTATCAGAATTGGAAATATGGCTTGATAAGGATCGTGATAATTCCGATAGCATTATCGCTACTCGTGATGAATGGCAACACCGTGGGTCACCATCAATTCAAGCTATGTTCCCGATACTACCCATTGGATATCTCCCAGTTCCTCGGATCTTAAAGGGCGGATTCCCAGATCCCAAAATCCCACTTACATCCGAATACTATTGGACAACACAAGAATTTATCGAATATCACGTACATAAGTTGACCTCATTTTTCTCAACTGTGGTAGGCTCTTGTATAACAATTGAAAAACAGTTGGGTGGTAAGATGATGCAATTGGATCCCGATCTCCTTCGTCATCCGATGTCTTTCTTGCCCATGAGAGCCACAGCAGAGACAAAGGTCAAGCAAATTAAAGTAAGACCGTTCAATCCAATATTTCTTAATTCTAACTGTCTTTTTGAGGGTCTTCCTCATAAAATATTGCAGGCAATAACAAAAGAGGAAGCTGAACTATTTACCAACTTGGCAAAAAATCGGACTTTCCGATTTCCTGACAAACAGAAATACTTTATTACGCTCTTAGAACAAGATGTATTAAAGATTGATAGTGAACAGATAGGGGCACTTGAAAACATTGGTTTGATAGCCAGATATGCTCTTAAGCTCGCGAACAACGACGTATTAATATGTGGGTGTAGAGGTATCATGGTTGGCTGGCCTTCGGGAGATTTTAAGGATATCTCGGTCCACTTATTGACAAAATTAGGTGCAGAGCTCGCGAGCTTAATAAATATAAGCTATGATGAATTTTATATTAGGAATTTCATCAAAATACTCAATAATCAAAAGATCGATGCGAAATTACTTGCAATATCGGACATCAACGAAACTAGCTTTAAATACGACAGTCTCGGCGAGTTTAGGTATTAAACACATCCAAATGGGTTTAACAAGATAGAATTTGGGAAGGCGCCGGGGGTGGAGAACGCATTTATTCATCCACTAGCTCCGGGACGATTAGGGGCGTGATGGTTGTTGTTGAAATTTAAGAACCGATCTCAGCCAACGCCTTAGCATAAGCCTCGTAAGTCTTAGTGTCATAAAGAACGAACCGGACTTCTTTAAGGCTGGTTTTGTTCGATTTTAAATAGTCGGCAACAGTTTTCAAGGCTATCTTGGAAGCCTGATTCAGTGGGTAATGATAAGCCCCCGTGCTTAGAGACGGGAAGGCAACGCTTTCAAGATTGTTAGCTGTGGCCAGCTTTAAACTCTCGGTGTATGCGCTGGCCAAGGTCTCGGCCTCGTTGTGCTTACCCCCATACCAGATCGGCCCCACGGCGTGAATGACGCATTTGGCGGGGAGGTTGCCCGCGGCGGTGATCACTGCCTTGCCGGGTAGAACCGGGCCCTGCTTTGAAATAATCTCGTGGCAGGCGACATGAATATCAGGTCCGCCGGCTTTGTGAATAGCCCCATCGACGCCACCGCCACCGGCCAGTTCCGAATTGGCGGCATTCACGAGAACGTCCACTTTCGCGGCGACGATGTCGCCCATGGTCAGTTTGATGGTGGTGGAATTGATGGTGAGGGTATCCATACATTTATCATAGACCTAGTTGAGTGGAGGTCAAAGTGAGAAAAGCTTAACTGGTCAGCGACCTTAATGAATTGATTACTCGTTCATGGTTCGACAGGCTCACCACGAACGGGTATTTGATCGGTGTACTATTCGAGGACGATTCCCACGGACTTGCCAACTGGCAAGTCCTCGCAAAGACAAGTGTTACCCTGATTACTGACTTTATTTAATGTGATTTTCAGTCGAAGTCGTTGATCCGTTCAACAAGAAGACTAATTCCTAACTCTCGTTCGAGCCTTCCGACAGCCCTTGGCCTCTTCGCTAGATAAGGGCATAGCTTGAATGGCAGTCACGATCCTTCCGTTCAGGCATCTTCCATTGATGAAAGAGATGGCTAATTCGCCCTCCGCGATAGATGGCATATCGACGTAAGCGTAGCCCCGGAGTTGCCCACTGCCAATATGGTTGTCATTCATCAGGGTGACCGAGTTTACTGTGCCAAAAGGATCAAACTCCTTCCGCAATTCAGCCTCGGTCATAGCCAGGGAAAGGTTTCCAACATATATATTCATAATCCTCCCTCACACCGCAGCAAAATTAGTTGAGGTTTTATGAACCGGAGCACGGAGAAAAGGAACCGGCTGGAATCCCAACCGGTTCCTCCCGTCATCGGGGCTTCAGGCAGCTTTCACTTTACGGTAACAATCACTGCAGTAAACGGGTTTACCGTTACGAGGTTCGAAGGGAACCTGGGCAGTTTTGCCGCAATCGGAACAAACAGCAGCATACATTTGACGCGGAGCATAACTATTGTAGCTCGTAGTGTTGGCGGTGCTGTTGGTTCGATCAGACTTGCGCGTTGCCCGGCATGCGGGACAACGTTTTGGATTGTTCACGAAACCCTTGGATTGATAAAATTCCTGTTCGGCGACGGTGAACTCAAAGTTCGTCCCGCAATCGCAACAAGGAATCGTTTTGGCTTGAAAATTCATGGATAACCTCCTCTCTTTAAAAATTCGTCAGAGTCGGGGTCATCCAATACTCAGGGGAATCAAAGAAGGGTTCCGGTAAGTGAGTAATAACCTAAACTGCAACTATTGCCACTATATACTCAATCGGGGCAGATAGCAAATGCAAAGCTTAAAAATCATATGCAATCATCTCTCGGCTGGGTATCTTTTTGAATGGTGACGCCCTGGTACCGTGAAGACCCAGCCTGGCGTCCGCGTGTCTTCAGGGAAATTGCAGTATTTACAGGGTTTGAAAGGTGCAATTTCATGGGCATGGCACAACAAACGGGCTCTGCAAAGGCGGCTGAACGATTAATTTCTTCAATACTAACGATCAGGCCGCAGTTTCCGCACATCAGTCTATCACCTTTGGCCGGCGCTCTATTTTTCAAATCATCTCTTCCGGTATTCGATTTATCTCCGTCGATGGGCATAATTCCCTCCGTTAATCCGATATTTTCTATTGTTGAAGGCACTTGTTGATAAAAGCATCCAAACGGGCGATATATGTCGCCTGAGAGGTACGATAAGCTTGACTGTGCCCTGCGCCGGGGACAATCAAAATTTCATCCAGGGGATTGCCTGAAGCCTCCAGCAACTCCCGGGCATCGGACGGCGGCACCACTCTGTCCAATTCACCACCGGTGAATAGAACAGGGCAAATAATCTTTTTCACGGCATCAATGGCATCGTCATCGCCTACACCGCACACCGGTCCCGCCATCCATACCGCTCCATGAGCGAATACCTTAAACGGCGGGAAAGTTTCGTAAAGGCATCGTTGTGCCATGGCCAGACTGCATTTAAAGCTGCTGTCGGCGACGACGCCGATGACCCTATGGTCTTTTGAAGCGTGAACCAGAGCGGCCACTCCCGCAAACGAAGTCCCGAACAGCAGGACTTTTTCATCCGGATTCTGCTTTAAAATCCAATCGATGGCGCCGCCAAAATCCCGATCAGACTTGGTGCGTTCGTTTAATCTCGCGGTGCCGGATCGGCCGCAACCCCGGCGATCCAACGACAGGACATTAAAGCCGAGTCTGGCCACATCCCGGCACATTTGCAACAAGCCGACAGTCTCATCCGCCCGGTTCTGCTTGCCTCCGTGCATGGCAATCAAGGTAGCTTTTGAAGATTGGCCAGTTGCAGGAATCAACCAGCCGCTAATCTTGGTATCATCAAAAAGATTACCAAAACGGACCTCGGGGTACTCCAGGGCGGGAGGGAATATCCTTTTTGAAGCCGCCATACCATTGGCGATCAAGGCCGAAACTAAAAAATACAAAGTGGCCAAGCCGATGAAGATTGATAAAATTGCCAGAAGCATACCTACATTGTACTTCTTTGTGCTTATTCGGCGAATTTACCATTCAAGGCGGGGGTTAGCAAAGACAGAAAGAGGGAGGGATTGGGGTTTGGGTAAATTACAACGATGCGAGAATCCCTACTTTAGGACAGGAAAATACTCACCCGGCGATCGGTGACTTTGGGGTCTGGAATATCTATCCTATAGCAAAGAAATTGAGACGAATCCTGAATCAGGGTAAAGCAAACGGATTATAAAGGAGTTAATATGGACAAGACGTACCAGGAGAAAATGTTTTCCGGGTTGGCGTCTTTACTCGCCGGGGCGGCAGGTTTGTTTTCACTGGGGCTTTTTGCTTCGATGCTGGCAACGGATACGGTCGAAAACGCATCGATGATCTGGTTTCTGCCGGTAACTGGTCTGTTCCTGCTGGCGGTGGCGATCAACTTCGCCTTTCTGACCATCAAGATTTCACCGCGGGGCGTATCGGCGGGGTACGGAGTTTTCCACCACAACATTCCTGCGGAGGACCTCACCGACATTTACCGTGAAGACGCTTCCGCTCTGGCTTACGGCGGCTTCGGAATACGGTTCGGCTGGAAGGACGGTAAACGGAGAATCGTTTACAACGTTATCGGCAAACCGGGCGTCGTCATCCAGCGGCGAAGCCTTCCGGACCGCGAATTCGTTTTCTCCTCCAACGATCCCGAGAAAGTGATGTCGATTCTCCGCGCCGTAAAATCCACGTAAAGGGCGAAGGACAGACCACATCAACCAGGCGGGCGCCTAGATTGCCACGTCGCTTCGCTCGCCGAAATAACAAAGGGGTAGGGGCGGGCGCCAGGTCGCCATTAGAACAGCCAAAGAAAGGCGTCAATAGAGACACAGCGGGATTTCAGAGTTTTGAAAAAGAGGAAGGACGCCCTTATCCAGTCCTTCAAGCTACTTCTTTTTAGCCGGTTCAGCCTTCTTTGGGGTCTTTGCAGTTTTGACCGGCGGTTTATCGACGTAAAGTTCAGGATGATGGGTCCGGCAATGATCGCACATAGAGCGCCTCCTATAACTGAATTATAGATTGCTTTAAGAGTTCTTCAAAGGAGATTTGAGTTTCTCCTGAAAAATTCGTAAAACCACAAACCAGATAAAGGAGCATGCAGCCCTGGCGAGCGCATCCTTGCGTGACTACCAGGTTGGTAAAAAGGATGAAGGTCATAGGATGCGCCGAGAGAGTAACCGGAAACTTGTGTCAGGCTAGTACCATTGTTTGATAGATAGCCCCAGCAACCATTACTAAAGAGGGATATGGCTGCTTAGATTGGTATGGTAGAGTGTGCCAAGTATGGCAACAGGAGACAACCATGCCCGTGACAATTAAAGGAACAAAATACTTCAGGACCGCCGAAGTCTGCCGTAGAGTAGGCATCAGCCGGAACACGCTTTTCCGTTGGTGCGAGGATGACGAATTGCCGGGCGACCTGCACCGGGATTTTAGGGGATGGAGATTATTCACCGAGGAGCAACTTAAAGCCTTGTTGGCCAGGACAAGCGCAGTTATCACCATGGCTAAATCGGAATCCCGATAAAATCTATCTTGAACAAGAATGGATCAACCGGTATGTCGCTAAGAGTAAAAGTGTTCTCGATCGCCGCTGTTTCGACGATTGCTGCAATTATCCTAATTTTTGTGGTGTCCGACGCCATTCTGCTCCGTAATTACGATGACCTGGACCATGAGCACATGTCCCAGCACCTTGACCTTATTACCATCGCCATTAATGAAGAATTGGCGAACCTGAACAAGGTAAATATAGACTGGGCTGACTGGGACGACACGTACAATTTCATGGATGACCGAAATTCCGCTTATGTAGAATCCAATCTGGTGGCTTCCATTTTTGAGAATTTGGGGATCGACCTGATCATGTATGTGGACAATTCGGGGAACGTGGTATGGGAGGGGAGCAGTTCACCGTCAGGAATCGCAGATATCCCGGATGAATCCATCAATACTCTGAAAACCTCCGGAGCGCCTTTGTTTATCGAGGAGGAGAAACAGTCCAATACGGGGTTCGTCACCATCGGCGGACACCCCTTGATGGTCGTTTCCAATCCGATTCTGACCAGCGACCGGCAGGGCCCGTCCCGTGGATTCCTGGTGTGGGGCAGATATGTTGCCCAGGACTACGGGATGGCTTTGAGCCAGAAAATGTTGACTGATGTCGGCCTGGATTTCCCGGACACCTGGAACAGCGACGAAAAAGCGCAATCGGCATTGAGTCACCTTGAAGAGAACGACCGTTGGATCGCCCCGGTCGACTCAAGCCAGATCGCGGCCTATGAATCGGTCAACGACCTTGAAGGCAAAGCTTCATTCCTGATCAAGGTAACGGCACCCCGCGAGTACCTGCTAAACGGAACATCGACGCTCAACTCTATGATATTAGCGCTGGGAGCGGCGATGGCGGTCTTGGGAATCGTCCTGTATCTCATGATGGGACGAACGGTGGTGACTCCGTTGTCACTATTGAATCGGGCGGTGGCGGGGATAGGGGTCAAGGGGAATGAAAAACATCGGGTGCCAGACGATGGCAATGACGAAGTGGCATCGCTAGGTAAAGCAATTAATGATACGCTTGATCGTCTGGAAGACTCTCAGAAAGCCTTGAAGAAAGCCGCCGAGGAATGGAGGATCACCTTCGATTCAATCGATGATCCCATTTCCATTCAGGACAATGACTACCGTTTCATGAGGGTAAACCGGGCCTTCGCCAGGTCTTACGGCATGGAACCCGGCGACCTAGTGGGTAAGAAATGCTACGAGATCATTCATGGGACGACTGCACCTCCCAAGGATTGCGCTCACCAGGAAATAATAAAAACCCACAGGCCGGTGACTGAAGAGTATTACGATGCCGTCAAGGAATCTCACCTTGAAATATCGATGGCGCCGATTATTGATGACGACCGGAAGATGACTGGCATGGTCCAAATTACCAAAAATGTTACCGAACGTAAACAGATGGAAAGCCACCTGATCGTAACCGACAGGCTAGCGTCTCTGGGCGAAATGGCTGCCGGAATCGCCCATGAGATCAACAACCCGCTAACCGGAATCATCGGTTTTACCGATATGCTATTGGAAAGCGATCTGCCCGAACTCGTGAAAGCAGATATCAGGCCTATCGCCGAGGGTTCCGCCAGGGTTGCCGAGATAGTGAAGAGGATGTTAACCTTTGCGCGTCATACCCAACCTTTGCGGACCCGGGTCGACATCAACGAAATTCTCAATTCCACCCTGGCGTTGCAGACCTATTCCCTTCAGATTTCGAACATCGAAATCGTCAAGGAGTTCAATCCCGATCTGCCCTGGCTGGTAATTGACCCGGGACAGATGCAGCAGGTATTCCTCAATCTGATCATAAACGCCCAGTACGCGATGAAGAAAGCACACAACCGCGGCACCCTGACGATCGGTACAGAACGACACGGAGAGAACGTCCGCATCACCGTCGCCGACGACGGGCCGGGGATTCCTCCGGATGTCATGACCAAACTGTTCCAACCGTTTTTCACAACCAAGGCGCCGGGGGAGGGGACAGGGTTGGGGTTACCGCTTTCAAGGTCGATAGTCCTGGAACACGGGGGCACCCTGAGCGTAAAAAGCGAGCCGGGTGAAGGCGCCATTTTTACGATCGAACTGCCGGTAACCTCCAGGGATGAATCTGCCGGAACTGAGGCAGTGGTGGTGGGAGCGACGGCTTAGTTAGAGCGATACTGACTGTACGATATCGGATTACCTGCACAAACGCCTGCAAAAAGCTATAATCACGCCATGCATACGCCCGACCTTATCATCAGACGAGAGCAGGAAGAAGATTATCCTCTTGTCGAGCAACTGGTCCGGGACGCATTTTGGGATGTCCATGTCCCCGGTTGCTGCGAACACCTGGTGATACATAACCTTCGGAAAAGCCAAGATTTCATCCCGGAACTGGATTTCATCGCTGAAAAGGACAGACGGATCGTGGGTCAGATCGCTTACGCAAGGAGCGCTATCAGAGGCGAAAATGGGCAAACTCACGAAGTCATTACCTTCGGTCCTGTAAGCGTGATACCCGAACTTCAAAATCAGGGTATCGGCAGTTTGCTTATCACACATACCATCGCGCTGGCGCGGGGGATGGGCTTTCCGGCCATCGTCATCTATGGGGATCCGAGGTATTACAGCCGCTTCGGTTTCAGGTGCGCCGAGAAGTACGATATCAGAACTTTCGACGGAAAATTCGCCGCCGCGCTGCTGGCGCTGGAACTAAAGCCGGGAGCCTTAGCGAATATGCCGGGAAATTTCGTTGAAAGCGCCGCGTACTCCATCGACGAAGAACAACTGGCACAGTACGACGCTGGTTTTCCGTTCAAAGAGAAGAAAGATACGGAATCTCAACGCGAATTCAGGTTCATAGTGAGCCTCAGGTATTGAGATTGTTTTCAATCGAGCGTCTCGCCGGGGCTAAGCCGCGCGTTGTAATATGATCGTAACAATTTTCTTGTACAATCTCGAATAGTAATCGGCGAAAAGGCCAGCTTATTTGCGTAATTGAAGAATGTCGATGAATAAGGAGCGACGATGACGCAGCGTTCAGCAAGAAGAGAAAACATCAACCTGACCGAGATCTACGGTAGCAACGTGTTTAACGACCAGGTGATGCGCCAGACCCTGCCGAAAGAGATCTACAAGTCCTTGAGGCAAACAATCGAAGAAGGCTTGCCACTTGATCCCCAGGTAGCTGAGGTAGTGGCCTCGGTGATGAAAGACTGGGCTATCGCTAAGGGCGCCACCCATTTCACTCACTGGTTCCAGCCTTTGACCGGCGTCACCGCAGAGAAGCACGACTCCTTCATTTCTCCCACACCTGACGGCCGCGTCATCCTGGAATTCTCGGGCAAGGAACTTATCAAGGGCGAACCCGACGCTTCTTCCTTCCCTTCCGGCGGCCTTCGCGCCACCTTCGAGGCCAGAGGCTACACCGCCTGGGACTACACCTCACCGGCTTTCGTCAAGGACGGCACCCTATATATTCCAACGGCCTTTGCCGCCTATACCGGCGAGGCGCTCGACAAGAAGACACCCCTGCTGCGTTCAATGGACGCCATCAACCGCCAGGCGCTCCGGGTGCTGCGGGCTCTCGGCAATAAGACCGTCAAGAGGGTTACCACGACGGTGGGGCCGGAGCAGGAATATTTCCTTATCGATAAAAAACTATTCGACGAACGCCAGGACCTGATCCTGACCGGCCGCACCCTTTTCGGCGCCAAGTCGCCCAAGGGGCAAGAACTGGAAGATCATTACTTCGGCCAGATAAATGATCGTGTGGCGTCTTTTATGGCCGATGTCGATACCGAGTTATGGAAGCTGGGCGTGGCTGCCAAGACCGAACACAATGAAGTTGCCCCCGGCCAACATGAACTAGCCCCCATATTCTCTACGACCAATATCGCCACCGATCACAACCAGCTTACCATGGAGACAATGAGAAAGGTCGCCCTGCGACATGGTCTGGTGTGCCTGCTGCATGAGAAACCGTTCGCCGGCATCAACGGAAGCGGCAAGCACAACAACTGGTCGATGGGGACTAACGAGGGGCAGAACCTGCTTGATCCCGGCAAAGATCCCCATCAGAATAGCCAGTTTCTGCTGTTCCTCTCCGCCGTCATTCAGGCTGTAGATGATTACGCCGAAATCCTCCGTATGTCAGCCGCCAGTCCAGGCAACGATCATAGGCTGGGCGCCAATGAGGCTCCGCCCGCTATCATCTCCATTTTCCTCGGGGAACAACTCACCGATATCCTGGCCCAGATCGAAGCCGGGGGAGCCACCAAGAGTAAAGCGGGTGGCACCATGAACCTCGGCGCTACCGCTCTGCCATCGTGGGCTAAAGACACGAACGATCGAAACCGGACTTCACCTTTTGCTTTCACCGGCAACAAATTCGAATTCCGGATGGTTGGATCGATGCAGCCTATCGCCCAGGCGAACTTTACTCTGAACACCATCGTCGCTGAAAGTCTGTGCAAGTTCGCCGATAGGCTTGAAAAAGCCGCTGACGTACAAAAAGAGATCAATGCCATCATTTTCGAGGTTGTCAAGAAGCACAAGCGGGTCATTTTCAATGGCAACAATTACTCCGGAGAATGGGTGGCGGAAGCCAAGAAGAGGGGTTTGCCGAACATCGGCAATATGGTAGATGCCATCGCGGCGATAACAGCGGAAAAGAACATTGCGGTGATGGGAAAGCACGGCGTGTTGTCACCTGTTGAGATGGAGTCCCGGGCCGAGATCCAGTACGAAATCTACATCAAGACGATCAACATTGAAGCGCAAACCATGGTTGAGATGGCCAAACGGCAGATCCTGCCGGCGGTTCTGAGCTACAAGGCGGAACTCGCCAACTCGATCGCGGCAATCACGGCGGTGGAAGGGAACACTGAGGTGGAGACCACCCTGTTCGCCCAGGTCAGCCAACTGGTGAGATCTTTCAGCACCAACCTGACCAAACTGGAAGAAGCCATCCAGACCGCCTCGCCCATGCACGGCGACACCAAGGCGCAGGCCGTGGCTTACAGGGACCTGGTTTTCAAAGCCATGGGCGATCTCCGCAAGGATGCCGATGCCCTGGAGACGATGGTCGATGCCGAATACTGGCCGATGCCGACCTATGCAAAACTCCTGTTCAACCTCTAGTTCAGCTTAAGCCGGGGAGGGAGCCCTAAAGCTCCCACCGGCTTTTTTATTTTAGGTGCTCTTCTGCTCAGGGTTGAAAGCGGCGCACTATTCCCGAAACCTGTTGAGAACCCGCCAGGCTAACAATGTCAGCCACCTGGACGGCACTCTTTTCTGCCCGAATTCCCAATTGTTCCAGGCAGTCCCAACGGACTCGATGGTGAATCGACCTTCCGGGTCGGCTTTGCTTTCCAATACCGATATCGCATCTTCCAGACGGGGATCATCCCCGAGCCACGGAAACCGTGACAGCACATCGAGCACATGAAGCAAATCGTACCAGATAAAGGGCGCTTTGAGTTTGCGAAAATCAGTCCCCATATAGAACATAAACGGGTGCCTGTTCCGGCTGTGAGCCCATAGTGACAATAGCGACTCGGCGCCCCGATGACAACCGGAACTGTCCCGAAATCTATCTAGTTGTGAAAGAAGCTTGAGCATCACGAGGGTGGCGTAGGGGCAGGGCTCTCCCTTGCGACCGGGCCCACGGAAGTTTCCGAGTTCCTTTGAGACTGCGCAAGGCCACCCGGCGTCAAACGACAATCCAGCGAGATAATTAACAGCTTGTTCAACCGCCGGATCGTGGGCAAGACCAAATCTCACCAGGGCGTACACGATAAGCGGGGCGTCGCATAATGCCCATGCCCATTTGCCCTGACCGGATTCCTTGCCGCTAGTGGAAGCCGGCACAGGAAGAAGGAAGGGACCTTCGGGAGAACGGTTTGCCAGAATCCTGGAAACTACCTCGGTCATCCTGGGATCTCCGGAAACTAATCCCAGATCCGCAATAAATGTTAGCTTGTGAAACGGCTGGCCGGGACTTTTGTGGCTGGAGATGACCGTTCCAGGCCACCCTGACAATTCAGCGATGAGACCTTTCACCATCGGGTCCGCAAGCATCGCTCTCCGTGCTGCCCCGACCCTGGGAGAGTTTTCATCTTGCCCGAGCAGGTCCCTCCTGGCAACGTACTCTACCCAGGGTTCTCCTTCGAGCAACCAATCGATTGGGGCTTTCATTCAAAGCTACTGTCGGAGGATTTATTGGTGACGAAAACATCGCCAACAGAAGTGTATGACTTTGGAAGGGCGAAGGCAAGAGAAGTGAAGATAGTCGGATAGACCTACGATATCAACGGAAGACTTTCCACGGTCTCCCGGCGGCTGGAATCCAGGCGGCGGAAACGCTCTTGTTCGGAGACAATATCCGGCCAGGCAGCTTTGAAGGCAGTGAAAACAGCCGGATCAAACTGCACGCCGACGCTTTGTTCGATGATTCGAAATGTCTCATCCGCCGTAAAGTCATCGGCGCGATACACTCTTTTGGAAGTAAGAGAATCAAAGACATCGGCAATGGCGGCAATACGCCCTGACAGCGGGATGTCTTCCCCTTTGAAGCCAAAGGGGTAACCCGTACCGTTCCATTTTTCATGATGGCTGAGGGCGATGATCCCGCCCAATCTGACCACCTCAGCCTCGGCACCGTCAAGGATCTTGGCTCCGATTATGGTATGACGCTTCATCACTTCCCATTCTTCGGAGGATAACTTTCCGGATTTGAGCAGAATGCTGTCCGGAATGCCTATTTTCCCGATGTCGTGCATCGAAGAGGCGTACAACATGGACTCAACGTAAGCATCCGGCAAGCCCATACGATCGGCGACGATGGCTGTGTAGCGGCTCATGCGTTCAATATGGCTGCCGGTATCTTCATCCTTGAATTCGGCGGCGCGGGAAAGCCGCATGATGGTGTCGATTGAGGCTGACTTGATCTTTGCCAGGTTCTGGGACAGATCGCGAGTCCGTTCAGCAACTTTGGATTCAAGCGAACGTTTATTATCAAACGCAAGGGATTCAAGTCGCCTGGTTTCAAGCGCTCGACGAATGCTCAAACCGAGGAGGACCGGATTAACCGGCCGGGTCACGAAATCGTAGGCGCCCGATTTGACGCTCTGGATCGCAAAATCGACGTCCTTCGCGTCCGCAACTATAATGACCGAGGTATCGGTGCCCTTGGCTTTTATCTCACGAAGAAGCTGAAAGCCTGATTTCCCGCAAAGATTCGTTGCTAAAAATGCGAGCGCAACCTCGTGGTTTTCAACCAGTTCCATCGCTTGAGCGGCATTGGAGCTGACCAGACAATGGTACCCCTCTGAAAGCAGCATCGAGGAAAGAATCTTGCGCTGCCCATCATCGCCGTCAACCACAAGCAGAATTTCACCCTTGCCAGCCGTAGCCATAGAACCTCACACCGCATAGCGGATTGTGTCACAATCCCCGGTATGATATTGAACTTTATTTAAGAAGAGGACAATCCCATAAAAGTACCTGTTAAGGGACACATTAGTAATATCAATCAGCCGATGTGATGATCCCGATCATCGGAGCCGATTTATGTACCGGCACTTCGTTTAATAATGGCTGAGGTTTGCATCTCCTGGAGATGGCACAGGGCACAGGCCAGTGCGTCGGAGGCGTCGGCAGGGGCGGGGGGCTGAGACAGACCCAGTTGAAGGACAACCATCCGGGATACCTGGTCCTTGTCAGAGGCGCCGAAGCCGGAGATGTGGGCTTTGATTTTAGCCGGGGGATACTCATAAACAGGTAGGCCGGCATTAGCCGCGGCTAAAATTGCGACCGCCTGGGCTTTACCGACAGCCAGGGCTGAGCGGGCATTTTCGGAAAAGAAGGGCGTTTCAACGGCGGCACAATCAGGACGGTGCTCTGAGATAATCCTGGTAAGTTCCGCGTAGAGCCTGACCAACCGGTCAGTCATAGGGAGCTTATCAGAACATGTGACGGCGCCGGAACCGATATAGGTGACATTGGAACCGGCGGCATCAATGATGCCGTATCCGAGGCACCGGGTGCCGGGGTCGATACCAATGATCCTCATAAACAGACTTGCGCGAGCCGCTTAACTATCCTGCGGCAAATTTATCGACAACAGCCGGATCAAAATCGGCGTTGGAGTAGACATTCTGGACATCATCCATGTCTTCAAGATTGGAGAGAAGCCTAAGCACCTGTATCGCAGTTTCTTCGTTGAGTTCGACCTGGGTCTTGGGATGTTTTTCAATGCTGGCCGATTCCACGTTTATCTTCTTGGCTTCCAGTGCCTTGCGGACCTTTTCCAACTGGTCAGGAGCGGTGATGACCTCTAAAACATCTTCTTCCTGTTTGACGTCATCGGCTCCAGCGTCGATCGCTTCCAGGGTTAATTCTTCGGGGTCCTTTCCGCCGGTTTTGAGAATAATCGAACCCTTCGATTCGAATATCCAGGAGACGCATCCGGCCTCGCCCATGGCTCCGCCGCTGCGGGTAAATTGGTGCCGAACGTCGGAAACCGTGCGGTTGCGGTTATCCGACACAGCCTGGACGAGCACGGCGACGCCTCCGGGGCCGTAACCTTCCAGGTTCAATTCGACCATGACCTCGCCCTCCAGTTGCCCAGAGCCTTTTTTAATCGCCCGCTCAATGTTGTCGGCGGGCATGCGGGCGTCCTTAGCCTTCTGAATAGCCAGGCGCAGTCGGGCATTCATGTCGGGTTCAGGGCCGCCTTCCTTGGAAGCCATGATAATTTCGCGGGATAGCTTGGTGAAAGCCTGGCCTCGTTTGGCGTCGGCGGCGCCTTTTTCATGCTGGATGTTAGCCCATTTGGAATGTCCGGACATACCTTCAAAACTCCCGATCTAAAGACAATTTAAGTCAATTTATATTCTAGCATTTCGGACAAGTGAAAGAAATGGTACCCTGGGCTCTTTGACATAAAACAATTCCGCCGATAGAATGGGTCGCCTATGTCTCAAAACGCCAAGATTCCCGGCAATGTTTCCAGCAAATGGCTGATATTGGCTGTATTGTCAGCCGCGCTGTTCATGATCAATCTCGACGTGACGATAGTCAATATCGCTCTGCCGGACATCATGGATAAACTGTCAGCTTCACTTGCCGACGGTGAATGGATCCTGAATGCCTATGTCCTGGTTTTCGCCGTCCTTCTTATTACTATGGGGCGGTTGGGCGACATGTTCGGTAGGAAGAAACTGTTCACCGGCGGCCTCGCCCTGTTTACCGGGGCATCGCTCCTTTGCGGACTAGCGCCCGGCATCGAATGGCTGATTACGGCCAGGGTGCTACAGGCTGCGGGCGGAGCGGCGATGATGCCGGCGACTCTCTCAATCCTTAACATCACTTTCCACCGCGGTCAGCGCGGGTTGGCGATGGGTATCTGGGGGGCTTCGGCGGGAGCGGCCGCCGCACTCGGACCGCTGATCGGTGGCTTGCTTGTCGGCAGCCTCGGCTGGCAGTGGATATTCCTGGTTAACCTGCCGATAGGGTTGGCAGCCCTTGTTGCGGCAAGAAGGATAATACCTGAGTCGAGTGATCCGGATGCTGGTAAACGGATCGATTTCGCCGGGATCGTCACCGCATCATTGGCGTTGGGAACGCTGACTTACGCCCTCGTGGAAGGCCAATCATTCGGTTGGACGTCTCCCGTTATCCTAGGCTTGTTCGGCATCAGCCTGCTTGCCGGAGTTGCGTTCATCGTCGCCGAAGCCAAAAGCGCCGCCCCTCTGATCGAACTTTCGCTGTTTCGCAATTTATCGTTTTCCGCCGGCAATATTTTAGGCCTGCTGCTTATGTTCTGCTTGGTAGGGGGAATCTTCCTTTCGGTAATGTATTTGCAAATGGTGAGGCAATTCACGCCCATGCATGCCGGATTGTTAGTATTACCATTACCCCTCGCCTTGATGATTATTTCGCCACTTGCCGGCCGGCTGGCAGATCACGTACCAATGCGGTGGGCGATGTCCGCCGGGATGTTGATCGTGGCAGGTGCGTTCTTCTTCCTGAAACAATTCGGGATGAACACCGGATGGGTAATGATCGCCCTGCCGATGGCAGGCGCCGGAATTGGACTGGGATTGGTGATGGCTCCGCTAGGTACGGTAGTTATGGGTTCTGCGCCGGTAGCTAATTCCGGAGCGGCATCTGGAGTGTTGACGACAATGCGCCAGGTGGGGGCAACACTTGGTATTTCGGCATTGGGGGCGGTCCTACAATTTCAACTGGTGGCTAACTTAACCTACTTGTTCGGCTATATCCCATTCATGCCGCAATCAGCTAAAGACGCCATGCTGGAAGCGGTCAGTAAAGGTGGGATGACCGGCGCGTCATTTTCCGATGCACCTTCATTCCTACAGGAACTTATCGGACAGATCATGCGGGAACAATTCAACGGCGCCATTTCGACCGCGATGACCGTTACCATGTTCGTAGCGGCAGCGGGCGCGGCAGTGGCGCTATTCATTAATTACAAACCTTCAAAAAGGTATTCTGTCGTAAATCATTCCTGACAATCCAAGTGAACTGAGCCATCCCTTTCATATTGAATGATAGTTCATTCAAAGTATTGACATTAGGACATATTAGCCATATGATGGTCGCCATTATATTGTATTGAACAGGTATTCAATCTGTTCAATGAGGAAAGGGGTCGTCGATGCGTCGAGCACTGGTTGCCCTTGGCGTTTTGGTTATCGCGTTTGCGATGGTCTGGCTCTACCTCATTTTCCCAGGCATGGCAAAACTCCCGGCAGATTATTCGGTTACCTATCATTTTGAAGGCCAAGTCCAAGTTTTCAATCAGACTGCGGGAACTTTGGTTCCTATAGCCACGAAAATGGATCGTATCTTAAAAGGAACCGAAATCAATGCTGATGATGCCCTAGTGCTTAAGCAAGACATCACTTTTTTTCTCGCAGCTAACGGTGCACCGCTATCCTCAGCTCCCGGAGCTTCAACGCTTGCCGCATTAGACTCGCACGAAACATATGCGATCGATCGCACGACTCGAGTAAACCTGGCTGGTGGCGATAAAACTAGAAGCGGGCAATTCACCTTCCCCTTAGATGTTCAGAAAGAAACATACCAATACTGGGTAGCTACAACTAACTCTACCCTTCCGGCTACTTTCGTGGGCGAAGAAACCGTAGATGGTCTTAAAGTCTACGTGTTCAATATTGATTCAAAAGGAAATACTAGTCCTACTAGTGCTACCCAAAGAATCGATGTCGCGGCTACAATCAAGGTTGAACCCGTGTCCGGTACTCCCGTTGATTCAAAACTCACTACCACTGTAAATCAGCTGTTAGCCAATGGCTCATCGATGGCTGTTCTCATCAACGAAAGCCATTTCACCCAGGCTACCATTGATGAAATGGTTACCGAAGGCAAGGCAAACATGAACAAGATCATGTGGGCTAGCGTTTACGGCTTCTGGGGAGCCATTGCCCTTGGTGCCGTTTTGGTCATCCTTGGACTGGTTCTAAAATCCAAACCTAAAGCGGCCTAACGCAAATTCCTGGAAGATAAAAGGAGGCTCGAAAGAGCCTCCTTTGTTTATCATTTTACTGCGGCTGCGATGCTAACCGAGCCCGGAAACGACGGCTACTGCATAATCTCGACTGTGCGAGAGACTGACGGCCAAGCTGCTGATTCCCAGGCCACCGGCGATGGCATACGCCCGACCCACGAGCTTGATCTGAGGGCGCTCTCCCGGCCCAGAGACGATCTCGATGTCCCGGTAAATAATCTCGTTGGTACCGAGGGCTTTAACCGTGGCTTCTTTGGCAGCGAAGCGCGCGGCCAGCGATTCCGGCCGATTGAGATATTTTTCTTTCTCGGCAGCAGTGAAAACACGGTCCAAGAAAGAGTCTCCCCAACGGGTAACGGCCTTTTCGATGCGGCTAATCTCGATGATGTCGACGCCGAGGTACTGTTTCACAGCGCTATTATACCTTCTCGATTTTGACGGCTGCCACCTTGAGTTCAGGTATCTTCGCAACGGGATCGCGAACAGCGTTGGTCAGGATGTTGGTGGCGGTTTCGGGGAAGTGGAATGTCATGAAAATCGTTCCCGGTTTAATCCGTTTTGAGATCCGTGCTCTGGCGCGGACTGAACCACGGCGCGAGGAGACGTTAACCAGATCATTGTCCTCGATCTCCAAACCCACTGCATCTGTAGCAGCAATCTCCAGAGTTTCCATCGGCTGCAGTTGCTTAAGCCCCCTGACTCTTCGGGTCATGGTTCCGGTGTGGAAATGGTACAAGCTTCGGCCGGTAGTAAGGATGAAAGGGTATTCGGTATCAGGCGATTCGGCAGGTGGAAGGTATTTAACCGCTTTGAAGACGCCTTTGCCACGGGTAAAAGCCTCGACATGGAGAATAGGGGTGCCTGGGTGGTTTATAGACGGGCAGGGCCATTGCATGCCGTTGTTTTGCACCCTTTCGTATGTAATGCCGGCATAAGATGGAGTTAGTGAACGGATTTCTTCAAAGATTTGAGTCGAGTTCGAAAAATCAAAACCCTTCCCGCAGAGTCGTTTCCCAAGCTGTGCGGTGATCCACCAGTCCGGTTTTGAGTAACCGACCGGATTTATCGCCTTCCTGAGGCGTTGGACGCGGCGTTCGGTGTTGGTGAAGGTACCTTCTTTTTCGGCGAAAGTCGTCGAAGGAAGAACGACGCGGGCTAGTTCAGCCGTCTCGTTCATAAAAATATCTTGAACCACGAGAAATTCCAATTTCATCAAAGCTTTTTTAAGATGATTTAGATCTGGATCCGACAGCATAAGATTTTCACCGACGACGTACAGAGCCTTGATCTGTTTTCGATCGACGGCATCGATAATTTCGAGTAGGGATAAGCCGGGTGCGGGAGGCAACTTCACTCCCCATGCGGACTCGAATCTAGCCCTGACCTGATCATCGGACACCTTCTGGTAACCGGGCAAGACATCGGGTAGGGCTCCCATGTCGCAGGCGCCCTGGACGTTGTTCTGGCCGCGCAATGGATTTACTCCGCCGCCAGGCTTGCCCAGATTGCCGGTGAGCATTGCCAGGTTGGCTACTGCAGACACATTGTCGGTGCCGTGGCGGTGTTGGGTAACGCCCATCGCGTAGAGAATGGATGCCGGTTTGCTGCTGGCATAGAGGCGGGCCGCCTTTCGTATGTCCTCCAACGGGACCCCGGTGACGGCGACGGCTTGTTCGAGATCGAACTTCTTGAGCGATTTCTTGAATTGATCGAACTCCTCGGTGCGTTGGTCAATGAATTCTTGATCGAGCAAACCCTCGTCATTAATAATTTTGCACATCGCCGAGAGCAACATGACGTCGCTGCCGGGATTTATCTGCAAATACACATCGGCGTAGCGAACGAGCGGGATTTTTACGGGATTAGCCACGACGAGTTTGGCGCCGTTTTTTACAGCCTGCTTGATGTCGAAACCGATGATCGGGTGAGTTTCCGAAGTATTTGCCCCCAGGATGAAGAAACACGCTGATTCTTTTAAGTCGCCGATTGAGTTGGTCATGGCACCGGAACCGAATGCGGCGGCCAGACCGGTGACTGTTGGTGCATGGCACAGCCGGGCGGAATGGTCCACATTGTTTGTTTTCAAAACCGCCCGGGCGAATTTTTGAATGAGATAATTCTCTTCGTTCGTAGCCTTGGCCGAGGCGATTACGGCGACCTCTTCCGGCCGGTATTGGTAAAGCTTTGAGCAGGCATATTCCAGGGCTTCATCCCAGGCTGACTCGACGAATTCCCCATCCCGCTTGATCAATGGGTTGGTCAACCGGTCCGGGTGATGCACGAATTCTTTGATTCCATAGCGCCCTTTGACGCATAGCCGCCCGTTCGAAATGGGGTTGTTAAGATCCCCGGAAACGCCGACGATCTTTCCTCTGGAGATCTCCAGATTTATGCTACATCCGACACCGCAATAGGGACAGATGGTAGACACCGGTCCCTCTGGTTTTACATAATCTTTAGGGATAAAAGCCGCGACAGGACAATGGGCGACGCATTCGCCGCAGGAGGCGCAGTTGGTCTCAACCAGAGGGCGATCAGCCACTGTTCCAACGCGGCTTTCATAACCTCGATCGACGATTTCGATGGCGTTGTTGCCGGTAATCTCATCGCAGGCCCGTGTGCAGCGGGCGCAGAGGATGCAGCGGTTGCGGTCGAGGGTGAAAAAGGGATTGGAATCGTCGATCGCCTGAACGCGGGAATTTCGAGGCAATCTGCTTTCACTGATCCCCAGATACCTAGCGACATCCTGGAGTTCGCATCGTTCGTTTTTAACGCATGAGACGCAATCTAGAGGATGTTCAGCCAGCAGCAGGTCGAGGATAGCTTTGCGGGCATCAGATAAAGCGGGGGTTTCGGTACGCATCACCATGCCCTCGGTTATCGGTGTAGTGCAAGCGGTGGGCAGGCCGCGCATCTTATCGATCTCGATGACGCACATGCGGCAACCGCCATAAGGTTTCAGATCGGGTGAGTAACATAAACTCGGGATATAAATCCCTGCCTGCCGGGCGGCTTCGAGTACAGTTTGTCCCTCGACGGCTTCGATTTCTTGGTCGTTTATGCGGATTCTGATCATTTCACCGCCACCGCATCTAGTTTGCAGACATCGCGGCAGATGCCGCAGCGGTTGCATAATGTCTCATCTAGGATGACGGGCTTGCGCTTACCGACAAACGTGATTGCTTTAGCCGGGCAGGCGGTCACGCACAGGCGGCAGCCGTTGCATTTCTCATTTACGATCGAATACCTGATGAGCGACTTACACACGCCCGCCGGGCAGCGTTTTTCATTTATGTGAGCTTCATATTCGTCACCGAAATATTTCAGAGTGGTGAGAACAGGGTTGGGGGAAGTGCCGCCCAAGGCGCACAGCGATGATACCTTGATCTGCTTGGCTAATTCTTCCAGAGTCGGTATGTCCTCGGGTTTGCCCTCACCTTTGGTTATACGCTCGAGGATGTCCAGCATCTGTTTAGTACCGAGGCGGCACGGAGTGCATTTGCCGCACGATTCAGCCTGAATAAAGGAAAGGAAGTAGCGCGCGACATCCACCATACAGTTGCCCTCGTCCATGACGATGAGGCCGCCGCTGCCCATGATGGCGCCGGATTTGATCAAGGATTCGTAATCCAGAGTTGTTGACGAAAGGTCAGCCGGGATGCAACCGCCGCTCGGGCCGCCGATCTGAACGGCTTTCAATTTCTTGCCTTTCGGTATTCCGCCACCTATTTTGAAAATGACGTCGTTGAGGGGCGTGCCCATGGGCACTTCGATCAAGCCCATGTGGTTGATATTTCCGGCCAAAGCGAAAACGCAGGTGCCCTGACTCTTGTCGGTGCCCAAACCGGCAAATCTGTAAGCCCCCTCGGAAAGTATAAACGAGACCATCGCCAGGGTCTTAACATTGTTGATCGTCGTCGGTTTGCTCCATAACCCTGATTGGGCGGGAAACGGCGGGCGGGGGCGGGGCATGCCGCGTTTGCCCTCGATGCCGGCCATCAGGGCGGTTTCTTCGCCGCAGACAAAGGCTCCGGCGCCTTCTTTTATCTTTACATCAAAATCGAAGCCGGAACCCATGATGTTTTTGCCGAGAAATCCAAGCTCTCTGGCCTGTTCAACCGCATGTCGAACCGTTGAAACGGCTAGGGGATATTCCGCCCTGACGTAGATGAAACCTTCGGCGGCGCCGATGGCATAGGCGGCGATAATAAGCCCCTCGATGACAGAATGAGGATCGCCCTCCAGGATCGAACGGTCCATGAACGCTCCGGGATCGCCTTCGTCCGCGTTGCAGATCATGTACTTGGATGAACCCTTGGCGTCACGGCAGAACTGCCACTTCTGACCGGTAGAAAAACCTGCGCCGCCGCGGCCGCGAAGCCCCGATTTGGCTACTTCGTCGATAACCCGCTGGGGTGTTAGAGAGGTTAGGGCGAGGTGAAGCCCGGCATAGCCGCCCCGAGCGATATAATGGTTGATGCGCAATGGATTGATGTGGCCGCCGTTGCGTAAGGCGATGCGGTGCTGACCTTTTAGCATAGGCATCTCATCGAACGGCGTAATGCCTTCAATAAGGCCATCACCTATGGTGCAAAGCGCCAGATCCGCCCTGGGGTCCCCTTTTACGATGTAATCTTCAATAATCTGACCGGCTTTTTCCGGTGTCATAAAACCGTAACTGATGCGGGGCATGCCGGGCAGGGCGATGTCCATCGTCGGCTCGGCGTAGCACATGCCGAAACAACCGACCTGGGTGACGGTGGCTTTGATTCCCAGCCGTTCGATGGCGGCAAGGATGGCATCGTAAACGCTCATGGCGCCTGAGACCTTGCCGCAGGTAGCGGTGCCGATCAGAATGTGGGGGGTGGGGCTTTCGATCAACGCCTGCCAAGAAGCCATGGATTCGGTCTGAATGGCTTTGAAATCAACGGTCACGGGCATTGGCAGACCGCCACACCTTTCTTCTGTGCAACCGCTTCGAGGATCTTGCTCACTACGGCGCGGCCGTGGATGTTTTCATTGACGGTCACGACCGGAGACAGGGCGCAGGCGCCGATGCAGGCGACGGTGTCAAGGGTGAATTGAAGGTCAGGGGTTGTTTCGCCGGGTTTTATGCCTAGTTGGCGCTCGAGCTCCGCAAGTATCCTCTCGCCGCCTCCCACGTGGCAGGCGGTGCCGCGGCAGACCTTGATTATGTTCTTACCGGATGGCTTGAACTTGAACTGGGTGTAAAACGAAGCCACGCTGTAGACAGTGCTTTCTGATAGCCCCAGGTGCTCGGCCACGGCTGAGATCACTTCGGGCGGTAAATAGCCAAGACGCCCCTGGATGGATTGCAGCACCGGAATCAGGCTATCTCGATCGCGCTTGAATTCGCCCAAAACGGCATTGATTTCGGTTTGATTCTGAACGACGTCGATTGACATATCGATAAGGGAATACTCGATCAACGACAGGGAGACAGATGACATAACATTGGAGATGAATAATTATAAACTAAAGCCTGAATCGTGGCAACCAGGAATTTGGTTATCACTGGTAGCTATGACATTGACAACATTACACTGAAATGGGATAATTAAGAGTTTTCCGTCGCGGGGTGGAGCAGTGGCAGCTCGTCGGGCTCATAACCCGAAGGTCGGTGGTTCGAATCCATCCCCCGCTACCAATTTGAAGATAAGCTCGTCTGAAAAGCCGGGCTTTTTGTTTGTTCGGAGTTTCATTATCATCCGCACTGAAGGTATAATTTCCGCAAATACAAAGAACACTCCGGGGGCACCATGTTAAAACGGCTTCGGTTAGTCCTGGGTTCGATTATTCTTGCGGTAATCATCCCTCTTGCTCCGCAGAGCGCCGTCGCAATGGCCCCGGTTGCACCGCAAACGGCTACCAACCAGTCACAGGGTTCAATTTCAATCACCTCGACTTCGGTCCAGCCCTCATTTCCCCTGACCATCAAATTCAACATCGTCGCGCTGGGAACATCCAATATCGTGGATGCCAGGCTGCACTACCGGATAGAACGGACGTCGTTCGCTCAGGTGACCAGCGAGGCCATCGCCAAGATCACGCCCTCGAAATCCATCAACTCAAGCTATACTCTTGACCTGCGGTACATCGGCGGCGTGCCGACGGGCACGAAGATCGTATACTGGTGGACGCTGAAAGACACGGATAACAACGTGACCCAAAGCGCTACCGCCTCCTTCAGTTTTGAGGACACTAAATATGCCTGGCAGAGCATCACCCAGGGGCTGGTGACCCTGAAATGGTACCAGGGCAATAACCAGTTCGCCCAGACGCTGATGACCACCGCCCAGCAGGCGCTGGTGAAGTTAGCCGCCGATACCGGGGCCCAGCTCAAGAAGCCGGTTACCATCTACATCTATAACGGTTCGGCGGATCTTCAGGGCGCCATGGTGTTCCCGCGGGAGTGGACCGGCGGCGTGGCCTTCACCGATTTCAATATCATTACCATCGGGGTCTCTACGGACAATCTAGCCTGGGGCACTGGGGCGGTGATACACGAACTGACCCACCTGGTGACCAACCAGATGACGAACAACCCCTACAGCGGCATCCCCGTCTGGTTGAACGAGGGGCTTTCGATGTACGCCGAGGGCCCGCTGGATTCGACGTTCGTCACCGTTTTCAGCCTGGCTGTCCTGAGCAAGAGCCTGATCTCGGTCCGGACCCTGGACAGCCCGTTCTCCGCCGATTCGACAAAAGCATACATTTCATATGCCGAAAGCTACTACCTGGTAAAGTTCCTGGTAGACAGGTACGGGCAATCAAAACTTTCCTCGCTTCTAACCACTTTTGCGCAGGGTTCAACCTACGACAATGCCTTCAAGACGGTTTATGGCTTTGATATCGCAGGACTGAACACGCTGTGGCAAAATTCGGTCTACGGCAAATAACCC
This sequence comes from Dehalogenimonas etheniformans, assembly GCF_014672715.2. Classification (NCBI taxonomy): domain Bacteria; kingdom Bacillati; phylum Chloroflexota; class Dehalococcoidia; order Dehalococcoidales; family Dehalococcoidaceae; genus Dehalogenimonas; species Dehalogenimonas etheniformans. Next base: position 1,081,723 of record NZ_CP058566.2, on the reverse strand, counting down.
GGCGAGGCAAGTTTAATTGAGGAATTGGATGAATATTAAAAAGGTCTTGATGATACCGGCGGCCCTGGTATTGCTGCTTGCTCTCGCGGTTGGCTGTACCGGCAACGGACAGACGACATCACCGCCGGATTCGACCACAAACACACCCGGCTCTACAACTGCCGCTCCCATCACCACCGCCCCGGCCTCCAGCACTGTCCTCAATCTTGAGGCATCCGAGCCCTATACCCTGGATCCGGCACTGGCGGCGGAATCGGGATCGATCCTGTTTGTGAACCAGATCTTCAGCGGGCTGGTCAAAACGGGTAACGCCGGCATCCTGCCCGACATCGCCACAAGTTGGGATATCAGCACCGACGGCAAGACGTACACCTTCCACCTGCGGAACGACGTGGCGTTTCAAAACGGCCACCGGCTGACGGCAAACGACTTTAAATACTCCTGGGAGCGGGCTTGCACCCCATCAGTCGGCTCTACGACAGCGGCGACTTATCTTGCCGATATCGCCGGCGCCGTCGAGATGCTCACCGGGCGAGCCACGAGCCTTTCCGGCGTAAAAGTGGTTGACGATTATACCCTCCAGATCACTTTGGCTAAGCCGGCTTCGTACCTCATTTACAAATTGGCATTTGTTACTGCGTTTGCAGTGGATAAAACAAATGTGGCGTCCGGCGCCAACTGGTGGGAGACGCCCAGCGGCACCGGTCCGTTCAAATTAGGCAGTTGGGTTAAAACCACGTCCATTACGCTTAGCCAGAACCGGAATTATTATGGCGGCGCCGTCAAACTCGGGTCTGCCGTGTTCAAGTTCTTGGCCGGACGCTCAATGGACCTCTACGAGACCAATCAAATCGATGTCGCCGGAATCGGAGGCGACGACCTCGACCGGGCATCCGATCCCGCCGGCTCTTTCGCCTCTCAGCTTAAATCGGTGCCTGAACTTAGCCTGTCGTACATCGGCTTCAACGTCGAAAAAGCCCCGTTCGACGACCCGTTAATTAGGAAGGCTTTTTCAATGGCAGTCGACCTGAATAAAATGGTTAGTTTAACCTTCAATGATGCCGTCGATGCCGCCAACGGCGTTTTACCAACTGGGATTCCGGGCTACGACGCCAACTCGAAAGCCCTCGGCTTTGATATTACCCAGGCCAAAGCTCTGATCGCCCAGTCCAAATACGGCTCAGTGGCAAACCTGCCAGCCATCACCATCACCACCTCGGGTTACGGCGGGCTTATCGACGGCGGTTTACAGGCCATTATCAACGAGTGGCAGGTCAATCTCGGAGTGACGATCAACGTACGGCAGTTAGAGCCCAGCGTGTTCCTCTACAACCTGAAGCAGGAAAAGGATCAGATGTTTTATTCCGGGTGGATCGCGGACTATCCCAATCCCCAGGATTTCCTGGATATCCTGTTCAGAACGGGCGCGGACTTCAATTCGGGCGGCTATTCTAACCCGGCGGTCGATGCCCTGCTGGATCAGGCAGCCGCCACCACCGATTCCAACGCCGGCCTATCCCTCTATCAGCAGGCTCAGCGGTTGATTCTGGCTGATGCTGCGGTGATGCCCCTGTTCTTCGGCCAGGAGTATATCCTGGTTAAACCATATGTCACCGGTTTCCAGATCAATCCCATGGGGATGCTGGTGCTTGATCAGGTTGTCGTGGCTTCGCACTAGCATCGTTGAACACCGAATATAAAAGCCCCCATTCGACGGGGGCTTTTATATTCGCACGGGAAAGCCTGTTTATCGGTTAGTGTACTTCAAATCCGTTTCCGGTTTCCGCGATCTCCAATAGATGAAACCGCCCAGCCCTGCCGCCGCAACAAGAAACAGGACAGGTATCGTCCAATTCGTCTTGGTTGGGTTCGATCCGGAAGGTATCGTGATTATCGGCGACTCGGAAGTCGGGGCAGGGGTTGTCGTCGGAGGCGCTATCACAGCCTCTTTGATGGTAACGCTGACAGTGGCGAAAAGGGGCGGGCTGAATGGGGTGTGGTCGTTCTGCACCAACTGAACGCCGAGGATATGGACGCCAGGCGACAGGTTAGTCCAGGCGTTGGTGGTCGATTCACTCTCCTTGTAGGCCCCCGCGTTGCTCAAAGCGCTTGATCCCGCGGTGGTGGGTATCGGCACATCGAGGTAGTAAACAACTCGACCTTCGCCCGGAGCGTTGGGCCGGTTGTCGGGCACCAGGTTGATGTTGCCCGCGTTGATCGAAATGGTTACATTGCCGGAATCGAACGAGGCCCCGGTAGAGGGGGTGGCTATTTTGAGCGTTGGAGTTGGTACAGGCAGTGAAGACGGGATGAGCAACGCATAACTGGTGAAATGGGTGACCTGAACGGAGACGGTATTGGAGGTAGTATTAACCGTGCCGATGAGCTTTACCCACTGTGTTCCGTCCCACCAGGCGATGTAGAGATCGATTTCTCTGGCGCCGGGTGATAGGTCGTCATCCTTGTAGTTGAAAGTCAGAGTGATCGCAGGATTGAAAGTGACGCCGTTGGGGCCCAGTTCATGAGCCATGACCAGGCTGTTCTCCGGCGGCGCAGTGGGCGGGTTGTTGATCGGTTGGGCTGAGAGGAAAGATTGGGCGGCGCCCGCGGCGTTCCAGATGTAGACACCCACCGGAATGCTGAGAGAGACCTTGCCGTCGGAGGTCTTGATTTCACCTGCCGTTATCGCCCTTCCGTTGCCGTCCATGAAAGGTGACGTTCCCGAGAGGCCTATACCGATGAGCTGGCTGCCGAAACCGCCGCCGCCTCCTCCTCCACCTCCGCCACCGCCCGAGGCAGTCGTAGTGAAAGTAGCATCCTCGGAAATCGCATTGAAGGATGTGTCAGGGATTGTCGATTTTACCCGGTAATAGTAGATAGTACCGGCGGTAAGCCCCGAGAGTGTCACGCTGTGAGCGGAAACCAGAGTCAGATCGAGTTCGGAACTATAAGCGTAATCGTTGATGTCCGCATGCGATGAAGCGTCGTAATAAATCTGAGAGGTAGCTCTGCCATTGGTTTCCCACGTTATAACCGCACCGGAAGTTGTGAGTCCGGAGGAGTTAATATTGGAAGCTACCAGCGGAATGGTGCCGGTGATGTCGGTTCCCTGAGCGGCGACCGCAACCGGGTAGGCTGATATTAGCAATAGTGGCAAAATGAAAACGATCAACCTTAGAAAATTATTCGCCACTATTTTCGTTTTCTTCCTACCGCGACCATGGCTATAACGAGAAGTATCGCGCCTGCTGCGATTCCGGCGAGAAGGGCTGGGAAAGACCGGGAATTTTGTTCGACAGTTGAAGTCGTCGATGGCGACAGGGTTATGGTTGTTGAGGTGGGTAATGTTGAAGGTGGAATTGTCGAGGTCTTTGGAGTTGTCGTTGCGGGTGGCAAAAGAGTTTGGTTCTCGGTCACCGACAGTGGGAAAGTGCCCTTAGTGATCAGGATTCCTGATTCGTCTTTGACTTCGATCTCCACTTGGTACGTGCCCGGCAGTAGAGGCGAGGTTCCGATCAGATCCAGCTTGAATTGTCTTGAATAGCCTGGGATTATTGGCCAACCAGGAGCGACCAAATCGGTCGTTGCCACAACAATGGTCCCATTTCGAACCGTAGCCTTTAATTTGGGTTTAAAATGATAATTGCCGTTGTTGCCAACCGTAAAGGATATTCCGGCTGGTTGTTGAGCAGTTGATTTAACCAGATCCGCACTAGCGATTTGGCTCGTGGTATCCAATTTCGAGCCTGAAATGGTTAAAAGGACTCTCGCAGCAACCGCGCTGATCACTCCGACACCGCTTCCGGTAGCGGTGGTGTGAATGTATACGATGGCGTATCTTCCACCGTTGCCAATCCCCGCGGCGATAATAGCAGTAACTGTAACCACCTGGGATTTTCCTGGCTCGAGGTGGAACGTTGACGGAGAGGCGTTGAGTAGCGAAAGTGCTGAATAAGCACTGACGTCATCTTTTGGTGGCAGGGAAATAAAATCCTGGGTTGGCGACATGCCGTAGCCTTTGATTTCCACTCCGATATCCATTGGTGCGTCAGAAGTGTTAGCAATTTCCATTGTGTAAACGTTGTTGCTCCCCGGTTGGACCGAGGTTTCTATCTTCCCATTATAAACTGTAAGACCACCCGCCGCCGTAAGAGGCTGCGTGGTAACTGCAAGACAGAATATTACGGAAATTAGACTGAAAATTATCTTGGTTTTCACTATTCTTCACCATTGAATGTTGAACGATGAATGTGGGATGAGTCCGCAGTGGACTCATCCCACATAAGAATATTATGGGATACTTCCCGTGAACGTGATTGTTATCGAATATGCTCCTGCGGGGTCGTCCGAATCGATATTTTGTCTGGCATAGAAATCGAAATTCTGATCCATGAGGTCGCTTGGGCCATAGGATAAGCTTCCACTTGCATCAATCCAAGTATCGCCACCAACTTTGCTGATTTGGAAAGGTGCCGTTGGAGAAGCCGAACCATTGTACATGAAACCACCATGTGACTCAGAGCCCGTAGCCGTAATGATCCAGTTTTCAGCGTTCGTGCTTACCGACCCATGTTGTACAAGACTCGTAGTGTAGCCGCCACGTGCCATGGTGTTCAAGCTAAAACCGGTGGGGGCGGTGACGGTAATATAAGGTGCCTCTGTAACTGTAAATCCGCTCGCTAAAGTGCCTGGACCCTCAGGCGTAGTTACCGTGATGTCTCTTGCGCCTGGGGTGGCATTACCAGCAATCGTTATATCAGCTCTTATATCGACAGAAGATAGCAACTGAAAACTATTAACTGTGATTCCAGCACCAAAGCTTACACTTGTGACGCCCTCAAAAGCTGTTCCCCCAATATTTACTACTGGCAGGTCAGCTCCTTGCATTCCGGAGACAATGTCCACGCTGGTGACGGTAGGTCCTAGAACATCCCCCGTGACGGTTGTTGTGTCAGCTGCAGATAGAGCTGCTGGCATTATCGTGGCAACAGTTAACATAAGGGCGATTGACAATCCCAGGATTCTTTGCTTCAAGATACTCTCCTTCCCAATTCTTTCTTCATCTAGATATCTAAACTAAGCTAATATCCGAATAAAGCAGCCCATGATCGACCGGCACCTTCCTCTGGTACCCATGGGCATAAACATGATTTACAACTAACTCTGTTTGGGCATTAAAAAACCAGCGTTTTTTGCTGGTTCGCATGTTTTTCGAAGTTAATCGGTTCGACCCTGGAAATGAGATACCGGATTGGTCAAGATTTGGGGCAATCATGAATCCGTTTTACCTGTTCCCATTAAAAGGTTTCGGAAAGTTACAAAAACGCGTAAATTATCTACCAAATAATGCGGTATGTCAATGAAATTAGTTGGGAAGATACGTTGTTTGGGAATAATACTTCAGACGTATTGGATACATCTCGCTCGGGAGAACCCTCCAGGAGGATTTCAGTTTATCAATCCCTCACGGAAATTCTTCCCAAATCTGTCTGTACAATCCAGATAGACTGGGATTCGCATCCGATATGAAACAATCCTCCTTTGAACAGCATAAGTCCCATAAGGCACCTGTAAATCGTTGAATAATCATTCAAAAAGTGCTATAACTCTAGCCAATTTAAGATTGAGGTGAACGTAAATACAATGTCCGACACCCGTCAAAAACCGGATTACAACCGCAGAGTGGTCATCACCGGCATCGGTATGGTAAGCCCTCTCGGTTTAGACACCGCCACCACCTGGGATGGTCTGGTTAACGGCAGAAACGGCATCGAAAATCTTACCCTTTTCGACGCCTCACCTTTAGAAACCCATTTTGGCGGTGAGTGCAAGGGTTTTGAACCGACCAACTATATCAACAAGAAAGACGTTCGGCGCATGGACCGCTTCGCCCAACTGGCCGTTGCCGCGGCTCGGATGGCTGTTGATGAATCGAAGATCGATGTCGCTGCCAAAGGCGATGAGATAGGGGTCATCGTTGGCTCCGGTATCGGCGGACTGACCACCCTGTTCGACCAGGCTCGCGTCTACATCGAGAAAGGTCCATCCAAGGTCAGCCCGTTCCTCATCCCGATGATGATCTCCGATATTGCTGCGGCACAGATCGCCATCTCGATGGGTCTAAAGGGACCCAACTTCTGCACAACGTCCGCTTGCTCCTCGGGCTCCGATGCCATCGGCACCGCTTACGAGAGCATCCGCGAAGGCCGCGCCGATACCATGCTGGCCGGCGGCAGCGAGAGCGGTATGAACCTGCTGGCTTTTGCCGCATTCAACGCCCTGAATGCCCTTTCGACGGCCAACGACGATCCTCAACATGCCTCACGCCCGTTCGATGCCGGGCGGACCGGTTTTGTCATGAGCGAGGGCGCCACTGTGGTTGTGCTTGAAGAACTCAATACCGCCCTTGCCCGTGGGGCGAACATCTACGCCGAGGTCATCGGCTACGGATCTTCCTGCGATGCCTTTCATATCGTCCAACCGATCGAGACCGGCGAAGGCGCCGCCCGGGCCATGAGGATGTCGATCAAACGGGCAGGCATCGAGTTCACCGAGATCGATTACATTAACGCCCACGGCACGTCGACTCAACTTAATGACAAAATGGAGACTACAGCCATCAAGCAGGTGCTGGGCGATCATGCCTATAAAGTCTCCATTTCCTCGACCAAATCGATGCTGGGACACCTGATTGGGGGTGCCGGTGCTATTGAGTGCGCCATCTGCGCCCTTACCATAAAAAATGGTATAATCCCGCCGACCATCAACTACATAACGCCCGACCCGGACTGCGACCTTGATTACACGCCCAATGTGGCTAAACATAAAAAAGTGCGAACAACCCTGTCGAACTCGTTCGGTTTCGGCGGCCATAACTCTGTGCTCATTCTACGTCAATACGAATAGGGGGTTGCTTTGCGCGGCGCCCGCTGGCAGGTAGCTTCAGCTGAGGTGCCGCCGGAGCTTGCCGGACATTACCCGGTGTTGATGGCGCGCATCATGGCCGGGCGGGGCATCAAGACTCTTGAAGCCGCTGAACTGTTTCTGGCTGGCGACGCCCGATTGTCGAACGACTGGAGGCTGCTGCCCGACATTCGACCCGCAATGGCGCGTATCTATCGGGCTATCCTTTCGGGAGAACGCATTGCCGTCTACGGCGATTTCGACACCGATGGAATCACGGCGACGGCACTCATGGTCACCGGGCTCAGATCCCTCGGCGCCGAGGCGATACCTTATATTCCGCATCGGCTGACCGAGGGTTACGGACTGAAAACCGATGCCCTGAAGAAACTGGCGGAAGAAGGGGTTTCGCTGGTTGTCAGCGTTGACTGCGGCATTACTGCCGTTACCGAAGTTAAGGAAGCCAAGCGGTTCGGGCTCGACGTCATCATCACCGACCATCATTTGCCTCTTGAAACCCTGCCTCCCGCGGTGGCTATGATTGATCCCAGGCGTGTTGATTCTGTATACCCTTTCCAGGATTTGGCCGGCGTAGGCGTCGCTTTCAAGGTAGTCGAGGCTCTCTTTGCCGGGATGGGCAGACCGTTGCCAAAGGAACATTTCCTCGAACTCGCGGCAATCGGCACTGTCGCCGACATCATGCCTCTCACCGGCGAGAACCGCTACCTGGTAAAAGAAGGCCTGAAACATCTTAATGATCATCCTTCTCCGGGGTTGCTGGAGATTATCAACATGGCACGTCTGCGGGCTGGTCAACTTGATGCCGAGAGCATATCCTGGCAAGTGGCGCCTCGATTGAATGCCGCCGGTCGGTTGGAACATGCCATAATGGGCTATGACCTCTTGATGGCAGCGACACCCGATAAAGCTAAAGATTTAGCTTTAATATTGGAAGATCGAAACCTAGAGCGCCAGAGGCTGACTGCCAAGTTCGTCGCTCGGGCGAGGGAACAGGTTTTATCCGGTCCGTTGGACCCATTGCTTTTGGTTGAAGACGCGGAATGCCCGCCGGGCATCCTCGGTTTGGTGGCGGGACGCCTGTCCGATGAATTTTATCGCCCGAGCATCGTCATTCGACGGGAAGATGGCATGGCCACCGCCAGTTGCCGCTCTATTCCCGGTTTCAACATCACGCAAGCCATTGACCAATGCGGTCATCTTCTGTGCCATTACGGCGGCCACGCCCAGGCGGCAGGGTTCAGCCTGAAAACAGAGGACTTGCCCAAATTGTCGTCTCTGATATCGGAAATTGCCGCCAAAGAAATTGCCTCAATCGATCTGCAACCTGTCTTAACGATCGACACAGAGGCGCGGTTCCACGAGATCGGCGGCAACTTGTTTCAGATTCTAAACCGTCTCGGCCCGTTCGGCGAAGCAAACCGGCCGCCGTTGTTCGTTTCAAGGTGTGTTACCGTACTCGACCACAGGACGATGGGGAATGCTCAGGAACATATAAAAATGCGTTTAACCCAGGGCGGATCGGTCTGGGAGGCGGTGGCATTCCGGCAAGCAGAAGAAATGAAAAAACTTCTCCCGGGACCGATTGATGTTGTATATAATCTGGAACTGGACAAGTTTAACGGGCGCGAAACCCTCAGGCTGAATATAGTCGACTTCGCAGCCGCAAGCTAACTTCAAAGGATCATTATGAACGACACGATAGCAATATTAGCAGCTTTGGCAGCCGGTTATCTTGTCGGCAGCGTCCCGCTGGCCTACCTTATGGGACGCTGGATCAAGCATCTGGACATCAGGCAGGTAGGCTCCAAAAACATGGGCACGATGAATACCTTTTATGAGGTCGGATTCCTGCCTGGGCTTCTGGTAATGACTTTCGATATTGGCAAGGGAGCGGTCGCCGTAGCGATCGCGCGTGCCCTGGATGCTCCTCAGGTTATTGAATTGCTTGCCGGAATGGTGGCAGTGATTGGGCATGTCCTGCCGGTATGGTTGAAATTCAAAGGCGGCAAGGGCGGGGCGACCTGTATCGGCGTGCTTGCATTCCTGATGCCCTGGGGCATCCCGATATACGCCGCCGCGTTCGGGCTTTTTCTTTTAATCACCAAGTTCCCGACCTTTAGCTACAGCGCCGCCTTCGTTGTTTTTCCATTGGTAGGTTGGTTCATATATCATTCTTGGGCATTTGTGATCTACCCGGCCATGTTGCTGGCGATTCCCGGTTTCCAGTACCTGGTCAGAGTCAAGCAGATCGGTCAAAAATCGACAAGCTTAAAAGACGCTGTTTTCCGTAAGAGCCTCCGGGACAGGCGCTGACAGAGCCTATTGGCCTGAAGACCTCTTTTTCCCTGGTCCGTAATAGCTGGGATAAAGCTTTTCAAGACATTCCGGGCATATGCCGTGGGTGAACTCAGCCTCAGAGTGGGTGCTGATATATTTTTCGACGGAACTCCAATAACCGTTGTCGTCACGGATATTTTTACAATTAGCGCAAATGGGGAGCAGACCGGTTAAAGTCTTAACTTGAGCCAATGCCTCCCTCAATTCTCCTTCAACCCTGCGCCTCTCGACGATGTCTTTCTCCAGAGCCAGGTTAGATTTTGTGAGGTCAATGGTCCTTGCCTGAACGCGATCTTCCAACGTGTGCTGGTATTCGAGAAGGCGTTTCTTGCCAACATCGTACGCATTTATGAGGAAGACTTCAGCCAGCCCGACAAGGCCGATGATGATCATTTCAAGAAACAGGTTCGGGTGCCAGTTGGCCGAAAGATAAACCACCGAATACGGGATGGTGATGGCTCCCATAATTCCCCAGAAAAACAGTCCGAGGGAGAAGCCGAAGCGCCATGTGGCAATGGCAATGGCGGATAGGTAGAGTACTTGCTGAAGAGCAAACAGGGTCAGCTGGAACTCGTCGACGGAGAGGGCGGCGCCGCCGCGCACGAAATCGGCGTAGATTGTGACTACGAAAAGTACGCCAAGGAGCAGAATAAGCCAAAATTCCCGCTTGCGATAAAGTTTCACAGGGACTCCTGCCCGGATATAGGCTAGCATTTAATCACACCGTAGGTGCTAAGTAAAATAATAATGACAGTGGTTAACGAGGTAGTCAGCGGGGTTGCTGAACAGTAACTAGTTGAGTACGAAGTTAACTTGAAGATAATTAAATTATACCAGTGAAGATATACCTAATCAACTTCATCCAAGGACCGATTTATCGCCAGCAACCCCCTCAATAGGACCTGTGCCGCCCGTTTATCCAACGGCTCATTGTTATTGCCGCATTTGGGAGATTGAATACAGGCAGGACAGCCAGAATCACAGGGACATTCTTCGACCGCTCTCAGCGTAGCCTCCCAAAGTTGGATTATAATCTCGTAGCCTTTTTCAGAGATACCGACGCCGCCGGCGTGGGCGTCATAGATGAAGATGGTCGCCGAGCCGGTATCGGGATGCAGCGGCGTGGACAGACCGCCGATATCGTTCCGGTCACACAGGGCGTAAAGAGGCAAGATCCCGATGGCTGCATGCTCGACAGCGTGTAGCCCGCCGGCCAGGTCGAGGTCACCGGCTATTTTCTGGGTCAGGCTTTCCGGGACTTCAAACCACAGGGCGACGGTTTCAAATTTCTGCGGCGGCAAGGACAGCGGTTCTTCGCCCAGCACCTCTTCTGTGAACTGGGCCTTGCGCTTGAAGCCGATCACCGTTATCGTCACCTCGACCTCGCCAAGATGCACTGGGACGCCCCGGACGAAGACTGATCGCAAAGTTTTCTTGATCTCAAGCTCGGTAATATCCTTTGTTTCGGTGTAATAGGTGCTGTCGGTGAGCTCGGCGGTGGCGATGCGGGTGTCCAGGTCTAGAGACCGTATGAAATAGCTCTCGCCCTGGTGAAGATAGATCGCCCCGGGATAGAGCTGGAACATGGCGGTAGACGAATCCAGAACCTCCAAAAGGGCCCCAGTCGCGCCGTCGATGACGTTGTATTCGCTGCCGGACATGCCCCTGATGCTGACCTCCTGGGCCGGGTAGGTCAGATTGGCCGAAAGGAAGTAATGCCCTTTTCTTTCTTTAAGCAAGCCTCGGCAGATGAGGTCGGCCAACCTTTCGCCGAATGACAGGCCGAAGTACTGCTCGTCGGCAATCGAAAGCGGCGCCTCCCAGGCGGCGCACAGGAGATGGACACCGGCAATATACTTATTCTCCGGGTTTACCAGCGCCGCATCGCCTGAACCGTGGAAGAAAAAGTCCGGGTGGTGCATGAAATACTGGTCCAGGGGATCGTTACGGGCGATGAGCATCGAAAGAGATTTGCGTCGCCGCCTGCCCGACCTGCCCGCCTGCTGCCAGACGCTTGCCGTCGAACCGGGATACCCTGTTAAAACAGTCGCATCCAGCGATCCGATATCCACGCCGAGTTCGAAAGCAGAGGTGGCAACAGCCCCATCTAAGTGACCTCCGAACAGCTCTTTTTCTATCCGTCGGCGGTCTTCGGGCAGATATCCAGCTCTATAAGGCTTGATCCGATCGACCTTGTCAGGCGCCAGTTTGGAAAGCCGTTCCCTGGCATGGACGAAGATCACCTCAGCCAGCCGCCGGGTGCGGGCAAAAACCAGGGTGCGGATATCGTGGGCGATAAGCTCCGCAAATAGCGATGTCGCTTCCGCCGAGGCGCTCCGCCTGGTAGATTTGGCTGGATCGATAAGCGGAGGGTTCCAGAAGATGAAGTCCTTGCCGCCATAGGGGGAGCCGTCCCGGTCGACGACAGTAAATTCCAGACCCGTGAGCAGTTGGGCGAACTCCCGCGGGTTGCCGATGGTGGCCGAGGCCAGGATGAACTGAGGTTTGGAACCGTACCGGCTGCAAATCCTTCGCAGGCGGCGGAGCACCAATCCCAGGTGAGAGCCGAAAACCCCCCGGTAGTAATGAGCTTCGTCGATGACGACATACTTCAGATTGGCAAAGAACCGGCGCCAGTTTTCGTGGTTGGGTAGGATACCCACGTGAAGCATATCTGGGTTAGACAGGATGAGACGCGCATCGCGCCTGATGGCAGCCCGGTTGGGACCGGAGGTGTCCCCGTCGAAGGTATCGAAATCGCCACGGTTTATGACATAGGATGAAAACAGCTCTTTGATGTGTTTCTTCTGGTCCTGCGCCAGGGCTTTGGTCGGCGCGAGGTACAGGGCAGTGGCCTTGGGATCGGTGAGCATAAACTCGAATATCGGGATATAGAAGGCCAGGCTCTTGCCGGATGCCGCCGGCGTGGCGATGAAGACGTTCTTACCCCTCGCCGCCGTGTTTACCGCCTCCGCCTGGTGGCTGTAGAGCGGCCAGAGATGGTTCTCTTTTAGACAAGTTTCCAACCGAGGATCAAGAGCCTTTTCGACGTCGCCGAAGACGGCATCGCGGGGAGGAATGGGCTCCAGGTGGGCAATCTGGCCCACCATTTCGGAGGTTGCCCGGAGATAGTCGACGAACTCGGAAACGTCCACGTCAGTAATCGATGATCTCGATATTGGATTCGACCAATTCGAGGTCGTAGGTGGTGGCGAACGCCAGCGCCTTGTTCAGCACCTCGTTGGTGTGTTTTTTATCGTTGGAGATGCAGGCGACGCCGATAACCGCCGACTGCCACAGGTCATGGTCCTCGACTTCCGCCGCGGAGACGTTGAAGCGGTTGTGAAGCTGGGCGACCAGCGATTTGACCACCATCCGCTTTTCCTTGAGCGAGTGGCTCTCCGGGAGCCTGAGGCTGAACTGTAAAACTCCGATATTCATACAACACCTTCAATTAAAGGTTACTCTAATCTATAAACCGGGGCGAGTCAAAGCAAATTCCGTTCGTTCATGGATCCGACAAGCTCACCACGAACGGACTTCTTGGGGATAATTATCCCTTGGTTACCCCCATCCCCCTTGACCAGATGACAGGCGAGAACCTTCCGTACATATTCTTTTCGCACAAAGACAGGCTAGAGAGGGCTTCTCTATAAGTGTGACTGAGATTGCTTCACCATGGGTTAGGATTGGATTCCAAATTTCACAGAAATGATAATAATTGGCGAAGGAACAAGGCCAATGACCTATTGGGCTGCCCAACATGACCGATGGCGTTTAGTTATTGAGCATCTCCGTTGCAAGGCTCAAGTCTACAACTTATAATGGGACGGTTGGCACGCGGAAGCGTGCTTATAATTTAGCTTTATTAAGCTTTTCAGAGACAACTTTTCCCGGCTTGAAGCGTTCTAAGACTAAAGGAATAGGTAATTCACATAAAGTATCCACGATTTTCTGGTAAGATATAAGGCTCGTTAACATCATCTGACAGGGGTAGAAAAAATTGGCTAAAAAACACCATCGTCAACACCAGGAACACCCATCGGTCGGGATCTCAAAACTAGCGCAATCCCGGTTGGCCAAACAAAAACAGAGGAAGAAAGTTACCCTCTGGGCCAGCATCGGTGTCGTCGCCCTTGTGGCGATCATACTCCTGACCGGCTTCGTTACCCAACAACTGATTCCGGTGATACTTCCTCTTAACAAGACGGTCTTAACCGTCAACGGCGTGCAATACAACGCCAAATATATCTCCAGACTAGTCAATTATTTCACCGGCGGCGATCCTACCTATGCCTACCTCTACATTGATTACGCCATTGAGACGGCCAAGCAGGACCAATTGATCAAAGAAGCAGCCGCCAAACTGGGGATCACCGTCAGCGACGACGAGGTCAAGGCGTACCTGGCCGATGCTAAATTAAAAGACAATCAGACTACCCGCGACATCGCCTACGGTTCGCTTCTCTACCAGAAGCTGGTCGATCAGAAGTTCAAGCGCGAGATCGGCTCATCCGGGCCGCAGCGGCAGAGTTATGTGATGCTCCTGGAGAGCGCCGCCCAGGCCGATGCCGTCATTGCGCGGCTCAAGGCCGGCGAGAGTTTTGCCGCCATCACCGCCGAACTGTCCCTTGATTCGACCACTGTCACCGACAAGGGCGACCTAGGCTACCATCCCAAGGGGATTATCGACGGGCTTCTAACCGCCACTGGGCTCGACGACAAGATCTTTGCCGGCGCGGTTAACGACACTTCCTACTTCTACGACGATACCAAGAGCAAGCAGCTCGGCTACTGGATAATCAAGGTCACCGAAAAGAGCACCTCAAACGGCGTCACCACCGCCAAGGTGTCAGGCATCCTGCTGCCTACCGTGGAGAAAGCCCAGGAGGTCCTACAAAAGCTGGCGGAAGGCGGTGATTTCGCCACCCTAGCCAAGGACAATTCCCAGGATTCTACTACTAAGGATAACGGCGGCGTCCTGGCGACACTGACACAGGGGACATCGACCGGGGCTTACGTGGACTGGGTCTTCAACGAGAACACCCAGGTGGGAGCGGTCAGCGACCCGATCCAGACCAAAGACGCGGCCACCACCGGGGCGTACTGGCTGTACCAGATCGTTTCGGAGCAGCCTAACCGCGATTTCACGTCCGACGACCAGACGACGCTGGTCAACAAGGCTTTTTCAGATTGGGCTAAAGCCCTGGCCGACGATCCGGCCAACAAGATCGACCTGGTGACCTTGACCGAGGCCCAGCGCGACCTGATCGCCTCGCAATCCGAGAAATCATAAGGACAACGAAGTGAAGAAAGACAGCATCGGCATCGGGCTTATAGGGATCGGCGTCATCGGCGGGGCGGTAGCGCGCGTCCTCAAGGATCGTTCGGCCAAACTGGCGGAACTGGCCGGGGCTCCGGTCGTCCTCCGGAAGATCAAGATAGCCCCCGTCGACCTGACCCGGCCGATCATCAAGGAATTTTCCGCCGAGCTTTTCACCACCGACGAAGCTGAGTTTTTCGGTAACCCGGATATCGATATTGTCGTCGAGGCTATCGGTGGCGAATTCCCGGCCCTCCGCTACCTGGAAAAGGCGCTCGTGGCCGGCAAGCACGTCGTTTCCTCTAACAAAGAAGTGATTTCCAAGCACGCCGCCGAACTGTTGGCCCTGGCCCGGAAGAACAACGTCGGACTGCGTTTCGAGGCGTCCGTCGGCGGCGGCATCCCCTTGTTGGAACCATTCCAATACGATTTATCCGTCAATGAGATAAAAGGCATTTTCGCCATCATCAACGGCACCACCAACTACATCCTGACGCGGATGGCACAGGAGGGCATCGAGTTCGCCGAAGCCTTGAAACAAGCCCAGGCACTGGGCTACGCCGAGGCCAATCCGAAGAACGACATCGAGGGTAACGACGCCGTTTACAAACTGGCCATACTTTCAATGCTGGCGTTCGACACGGAGGTCAAGCCGGAGGACATTTACCGCGAAGGCATCACCAAGCTCCAGGGGCGGGACTTCCAGTACGCCAAGGAACTGGGCTTCGTCATCAAGCTGCTGGCCATCGCCAAGGAATCCGATGGTCAGATAGAACTTCGGGTCCACCCGGTATTTTTGCCGGACGACAACTTCCTGGCCAACATCGATGGGGTGTTCAACGCGGTGCTGACCACCGGCGATCTGGTGGGCGACGTCATTTTCTCCGGGCAAGGGGCTGGCCCCGCGCCGACGTCATCGGCTGTCGTCGCCGACGTACTGGCCGCGGCGCAAGACGTGGCTTCGTGTGTCGGCAACCGGATGCGGTGGAGGCTGGACGGGGGCAAGAAGCTCATGCCGATGTCCGAGGTTGTGACCCGGTATTATTTCCGGCTGAACGTGGCCGACAAACCGGGTGTGCTGGCGCACATCGCCGGCATTTTCGGCGACAACAAGATCAGCATTGCCTCCGTGCTGCAGAAAGAGGTTGATGAAGTCACCGAGAGCGCCGAAGTAGTGATTATGACCCACCCCGCCAAAGAATCGGCGGTGCGGCGGGCGGTAGAGTCCCTCAAAGGACTTGAGAGCATTAAAGCGGTGCATAATTTTATTCGCGTTGGCATTTGAGTAAAAATCCAATCGCATACGAGTATGATCTCGGCAAACGAAGCATGGAGATTCTTCGCTACGCTCAGAAAGACAGGTAGGGGAATATGAAAAGCGGGGTCCTCTCTCACTATCGGCAATATCTTCCGGTTACGGATAAGACTCCGCTTTTGACACTCGGCGAGGGCGAAACTCCGCTGGTCAGATCGCCAAGGCTTGAAAAAGAGCTTGGCGTCGGCGAGTTGTATTTCAAACTGGAGAGTTGCAACCCGACCGGGTCATTTAAAGATCGGGGCATGGTGGTGGCGGTGGCCAAGGCGCTGGAATCCGGCTACAAAGCTGTGGCCTGTGCTTCCACCGGGAATACATCGGCCTCCTCTTCAGCCTATGCGGCCGCCGCCGACATCGAGTCAATCATCGTCATACCCAAAGGTAAAATCGCGCTTGGCAAGCTGGCGCAAGCCATCGTCTATGGGGCTAAGATAATAATGGTAGACGGCAATTTCGATGACGCATTGAGATTGGTGCGTGAACTAACCGAGAAACAACCGGTCGCCCTGGTGAACTCGGTCAACCCGAACCGGATCCAGGGGCAGAAGACGGCCGCCTTCGAGGTCTGCGATGTGCTCGGGAAAGCGCCCGATTTGCTGTTTTTGCCCGTCGGGAACGCCGGCAACATTACCGCGTACTGGAAAGGCTTCAAGGAATACCGCGCACAGGGTATCATAAGCTCGGTACCAAGGATGATGGGATTTCAGGCAGCCGGGGCTGCGCCGATAGTTCTTGGACACCCTGTCGAGAAACCGGAAACTATTGCCACCGCCATCCGCATCGGCAACCCGGCATCGTGGAAACAAGCCGAGGCAGCAAGGGACGAATCTCACGGCAATATCGATTCGGTTGCCGATCAAGAAATTTTAGAAGCCTATCACATCATGGCTGAAAAAGGCGGCATTTTCGGCGAACCGGCTTCAGCCGCTTCGCTGGCCGGGCTGATCAAGATGAGCCGGATGGGTTTCGATTTCAGCAGCAGAACGGCGGTGTGTGTCGTCACCGGCAGCGGCCTCAAGGATGCGGATACGGCCATCAAAGGCTTCTCGGGCAAATTCATCGAGATCCCCGCCGAATTACGGGCTCTGGAAAAAGCACTCGGTTTCTAGCGGCGTACGGATTCCCAAAAAATCGAACTCCAAACATCGGACCAAGAAGTCCCGGTGTTATAATAAGGTCATCTTTCCCAGCCGTTATACAGGAGCGTTCAGATGAAAGAGGTCTCCGAGAGCACCGGGGCATTTTATCAGCATTACCCCAGGACGGCAGTCATAATTTGCGCCTACCATGACGGCAAAATGGACGCGATGACCTGCACCTGGCATTGCCCGCTTTCTTCCAAACCACCGCTCTTCGGGATACTCCTGTCACCTAAAAGATTCACTTATCAACTTATCATCGACAGCGGAGAATTTTCAGTAAATTTCATGTCCGCTGAATCGGTCGGACTACTGTCCGCCGTGGGAGGAACAAAGGGAGAGACAACCGATAAATTCGCCGCGTTCAAAATTTCCCGCGATATTCCCCTGAAAACGAATTCGCCGGTTCTGGCCGACGCCTACGCTGCCTATGAATGCAGACTGACCGAAGACCGGCAATACGGCGATCATCAACTGTTGGTTGGAGAGGTGGTGGCGGTGCATTTGGCAGTTGAAGCCTTTACCGAAGACGGTTCCCTCAACGCCAGAGCGGTAACGCCGGCCTTTTATCTTGGAAATGACAAGTACATCACCAAGCAAAAACCGACAGTTGAAAAAATCGAAAGAATTAGAAGCTGATTGGAAAATATATGATCGACGAAAAGACCATAAAAACTGCTGTCGAGAATATTCTGAAAGCAATTGGCGACGATCCTCTACGCGAAGGACTCATCGACACGCCTCAACGGGTGGCGCAGATGTACGCTGAGATTTTCGGTGGGATGAACCAAAACCCGGTGGATGAACTCAAGGTTGGATATGAACTAGGGCATCGGGAAATGGTGATACTAAGAGATATCCCATTTTATTCGATGTGCGAGCACCACCTTCTGCCATTTTCCGGCGTGGCGCACGTCGCTTACGTACCGGGTGTGGACGGAAGAGTCGTCGGGATATCTAAGCTAGCCAGGGTGGTGGATATTATCGCGCGGCGCCCCCAGATCCAGGAACGCATGGCTACCGAAATTGCCGATGCCATTATGGACGGACTCAAACCCGATGGGGTGGGAGTGGTCATCGAGGCTGAACACATGTGCATGACCATGCGGGGGATCAAAAAACCGGGCGCCAAGGTGGTTACTAGCGCCTTGCGGGGTATCTTCTCCAAACGGGCGGCGACCCGGGCAGAATTCATGTCCCTGATCCAGAAATAGAATAGGACCATTTCATTGAGAATTTTGAGGATCGTGATCATGACGGCGGCGGTAACGGTAACTATCGTGGGCTGCGCCGGGAGCTCTTCTGAAACGAGTCCGAACCAGACCATCCGCAAGATAAGCGTGTCTGATGCTAGTGCCTTGATCCATGACAACGCCGGAAAGGTTGATTTTTTTGTACTGGACGTCCGTACGCCCTCGGAATTCAACCAGGGACACCTGGCCGGTGCTATCAATATTGACTACAACGCAGGGAATTTCCAGAGCGAAGTCGGGAACCTGGACCGGAACAAGCGCTACCTAGTCTATTGCCGGACTTTACATCGGTCGGGCCTGGCGACGGACATCATGAAAGACCTCGGTTTTACCGAGGCATACGATATGGACGGCGGCACCGAGGCTTGGCTGGCGGCGGGTTACCCGGTGGTATAAAATTCCCGTCACAATCAGGCGCTCGAATTTTGGAGCGGATCTAGAAAACGGGGACGACTTCGAACTCGTTTTGAAGCGGCATTTTCTTTTCCAGGTCCCAATCGAAAAGAAGCACCGCCGAACCTGAACCGGTATGACTGAGCAACCGCTTGCCACCCACTGAGACCACACTCGGGGCATCCTCGAAATTTAGCTCGGCCTCGACGCCGGTGCGGTTGCAGACCCAGACAGGGATGCCGTTCTCCAGCGAGCGTTTTTCCCAACAGTCTCCCGGCGGGCACGGCCTTTCCCCCCAGTTGGCGCCGGAGATCAGGAGTTCGGCACCCTTGGCCGCCAGTTCTCTGGCGATGGAAGGCCGCCAGGCATCGGCACAGATGAGCACGCCGATCTTGAATTGAGGCAGTTCGATAATTTCGGCGCTATCGCTGACCCCTGACCACGACTCCAGGGTGTGGGAGGGGTGAATGTTGATCTTCCGGTGC
Source organism: Dehalogenimonas etheniformans (assembly GCF_014672715.2). Taxonomy (NCBI): domain Bacteria; kingdom Bacillati; phylum Chloroflexota; class Dehalococcoidia; order Dehalococcoidales; family Dehalococcoidaceae; genus Dehalogenimonas; species Dehalogenimonas etheniformans. The sequence continues at coordinate 1,062,554 of NZ_CP058566.2, read as the reverse complement.
TTGCCGGTGTATCGCTTGTCCCCCGTCAGGGCGAACATGGTGTTGTACAGTTGCCCGGTCCCGGTGTCGCGCTCGGCAGTGGCGAGTAGAAGAGTCACGCCAAGTTCGTAGGCCAGGGCGTTCATGCGATCGAGCCAGGCTCTCGATTCAGGACCAACCCAATCGGTACCGATGTGATCGCGGAAATGATAGCCGCTCTCGACAAGCTCGGGGGTGACAATGAATCGGGCACCCCTGACGGCGGCCAAACGCACTGCCCTCTCGATGAGCGAGCGGTTGGCATCCAACTCGCCGGGGCGGGGGTCAAGATGCAGCATTGCCACTTTAAAAATAGCCATGGTTTCCGATGTAACCTCGATGCGTTGAGAATACGATGGGGAGATAAGGAACGGGCGGGCTTTGTGACCCGCCCTTTAGATAAAATCTACTCGGGTTTAGCTAACTGATAACCGGCCCCGATTCGGGTGAGCAGGAGCTTCGGGTCGCTGGGATTTTCTTCGATCTTTTCCCGGAGATGGCGGACATACACCTTCAGGCTCTCGGCCGCGCCGGGGTATTCCTCACCCCAGAGCGCCTTAGCCAGGACGGCGTGAGATACCGGATGGCCGACATGACGCATGAGCTGACCGAGCACGATGCCCTCGGTGCGAGTAAGGTTGATCTTTTTACCCTTGAGGGTTAGATCACGGATCGAGGGACCAAGTGTCATAGTTCCAACGGCAAGAGGCAATTCCTCGGAGACGGCTTCCTGGCGACGCAGGACCGCTTTAACACGAGCAAGGAGTTCCATCTGGCGGAAAGGTTTGATGATGTACTCGTCGGCGCCTAGTTCCAGGCCGCGGACAATATCTGTCTCATCGCCCCGAGCAGTGAGGATGATCACCGGCACGTGGCTGAAACGCCGGATTTCTTTTAATACATTATAACCGTTAGTATCGGGCAATCCGAGGTCCAATATAACCAGATCGGGATTGTGTTTTTCAATCAGTGTTAAGCCCTCCTGACCGGAATCGGTCGAGAGGAAGGTAGCCTGGGGCCACCTGATCTTGAAGGTCAGGGTTATTGCCTCGATGATCTCTGCGTCATCTTCGATGAGGACTACGGTCAGCTCAGGTTTGTTAACCATCTCTCTCCACTTTCATCGCCAGTGGCAGCGTGAAGTAAAATGTGCTGCCTCGGCCTTTTTCGCTTTCGAACCAGATGTCTCCGCCCTGAAGGGTAACCAGCATCTTACATAAAGTGAGCCCGATGCCCATGCCGTCGTTCGGATCAATCTCATCTTCAACCCGGTAGTACGGCTTGAAGATATGAGCCTGCTCCTCAGGCGACATGCCGCGCCCAGTATCGGCGACGCTTAATTGAAGCATTTTACCACTAACGGTTGCGCCAATGGTAATCTGCCCGCCGCGTTGCGTGAACTTGGCCGCATTGTTGAGTAGGTTGAGCAGAACCTGGCGCAGCCGATCCTCATCTGCGGTGACCAATGGAATGTCATCATCGATTTCGAGTTCCAATGACTGTTGTTTGCGGTCGAACTGGGGCGAGACCTCCGCCGCAAGGTCGAGAAGCAAGGGTGAGATGTTGAGCGGTTGAACCCGAACTTTTAGGACACCCATTTCGCCGCGGGCGTAGTCTAACAGATCGTTGATGCGCCGCTCCAGGTTCATCGCGCCGCGGTAAATGTTTCCGGCTAAACGCAATTCGGTTTCACCCTGGGAGATTTCCAACAAAGCTTCACCCGAGGCGATGAGCGGGGTCAGCGGAGTCTTTAGTTCATGAACCAGGGCACGTGTAAAATCAACTCTTTTACCGATTTCGGTCTCGAGGTCCTGGCGTAGTTTTTTCTCGCGGTTATAGGCCTCGGTAAGTGATTTTGATTCTGCCTTACGGGCTGAAATATCGCGGGCGATGGAAAGCATTACTGTTTTTTCACCCAGTTTGAAGACGTGGGAACTGATCTCGATAGGGATGTAAGCACCGTCGCGCGTGCGATACGCCGATTCAAAAGTACGGTGTTTTTCAGCGATAACTTTACCGATGGTAACCGACATCTCATCTGGCGACATGGGAGAAATATCGGTCAGGAGCATTCCCGGCATATCGCCGAGGCGGTAGCCCAAACGGCGGGCGGCGATCTCATTGGCCTCGATCAAAACGGGAGCTCCACCGGGTATCAATTCCCAGAGAAAAATGGCGTCGCCGGCGTTGTGGAAGAGCATGCGAAATTTGCGTTCGCTCTGACGTAACGCTTCTTGCTCCTCTGATCCACAGGGGGTTTCATTCTGAACGATCATATGACCCGTTTGGGTTTTGGCGGAAGTTTTCGATTCGTCGTGTTTATCAACCATACCAATTACATTATACTATACGAACGAGATTCCGGACATAATCACTTCACCAGAGAAACTAATAGATTCAGATGACAATTGAAGACTTGAATATTACTGCCCAAGAAATTCCCGAAGATTTGCTTCGTTGCCGCTGCCCAGACTGCAGCACTTCAAAACAGCGAGCATGCAACAGCAACAGACTGAAAGAGCTTATGGGAAACATGTTCGATGAAGAACCGGAGGATAAGTTCCAAGGACTTTACTGTCGCAAGGCAGCTGGAGCGCCGGCCGTGGATGATACTACGGTGGGTGTCGAATGCCTTTGCAGCGAATGTGAGCTAGCTCAAGGCAACGGGCGGAATTTCTGTAAACTTATGTCGCACTCGGGATAAGATTCCGGAAAATGGTAACCGTCCTATTCCAGTTTTTTGAAGAATATCACAAGATCATCATCCCGGTCATAAAAATCCGGGATGCGCACGATCTCTTTGAAACCGCATTTCATGTGGAACCGGCGCGTTTTTTCGTACAGTGGTGTCGAAGAAGTCTCCAGGGTTATCTGCCAGCCACCCAATCCCTTAATAGCTTCCTCAGCTCTGTACATCAGTTCCCGCCCAATGCCCCTGCCCTGCTCAGTCGGGTTCACAGCCGCCCAGTAGATCTCCCAGTTGCCCTTCGATAACGGGGTATTGCCATAAGTGACGTACCCCACAGGGCAACCATCTTTGACGGCGACGATTGTGTAATAGCCTGACTCGTGGGACTCGTCAAGGGAATCGTCGAGAACTTCCTCAGCCACAGGCAACTCGTCCGGGGCGAACTCCGGTATCCACTTCAAGAACTCAGTGATGGCCGGGCGGTCGGCGGCAATAAGATCACGGTAGGCGATCATGCTTTCTCCAAAGCAAATTCGATGATGCGAGACACCATGCCCTTATATGATAGGCCTGATTTCTTTGCCTGACGAACTGTACCGGCGTCTGGTGAAAGATCCGGATTGGCGTTGACTTCCATGACCACCGGATGTCCCTCGGGATCAAGCCTCATGTCGACTCTGGCATAGCCTCGGCAGCCGATGGATTTAAAAGCCGCCAATGCGGTTGACCTTAGATCGGCCGCGAGTTCCGGCGTAACTTCAGCCGGGCATTTAACGTTGGTGTTTTGGAAATAGGAACTCTCCGGCTCCCACTTGGCTGCGAAGGTTAAAATCTTGGGTAGGCCCGCGGGGAGAGTGTAGATAATTTCCGATAATGGCAAAACTTCCGGAGTTGAATTGCCGAAAACGGTGACATTGAACTCACGCCCCGGAAGAAACTCTTCCACCAGGGCGGGCGCGCCGTCGTAACGATCGACGGTGGCTTTTACCTCCTGGAAAAGTGCGCCGGTATCAAACACGACGCTGTTTTCAGAAAGACCGTGTGAAGCATCGTCGGCTCGCGGTTTTACGATGCAAGGGAATTTCAAACGAAAACCGGAGACGGTTTCAGTGTTGAGCAATTGTTGGGCGGCAGTGCGAATACCATGACGGCTCAACTCCCGTGCTGTGGCCGCTTTATCTAGAGCTAATAAAAGTGCTAATGACGGCGATCCGGTGAACGGTAGTTCCAATTCCTCAAGGCAATCGGCAACCTCGGCCTCAGTCCGTGGTAGGCCGGCGAAACCTTCAAAGAGATTGAAAACGCAATCCGCGTTAACCGACGAGAGTGTTTTTCTGACGCTCGATAGCGGCGGTACCAAAGGAAATTCGACGAGATTGTACCCCAATGCTCGGATGGAGCGCCGGACAGCTTTTACTGCTTCAAGAACTCCCGATTCGGCTTTGGATTCGCCACGGGCATCGTAGAGGGAGGGGATGGGAGCATTATAGATAAGCGCTATTTGCATAAGGAAGGGTATCTGGAAAGTGCGTTCTCGAGAATTGTGACAATCAACCTGGAATGGCTCCACCCCATGCTGGTGGTGATAATAAAGAGATCACTATCCAGTGAGAGGCCGGGCAGGGGGTTGACCTCAAGGAAGTAAGGCGTGCCATCGGCGGCGATGCGGAAATCCATTCGGGTGAAATCCCGGCAGCCAAGGGTGGTGAATACAGTCAACGCCTGCGATTTGATGCGATCGATGATGGACTCCGGAAGCTGCGCTGGAAACTCATAGTCGACCAGCTTTTTGTAGTCCCGTTTAACCTCAAGAGAATAGATGAAAGGGCCCTTTTTCTGACGGAGTATAATGCGCATGGGCAAAACCAGAGGCTGCGGACCGTTTGCCGTGACATTGCCGATGATTCCGCAGGTGACCTCGTCGCCGTCGATAAATTCTTCAACAATGACAGGTTGACCGTAACCCTCGTAAAGCTGCCGCACATGGGCAATCACCTCATTGGGGTTGGCGGCTGTCGAGGTCAGGCGGATGCCCTTGCTTGAACCTTCGAACGCCGGTTTAACGAAGGCAGGAAAACGGAAATCATGCCAGTCCGCACGGCGGGCTTCTTCCGGTTTATTGAAGAAACGCCACTGCGGCGTCGTGACTCCTGCCAGTTGAACGATCTGCTTGGTCAGCGGCTTGTCTAGGGCGATCGCAAGGGTCTGCGGATCGGCTCCTGAATATGGAATGCCCAGCATTTCCAGCACGGAAGGTACCTGGGCCTCTCGGGAACGATAGGCACCCCGGCCCTCAGAGATGTTGAAGACGAAATCAACCGGATTGGTCAGAACATTGTCTAAAAACTCGCGACCGCCGCCGAGTTTGACCGGCCGGTGACCGGCTTCCTCGATAGCGGCGGCGAGGAGATTGACAGTATCGGCTGAATCGTATTCTTCTAAAGCATCAACTGGGGCGGCGGGCACAGCGGTAACGGATTGTTTAAGGTCGTACGCCAGCCCTATTTTCATTCTTTACCTCAGTTACTGTCCAATCAAGCGAAAGTTGGGGCACAGGTGGAGAAACCGGGCGGGGCTTGCGGGGAGCGGGCGCCGGCTTGGGATTGACGAAGTGGCTGATGTGTCCCTCATAGTTCCGGACAACCAACTCGCTGTCAGTGCGGGTCAAAACATAGTTTGGGCTAATCGGGATCTTGCCCCGGCCATCCGGCAGGTCTATTACATAGTTCGGGATGGCAAGGCCGGAGGTGTGTCCACGCATGCCTTCGATGATGCGCAAACCGACCTCGACGGGCGTCCACATATGCTCCGTGCCCTGAACCTGATCGCACTGGAAGAGGTAGTAGGGACGTACCTTGGCTTTTAACAGACCGTGGCACAATTTTAGCTGTGTTTCCACGGTATCGTTAATGCCATGCAGCAGGACACTCTGGTTATTAACCTGGACACCAGCCCGGAGTAAGCGATCACAGGCAGCGGCGGCTTCCGGGGTTATCTCATTTACGTGGTTGAAGTGGGTATTGAGCCAGATGGGTCCGTATTTGGAAAGCATGTCGCAGAGCTCAGCATCGATACGCTGCGGCAGAACGACGGGGAACCGGGTGCCGATGCGGATGATCTCGACGTGCTTGATCTGACGTAACGCAATCAGGACCTTCTCGAGTTGGTGGGTCGAAAGGGTCAGCGGGTCGCCTCCGGAGATGATGACATCCCTGATCTGAGTGTTCTTCCGGATATAGTCCAGCATGCGTTCGACTTGTTCAGGGGTGTGGATCCAGCCACCGTGCTGCCATTCCCGCTTGCGGGTGCAGTGGCGGCAGAGCATGGCGCAGATATCGGTCAACACCATCAGGACACGGTCGGGGTAGCGGTGGACCAGACCGGGAACTACAGAATCCCGTTCTTCAGCCAGGGGGTCTTCGTTGCCGATGCCGCCGGCCATTTCCAGCGTTGATGGGACAGCCTGGAGTCGAATGGGGTCATTGGGATTGGAAAGATCCATCAAGGAGAGATAATAAGGCGTGATGGCTAACGGATAACGGGCGGTTACCAGTTTGAGACGGGTTTTTTCCTTGACGGACAGGGGAATAAATCGGATGAGGTCTTCTATTGAGGTGATGCGGTTCTTGAAATGCCAGTGCCAGTCATTCCACTGGATATCGCTGACATCGGGGTAAAACTTGAGGCGAAAAACTTGTGACGAAGTAAGGGGAGGTTCGTCAGCTTCGTGCGAACACGAGGGGGGATCAGCCGGATCTTCGGTTATTAGAGTTTCTTCTTTCACTTGATGCTCCTAGAAATATGAATGTATTCATTGTAGCAAACCTGTATGTGACGTCAAGGATTCTCTAGCTTTGAGCCAGCTATGATAAAAAATATTTTTAATGTTAATCAAATGGAACCTAGTCAATGAAACGCTGAAAAACCTTGAAAATCCGGGAAACCGAGCGCGAGGGCACACCGTTCGAAATAATTGGGGCATCTTCGTCGCGGCTTGATCTACTCAATCCAGGAAGCATGAACAAAGTGACGGCACCGCGCAATATTCCCGAGAGCAGAAACAGGGTCAAGAAGGATTGCCCCGATATTTCCGGGAGTCTGGTGGCGATGACGCCTCCGATAGCGGCTCCGACGCACATCGCCGTACCAGAAAGGAAATTATACACAGCTATCGCCCGGGTTCGGCGTTCCGGCGCGGCGGATTCGTACAGCAGGTTGGTACTGGATAAGTTAAAGCCGCTCCAGACAAACCCGGAGAAAACCTGGATGACGATGAGGTAGATCAGGTTATGACTCACCAGCCAAACTACCGGTACGAGAGGAATCATCAGCGCTGTCAGCCGAACAACTTTCAGGTGACCTGATTTGTCGGCACGGCGACCCCAATAGCCCATAAAAAGGAAGTTGGCGACACTCGCGGATGCTGTGACAATGACAAAAGCGCCGTAACCGAATCCCAATTCTGTGAGCATGTATACGGCGAAAAACGGCGAGGCAACGTAGGTGGCGAACATCATAGCACCGACGAACAGACTGAGCCGGCCTGCGTTGGTGGCGGGCAAAGTTTTAAGCTCCTGCATGGGGTGCCACGGATCGGGACAACGCCGCATCGGGGGCTCGTACATCTTGGAAAGAAAATATGCTGAGGCCAATCGGAAGATGACTGCGCTGCCAAACAGCGTACCGAATCCAAGCATAACCTGTTTTGATGACAATTGAAGGATAAGCCCACCTATGAAAAAACATGAGAGCAGAGTGGCGCCGCCGATCCTGTTACGGAACCCGAAGTAGCGTCCGCGCATACCGGCAGGAACGAGGTCAGCCATCATGCTGCCCCAAGCGGGGTTGCCCAAGGCGCCGAAAACGCTCCCGGCGGTGAATAGGGCGATAAGCCACCAGACAGCCATATTGTGGAAAAGCTGAGGCATGATGAATATCGGCAGCCAAAGAACGGCCTGAATAATGACCATGGGCACGAGAAGGCTTTTTCTGCTGCGAAGCCGTTCCGAAATCCAGGGAGACCCCAGTTGCGACAGCGCTAAAGCCAGGTTGGGCAGGCTGGCAAGCAAACCCACCTGGGCCGTCGAAGCCTTGAGAGCCAAAGCGAACGGCGACATGAAATCCTGGGTCAAACCCATCATGGCGTTGAACGCAGCGCCATCGAAGACTGAAAGTCTGAGGCTTTTATTTACAGTGGGATTGGTGGTGAAACTTCTCATATCAACTCAACAGGTAGAGCACCAAACTACCGCATAACAGGGCAACTGGAGTGACCAGCAAGCCAAGTTTCAGGAATGAACCAGCGGTGACGTTGAGACCTCTGCGCCGGAGGATCAGCAGCCACAGCATCGAGGACAGCGATCCGAGGACGGCAATGTTAGGCCCAAGGGCAGCACCGATGATGGCCTGATACGGCAAACCGGGATTGGCCGCGACGGCATCCGGGATGCCCGACAGGGTGGTGACGGAAACCATCATCATCGGCCAGTTGTTCATCAAGTTAGAACCGGCGGCAGTACCGATGGATGTGGCCAGGGCGCCTGGCAATTGCCCGTGATTAAGCAGACCGGTGAATAATTCGCCGATGTATTGCGTGACACCGCTATTCTCGAGGCCCTGGACTAACACCGCCAATCCAGCGACAAACGGCAAGATGGACCAGCTAACCGATCGGAAAATCTGAGTTAATTTGATCCTGCGGATTGATGTTATGGCTAAAAGAGCAAGGGCGCCGGCTAACACGGGTACCGACAAAGGCCAGCCATTAAAAGAAAAGATAATATACCCGACAGCGATTAGAGCCAGAATCAAAATTACATGCCGGTCCAGATTTCTTGAAACCGCCCTGGTCGGGAGGGTGGCCAGAGTGAATGACGCCGGGATTTCTTTCCGGAATAGGTAAAGGAATACACCCACAGTCACGCCGATTACTGCCAGGCTAGGCAACAACAGATGGGCCAAGTAATCGCCGAGGCGAAGGTGAAAGGCATCAACAGCCAAAAGGTTGACCGGATTCGCCACCGGCAACAGGAAAGATGCTGCATTGGCAATAAAAGCGCAGGCAAAGACATAAGGCAACGGATCAATTCTAAGCCGCCTGACGAGAAGAAACACGACCGGAGTCAGCATTAAAGCGGTGGCATCATTGGATAACAAGGTGGTTATGACCACACCGATGCCGAAGACTATCAAAAGGAGCCGCCGGCCGCTGCCGCGAGACAGCACCACGGCTTTTTCGGTGATTGCCTCGAACAGGCCAGATGATTCCGCGATGGCGGCAACGATCATGAGCCCGAGGAAAAACCCTAATACATTTAGATTGATTTCCAGAGCGTTTATGGCTTCGCCGACCGATAGGCCGCCTACGGCTATCATGGCGACGGCGCCGAGTGACGCTGTCAATGCTTCGGACAGGCGCCGAGGACGCCAAATGATTCCGGCGATGGTCAGAGCGAATACGGCTAAACTGGAGATCATTCAGCGGTCGGCAGCGGGGCATGAGGAGACCCGGGTCTTCTCAATAGCAGAGTGTGGTGCTATGGCGTCTGCGGCTAGCGCGCATGGGGCAGTTCGGGGGGGAAACATCCGGGGCTGCGGACCACGGTAAAGTTCGCGAGGCGTTCCTGTTTTGCCGGTTACTCCTTGGTATAAAAAGCCTGTCACCTCCGGAAACCGGAGGCCTCCTCCAACAGATGGCAGAATAATAGCATTTAGTACCATTGGCTTCAAGGAAAAACAGTGTACTTCGGTAGTGCGCGAGTTTAGATATTTGAGGGCAGGAGCCGGGTCTGTTACACTTGCTGACCTATGGATATTTTAGGTGTATTCCTGGTCGCTTTGAGCCTTTCGGCCGACTGCTTAGCGGTATCGATCTGCGGTAGCATCGGCATGGGAGCGGCTCTTAATCGAGCGAAAACGATCAAAGTCGCGGCTTTTTTCGGCTTGTTCCAATTCGGAATGATCCTGGCTGGTTTTTTGGCCGGAAGCACGCTGACGGATATCATACAAAGTTTCGACCATTGGATCGCGTTCGCGCTGCTGGCTCTCATCGGCGGCCACATGATCAAAGAATCCTTTGAAAAAGAAGAAGAGTGCGAAGTCGTCGACATCAGCAAGGGAAGGACGCTCGTTGGTCTTTCGGTTGCTACCAGCATCGATTCCCTGGCAGCAGGACTTACATTTGCGCTGATCGACGTCTCCATTGTGCCAGCAAGCGTCCTTGTTGGGATAACCGCTTTCACTGTCACACTGCTAGGAGTTTGGCTCGGCCGACGGGTAGGCGATATCGTGGGCAAGCGGGCAGAGCTTGCAGGAGGTCTCGTCCTTATCGGCATAGGGTTGAAGGTGCTGCTAGATGGCCTCACCAGATAAAACGGCAAATATACATAATATTACAGACTTTAGATACCAAGCACCATTGCGAAATACGGCAATAGACTCCCAATAATTGCCGTAAAAGTATTTTCCCGACCAATTGGAAGCCCTATTGGCATCGTTTCAAACGAGAAACAAGTTTGAAACAAAACCTTTGACAGGCTATAATGACTCTGGTATCATCTTTTCTTACCCGTTGGTAAATGACTGCCGTATTTTCGGCACTGCAGGTGGGTTATGAAGAAGATCCAGATCAAAAAGGAAGTCTGCATCGGCTGCGGGTTGTGCCGCGTTTATTGCGCCACCCAACACTCCAGCTCCAAGGACATCCTCAAGGCATTTCATAGAGAATCAGCCAAACCCATTCCGCGGCTTAAAGTCGAACGGCAGAATGAGACAAGTTTTTCCGTTCCTTGCCGCCACTGCGACGAACCGTGGTGCGTTTATTCCTGTCTTACCGGAGCTATGAGTAAAGATCCGGTCACCGGCGTGGTGACATCGGATCCGGATAAGTGCATCGGTTGCTGGACCTGCGTAGTCTCCTGCCCGAACAGCGCCCTGATCAAAGACAAGACAACCAAAACGGTCAGGAAATGCGATTTTTGTCCGGGGCTTGAAACTCCGGCTTGCGTGGCTAATTGCCCCAACGAGGCTATCATCCTCATAGAGACTGAGACTATCACAACTCAAAAGAAGTAGTTGTATGATCGCCATTATCGATTATGGAGCCGGGAACCTGCGCTCGGTAGCAAATGCGATCGCGCTGCTGGGTTACGATGGCCGTATCACCAGTTCTCCCGAAGAAGTCGTCAAAGCTGACGCAGTATTTTTGCCAGGCGTCGGCGCCGCTGCTGATACCGTTAGCTCGCTTCAAGCCCAGGGGCTGGACAAGGCGCTGCGAGAAATTATCGCAAGGAATACGCCGTTATTTGCTGTATGCGTCGGGCTTCAGGTGCTCTTTGAGGAGACTGAGGAAGGCGGCGGCTGCCAGTGTCTCGGGCTACTACCCGGCAAGGTGCGTAAACTCCCCGCCGGTATCAAGGTCCCTCATATCGGATGGAACAACGTCAAAAACGCAAAATCTCATGCTTTATTCAGCGGCATCGAGGATAACTCGTTTTTCTACTTCGTCCACAGCTACTACGTCGAACCGGACCTGCGGACGGAAGTTATCGGAACAACCGAGTATGGAATCAACTTCGCCAGCGCCATCGCCCGGGGAAACTTGGTAGCCACCCAGTTCCATCCCGAGAAGAGCGGTGCGGTGGGGCTCAAGATGTACGACAATTTTTTGAAATCAGCTATAAGGGGAACTGATGAAAACGAAGTACCTGATTATCGGTAATTCAGCTGGGGGCATCGGTGCTGCGGAAGCCATCCGAGAAATTGATAAAATTGGGATCATTACTATCATCGGAGAAGAGCCTTTCGAGGCTTATTCCAGGCCTCTTATTTCCAAGTATGTCGCCGGAGAATATACCCCGGACGCAATGCGCATTCGGTCCGAGAAATTCTACGAAAACAATAATATTGATGTCGTAATGGGCCACAAAGCTTATAAGATGGACACGGCGGCTAAGACGGTCACCCTGGACGACGGCACCGAAATTGAATACCAGAAACTGCTGATCGCCACCGGCGGCAAGCCGATCATTCCTAAAATGGAAGGTATGGGCAAAGCCGGCATTTTCAATTTTATCAACCTATCCGACGCCAAAAAAGTAGAGGAATATCTGGCAAACGCACGCCGGGCGGTGGTTATCGGCGGTGGACTGATAGGCATTTCAGCGACCGAAGCCTTGGTTAAACGGGGCATAAAGTGCACCGTTGTCGAAATGAAGGGATACCCATTAAACACCATTCTAGATGAGCAGGCAGGCCGCATCGCCGAAATGGCGATCAAAAAGTACGGCGTTAACATGATGACCGGCCGCACCGTAGCCAGGATCCTCGGCGAAGATAAGGTCACCGGAGTGGTTTACGACGATGGTCATGAAATGGTTTGTGACATGGTGGTTGTGGCCGTTGGTGTTTTCCCGCGGACCGAACTCGCGCAATCAGCTGGCATTACCGTCAACCGCGGCATCGTTGTCGACAACCACATGATGACCAGTGTGCCGGACATCTATGCCTGCGGAGATGCTTCCGAAGCTTACGATTATGTTTATGGTTCCGGGCGGTTGTCCCCCGTTTGGCCAAACGCCTACATTGGCGGCAGGGTGGCAGGTTACAATTTGGCCGGTTCGCCCACCCGATATCGCGGCGGCACGGCGATGAACTCGCTCAACTACTTTGGACTGGAGATGGCAACTGCCGGCATGGCCTCTCCGCCTTCCCCAGAGGGTTATGAAGTCCTGAAAAGCGAAGGACCAGGCAGCTACCGAAAGTTGGTGATCAATTCCGAAGACAAACTCGTGGGCATGATCTTTTTGGGCGATATCGATAAGGCCGGAGTGTATTTTGGCTTGATGCGTGACCGGATTCCAGTTACTGCGTTTAAGAAAAAATTACTATCAGATGATTTCGGATTAGCTCAACTGCCGAAGGAAGTTATTGAAGAGCGCCTGACAGGAGCGACCGCAGGCCGGGTCAAGATCGGTGAAGCATAATTCCTCTAACGGTAATTTAGGCAAGAGATACAAACTGACGACCAAAGGTACATTGAAATGAAAGATTTAACCAGAATCAGCAACGTATACGGTGATGGCAAGGTAATAGATGCCTGCTGCCTGTTCGGCATGATGGATACTTCCGGCAAGTGTTTTTCCGGCCGCGATGTCACACGGGCTATCGCCAATATGCACGACCGGGGCAATGGCTTGGGCGGCGGTTTTGCCGTCTATGGCCTATACCCCCAATACCCGGATTACTACGCCTTCCACATCATGTACGATAGCAAAGAAGGAAAAACTTGCACCGAGGCTTTCCTGAATCAGCATTTCAACGTGCACCACTCGGAAGAAGTGCCCACCCAGCCGGTGGCGGCGATCAAGAACCCGCCAATGGTGTGGCGGTATTTCTTGGATGCTGATAAATGCCAGCGCGAAGGGAAAATTTCCCCTGACGACTACGTGGTCGCCAAGGTCATGGACATCAACACTGGAATTGACGACGCTTATGTTTTCTCATCAGGCAAGAATATGGCCGCCTTCAAAGGCGTCGGCTATCCCGAAGAAATCTCTGAATACTTTTGTCTAGAAAGCTACAATGGCTATCTCTGGACGGCCCATGGCCGCTTCCCGACCAATACCAAGGGATGGTGGGGAGGAGCACACCCATTCAACATCCTTGACTGGACGGTAGTTCACAACGGCGAAATCTCATCATACGGCATCAACAAGCGGTATCTGGAGCAGTACGGATACCACTGCACTCTTCAGACCGACACCGAAGTGCTGGCTTATGCCGTTGATCTCCTCGTCCGAAAGCACAACCTGCCCATCGAAGTGGTTGCCGAGATTTTTGCACCTCCGCTATGGGAAGAAATTGAGCGCCGTCCGACTATAGAGCGCGAACTCATGACGGCATTGCGACAAGTATATGCCAGCCTCCTTATGAATGGACCTTTCACCGTAATCCTCGCACACCAGGGAGAAATGATCGGTCTGACCGATCGAATCCGGCTCAGGCCGCTGACCGTGGGCGAGAAAGGCAGCATGCTATACCTTTCATCCGAAGAGGCTGCCATTCGGCTGGTCTGCCCCGACCTGGAAAAAGCCTGGATACCGATGGGCGGCGAACCGGTGATCGGATCTCTGAAGCATCCGCTTGGGGCAGAAAAAGTTGCCGTCACCGGAGGAGTAGTCTAACTTGCTTACCCGGCGGATCATCCCGTGCCTGGATGTTACTGGGGGTCGGGTGGTGAAGGGACAAAGTTTCCTTAACCTCCGCGATGCCGGGGATCCTGTGGCGTTGGCAAAATTCTATTATGAGCAAGGGGCCGACGAGTTGGCTTTCCTGGACATTACCGCCACCGTCGAAAGCCGAAAGACAATGGCTTCCATCATAGCTGAGTTATCAAAGTATGTGTTTATGCCCTTAACCGTTGGCGGCGGCATACGCACCATCGCCGACATGCGGGAGATGCTGTTATCGGGCGCCGACAAGGTGGCGATCAATACTGCCGCTGTTGCTCGGCCGGAGCTTATCACCGAAGGGGCGATTAAGTTCGGCAGCCAGTGCATCGTAGTAGCCATCGACGCAAAGAGAAATGGAGTTGGAAAGTGGGTAGTCCGTACCCACTCGGCTACTCAGGCTTCCGGACTTGATGCTGTTGAATGGGCTAAAAAAGCAGCGGAGATGGGAGCTGGCGAACTCCTGGTAACCAGCATCGACAGCGACGGGCAAAAACAAGGATATGACAACGACCTAAATCGGGCGATATCTGAATCGGTGTCGATCCCGCTCATTGCCTCGGGTGGCGCCGGAACACTCGACCACTTGTACGACGCTCTGACAGTCGGTAAAGTCGATGCCGTGTTGGCCGCCAGCATTTTCCACTACGGCACATACTCGATTTCGCAAGTTAAAGAATTTTTAGCCCGTAAGGGTGTTGCCATCAGGCGCTAAGGAGCCATATGAGAACGTTAGTACCCGCCAAATTTATCGTCGAACGTGACGCCGACAAGTGCATCAAATGCCAAGTTTGCGTGAACCAATGCACTTTCGAAAGCCACTATTACGATGCTGAGGAAGACGACGTAAAAACCCGCGCCGGCAAATGCATCGGCTGTCACCGATGTGTATTGTTTTGTCCCACAGGCGCCCTAAACGTGAGGCGCAGCCCACTGGAATACCGCGACAACTACAGCTGGATCCCAGAATATATCGAAGACATCCAGAAGCAGGCGGAACAGGGCGGCATGATCCTGACCGGCATGGGTAAGGACAAGCCACAACGCATTTATTGGGACCACCTGGTGCTAAACGCCTCACAGGTGACTAATCCGTCCATCGACTCCCTACGCGAACCGATGGAAATGACCACCTACCTGGGAAGCAAACCTGACAAAATCGAGATCGACCTGGCAACCGGTTCTTTGAAAACAAAACTAGCGCCGCAGGTTAAACTCGATTTCCCGGTGATGTTCTCGGCAATGAGTTACGGCGCCGTCTCGTTAAACGTTCAACATTCCTTGGCACGGGCAGCTGTCGAGGCGGGTACAATGTGGAATACCGGTGAAGGCGGCTTGCACCAGTCGCTGGTCAAATATGGCAACAACACTATCGTCCAGGTTGCCAGCGGCCGGTTCGGCGTTTATTCCGATTATTTGAAAGCCGCGCGGATCGTCGAGATCAAGATCGGTCAGGGTGCCAAACCGGGTATCGGCGGCCACCTGCCGGGTGAAAAGGTGTCGGCAGAGGTTTCGCTGACACGCATGATCCCTCAGGGTACCGATGCCCTTTCGCCGTGCCCCCATCACGATATCTACTCCATCGAAGATCTGTCGCAGCTCATCTATGCTTTGAAAGAAGCGACGAATTACACTAAACCAATATCCGTCAAAATCGCTGCGGTGCATAATTCAGCAGCTATCGCTTCCGGCATGGTTCGCGCGGGCGCTGATATCATCGTCCTCGACGGCATCCGAGGAGCCACCGGTGCTGCCCCCAAAGCTATTCGCGATAACGTCGGCATCCCTATCGAATTAGCGCTGGCATCGGTTGATTCCCGGCTGAGGGCAGAAGGCATTCGAAACCAGGCTTCTCTGGTCATTTCCGGCGGTATCCGCAATTCCGGCGACGTCGCCAAGGCTATCGCTTTGGGGGCCGACGCGGTGAACATCGGCACCGCCGCCCTAGTCGCCTTGGGCTGCCGGGTTTGCCAACAGTGCTACACCGGCAAGTGCGCCTGGGGCATCTGCACATCAGACCTGAAGCTCACAAAACGCATCAACCCTGAGATCGGGGCCAGGAGACTGGTCAATTTGCTGCGCGGATGGAAGCTAGAGATCGACGATATGCTGGGTGGCATGGGCGTCAATGCCATTGAAAGTCTCAGAGGCAACCGGCTGCACCTCCGTGGCGTTGACCTGAACGAGAAGGAACTTGAGATTCTGGGTGTAAGGATGGCAGGTGAATAACATGACCGAAAGCGTGGCGACTCCCAAAATGGTCAAGATCGATACCACCGGAATTTACTACCGGGACCTCAACGCCAAACTACGCCAACTAGTGGATGAAGGCGTAGAACGAATCGAACTTACGAACGTCTGCGGCCAGCGCTACATAGCTACCGACCTTTCACGCCCCGTCGACATAAAAATTTACGGCACACCCGGCAACGACCTAGGCGCCTTCATGAACGGATCCAGGATCGAGGTCTTCGGCAATGCCCAGGATTGTATGGCCAACACCCTGAATGCGGGAGAGATAATCGTCCACGGCCACGCCGGGGATATTTGCGGCATGGCTGCGCGAGGCGGCAAAATATTTGTCAGGGATTATGTGGGTTACCGCGCTGGCATCCACATGAAGGAATACCAGGAAAAGAAACCAATGATGGTGGTGGGCGACACCGGCCAGGACTTCATGGGCGAGTACATGGCGGGAGGGGTTTTGGTAGTCCTGGGACTCGGCCTTAAGGATGGCGAGAAGCACAAAGCCAATTTTATTGGTACCGGCATCCACGGCGGAGTAATTTACATCTCGGGAGCTTTTGAGCCTCATCAACTCGGCAAAGAGGTTGGTGTAGCCGAACTCAACGAAAATGACCAAGCCGTATTAACCGGGCTTGTGAATGAGTATTGCGCCCATTTCAATTGTGATGCCATCGAAATTCTAAAGAAGCCATTCAAAAAGCTTTATCCCAAGTTCTTGCGGCCTTACGGTAGACTGTATTCTTATTAATGCTAAAATGAATCTGGTTCCAGATTCGCCCGGTCCCGTAGAGTAAATTGTTTAGCATACTGATACTGGCCGAGGAAAACGACAAGACCCGGGAACTCAAGACCCGCCTTTCGCGGGAAGGTTATGCTTGTACGTTGATACCTCCCGGGGAAGAACCTGAAAAAATCCTCGCACAGCAGAACCCAAGGCTGGTTGTTTTAGATGTGGGACTTGAAGGCGACATACCAACGCTGGACTATTCAAATGACGGCAAGGGTCCAACGGTCATTGCAGTTGCCTTCCGCCACAGGATGCACGAATTGGCCAGCCGGGATGACATCACTGATTTTGTCCTCAAACCGTTTGACGTCGACGAGCTTTTAACCCGCATCCGCCGCTTGGCGGCACGGGCGAAGGCAACCCCTCCCTCAGACATCATCACCGCTGGCGACCTTATTATCGATACTGCCCGCTGCGAGGTTTCCCTGGCTGGCGCGGCGGTGGAACTTACCTTCCGCGAGTATGAATTGCTGAAGTTCCTGGCTTCCAACCGCGGCCGAGTTTTTTCCCGCGAGGTTTTGCTTAACAAGGTCTGGGGCTATGAGTATTTCGGCGGCGACAGGACGGTAGACGTGCATGTCAGGAGGCTTCGATCGAAGATCGAAGAATCCGGACAGATATACGTGGAAACGGTCAGGAACATAGGCTACCGATTCAAGAGAAACATCTAAATCCTCATCGCCCCGCATTAACCAAATTCCAAATTTCAGAATACAAATTCCATCCCCGACACATCGTTTTTACTGAGCCCAGGTACAACTCAAATGAAAAACGGGCGAAATATCTCCACTTCGCTATCGTACGCCCTCACCCGAAACAAGTTGGAAATACAATCTTAACCCCTTCGTAATACCGTCGAAATCAAGGGGTAACCTGCGGTTGTTAGACTGGTATCAGTAAAGCGAAGGGGGTATTCTACCTTGGACACGGGTGATACGGCCTGGCTCCTCGTCTCAACGGCGCTGGTGATGCTAATGACGCCGGGATTAGCCTTATTCTACGGCGGTATGGTCCGGCGCAAAAATCTCATCTCGACCCTTATGTTGAGCTTTTCAGTCCTGGCTCTGGTCGGTGTGTTGTGGATAGTCTTCGGCTACACACTGGGTTTTGGTCCCGATATCGGCGGTTTTATCGGAAACCTTCATTTCTTCGGCATGAACAACGTCGGCGAGGCTCCCTCGGACGTCTATGCGACGACCGTTCCCCATCTTATCTTCATGATGTTTCAGGGCATGTTCGCCATCATCACCGTCGCCCTGATCACCGGGGCCGTGGTGGAACGCATCAAGTTTTCGGCGCTCATGGCTTTTGCAGCGGTTTGGCTGGCACTGATCTACGGCCCAATTTCGCATTGGGTCTGGGGCGGCGGTTGGCTGGCTAAACTGGGCGTTTTAGATTTTGCCGGAGGAACGGTAGTCCACATCAATGCAGGCGTATCCGCCCTGGCTCTGGTGTTCCTGCTGGGCGCCCGCAAGGGTTTCAAAAAGGAAACCATGGAGCCAAATAACATTCCGATGGTGTTGATCGGCGCCTCGCTGCTATGGTTCGGCTGGTTCGGCTTTAACGCGGGCAGCGCATTAGGCTCGAACGGACTGGCCGCCGATGCCCTCGTAACCACCAACACCGCTGCGGCGATGGCCGCCCTGACCTGGATCCTGCTCTCCTGGCGGCAACGCCGTCCTACGTTGCTCGGTGCCGCGACGGGCGCGGTGGTGGGACTTGTGGCCATAACTCCGGCGGCCGGTTACGTCACACCTCTGTCTGCCATTGCTATCGGCGCCATCGCAGCATGCGCTTCATACTTTGCTATGAATTGGCGCAGCAAGCGTAACTTCGACGATTCCCTGGATGTGTTTGCCTGCCACGGCGTGGGCGGTATTGTGGGGGCGCTGGCTACCGGGCTTTTTGCGACGGCAGCGGTGAACGCCGCCGGTTTTGACGGGTTATTCAATGGGAACGCGATCCAACTTGGCAAACAGGCTCTGGGCGTGCTTGCGACGGGCAGTTTCGCCTTCATCGGCACACTCATTATCGGCAAGTTCATAGACAAGACCATAGGCTTACGGGTAACCGAAGTCGAAGAAGTAGTGGGCCTCGATCTATCCCAACATGGCGAACGGGCTTACGGGGGGATCAAATAGATGAAAAAGATTGAAGCCATCATCCGCGAAGAACGCCTGGATGCGGTCAAGAAAGCCTTGGAGGAGATAGGACTCATTGGAATGACGGTGACAAAAGTCTCTGGGCGGGGCCAGCAGAAAGGAATACCACTGCAGTGGAGGGTCGGCGAATACCGGGTAGACTTCCTCCCCAAACTCAAAATCGAAATCATATGCCACGACGATGACTGCAACGCCGGGGTCGAGGTCATCATGAAAGCGGCCAAAACAGGCAGAATAGGCGACGGTAAAATCTTTGTTCTGCCGGTAGAAGCCGCCTACTGCATAAGGACCGCTGAGACAGACGAGGCGGTTGTTTAAAAAAAAACGGCATAGAGACACCGAAAGTGAAATGGGAGGTTCCGTAAGGAGTCTCCGCATTTTCCTGACACTATGCGTAATCTTTTGGAAACACACCTAAGCTACAATCTATCCGGAATTGTTGGGGAGGTGTCGTTCATGGTCAACGCCGGCGACACGGCCTGGATATTGATCTCAACTGCCATGGTGATGCTGATGACGCCCGGGGTGGCTCTCTTCTATGGCGGGATGGTCAGAAAGAAAAGTGTAATTTCGACCCTGATGATGAACTTCGCCATGCTCGGAGTCGTGGGCTTGCTGTGGGTATTCTATGCCTACTCCCTCTCTTTCGGGCCTGACTCGGGCGGTATTATCGGAAGCCTAAAATACATATTCCTGAACAATGTCGGTGGGGAACCTTCCTCGACCTACGCGACGACGGTTCCACACCTGGCGTTTATGATGTTCCAGGGAATGTTCGCCATAATCACCGTGGCTCTTATCACCGGAGCCGTAGTTGAACGCATTAAATTTTCCGCCCTCATGATTTTCGCCGTCGCCTGGTTGACTTTAATCTTCGCCCCGGTAGCCCACTGGGTGTGGGGTGCGGGTGGATGGATGGCTAAACTCGGGGTGCTGGATTTTGCCGGAGGCATCGTGGTTCACGTTAACGCCGGGCTTTCGGCGCTGGCTCTGGTAATCGTTTTGGGCGCCCGACGAGGTTTCCGGCATGAGCCGATGGAGCCTTCTTCCATACCGCTGGTGATGCTCGGGGCCGGCTTGCTCTGGTTCGGCTGGTTCGGTTTCAACGCCGGCTCGGCGCTCGGTTCCAACTCCTTGGCAGCCTCCGCGTTGGTGGCAACCAATTCGGCGGGAGCAGCGGCGGCCACCACCTGGATGCTGCTGGCCTGGAACCAGCGGCGCCCTACATTGCTGGGAATTGCCACCGGGGCGGTGGCCGGACTGGCTGCGGTGACACCGGGAGCGGGTTTCATACCGCCCATCTATGGAGTTATGGTTGGCATAGTCGCCGCTGTGGTTTGTTACTATGCTATGATCGCAAAGATAAAGATGGGGGTGGATGATTCCCTTGACGTCATGGCGGTTCATGGAGTGGGGGGCATACTAGGAGTACTGGCGGTGGGACTGTTCGCCTCAGCAGCCGTGAATCCGGCCGGGGCTAACGGATTGATCTTCGGCGGGGGTTTGACTCTGCTGGGTAAACAGGCTCTAGGAGTGTTGAGCGTAGGCGCTTTTGCCTTCGGGGGTACCTGGGTAATTGCCAAAGTTATCGACGCCATATTCGGCTTGAGGGTAAAGGAAATGGAAGAGGCGGTCGGTTTGGACCTGTCACAGCACGGGGAACGCGCTTTCGGAGGCATAAGGTAAATGAAAAAGATCGAAGCGGTTATCCGCGAAGAACGGCTGGACGCTGTCAAAAAAGCCCTTGAGGAACATGGTATTCACGGCATGACAGTTACGGAAGTATCCGGCCGCGGTCAACAAAAAGGCATTTCGCTGCAGTGGAGGGTCGGAGAATACCGCGTCGATTTCCTTCCCAAGCTTAAAATAGAGATTGTCTGCCATGACGAGGATTGCGATATTGTCATCGATGCCATTATGAAGGCGGCGAAGACGGGAAGGATCGGCGACGGAAAAATATTCGTCAGCCCCGTCGAGGCCGCATACCGGATACGCACGGGGGAAACCGGCGAAAGCGTTATCTAATCCCCTTTTCGAAATTCGATCTCCATTAATAAAACTCAAGAAATCACGCTCCGGTTCGAAGCGTGATTTCTTTTCTTCTAGCGCTGACCAATGTGTTCTTACGAGAATGACGTTCCTGCTGATATACTCAGTATCAAGAATAGAACTTCCAACATGAGCAATAATCCTTCCGATGAACTTGGGTTGAGACAATCCGAGGCGAAAGAAATCGCCAGGAGAACGGCTATTGGCGCGGTAGTCGTGCACGAGGCGGTGAGGCAGGAAGGCGAAGACGAAATCTGCCGGCACCCCGCGGCGCTAATGTGGTCTGGACTGGCGGCGGGGCTGTCGATGGGTTTTTCCTTCCTGGGCGTCGCGCTCATCGACGCATTCTTACCGTCAAGCGCCGCGTGGAAGCCTCTTATCACCAGCGCCGGTTATTTTCTGGGTTTTCTTATCGTGATTCTCGGCAGGCAACAATTATTCACCGAAAATACACTAACCGCAGTACTTCCCCTTTTGCATAAATGGAGCAATGAAACACTCGTGCTTGTTGCGAGATTGTGGGGAATCGTATTGGCCGCCAATCTAGCGGGGGTACTTATTTCACTCTGGTCATCGCGCATACTGGAGTAATGGATCCGGAGGTTAAAACATCACTTGCTAACACCGCTCAGGCAGCGCTATTGCCGGATTTCTGGACGATGGTCCTTAAAGGAATCTTCGCCGGGTGGATCATCGCTCTGATGGTCTGGATGCTGCCGGGAGCTGAGCAGGCCAAAGTAGGTATCATATTCATCATGACCTACCTGGTGAGTCTCGGCGGATTTCCTCACATTATTGCAGGGTCCGCGGATGCCTTATACGCCACAATGATAAATGCGATTTCAGTGTCATCATATTTTTCGGATTATATGGCTCCGGACTAATCGGCAACGTGTTGGGTGGCGTCATCCTGGTGGCGATGATCAACCATCTTCAGGCAATTACGGGGCGGAGCTGAATCACATGAATGTAAAAATCATCCCGTCTGAGAGAACGCCGACTTAAAACCAGAGTTGCTAGAAAGAAACCTTGACGCTAATAATCTCAAAAGGTTTAAACACGAGGTTCATTACCCCGGAATTCAGAGTGATATCACTCTCCGCTTCCTCTAACAGATTTACCAGTTTCGCAGACGTCGGGTGACGAAGCCTGTCGGTTGAAGCATTGTTGCTTGAAGCAGGTTTGAAGAACTGAATCTCGGCTGTCGTGTGTTCGCCTTTAGCTTCGTAGAGCCTGATAATAATTCCTTTACCGTCCTCTGAACGTTTGCAAGAAGCAAGAATGACATTGGAAGCGCTAACCTCAATAAAAGAAAAGGATTGAGGGAACAGCTTCCGGCGGCTTCGAGACGGCGAGATCTGATAGGCCTGAAGTCCGCTGTTAACCTCATATCCCTGGAGATAGGATTCAGCCTCTTTCCAACTGCCCGTGTGAGGATATAACGAATATTCGAAGGTGTATTTTTTAAATTCCTGGGCATCGGGAGTGGGGACGGCGGGACCGGTGACCCCATCGGCCGACAGCATCATAATACTTCTCAGCAGTGTTAAAAAAATTGTCCCTCCCTGAACCTGGTGGGCGGGCAGTCCCTTGTTTACAAGGGTGATTCCACGTTGTTCATCGGAATAATCTATCCAGTTCAAAGCAGGAAAAACGCCGCAGGGTTTTTCAGCCCATTCCCCTTCAACGGGAGCTGTAGCCTGATCAACCGCGCGGTTCAACGCGCCGAATTGAATCTCAGTTGTATATTCGGGCGAATGAATATCGGTCGCAAATTTAAGTCTCAGTCTGATTTGCGGATGGCGGTTGTCGACCCGGGTGACACAATCGATCCTGGGGATATCATGGTACACAGTGATTGTCTTTGACACCGAAAGGAAACTGTGGCGCCACATCACGGTGCGAAGTTTTTCCTGCATGCGGTACGGCCATATGAGGGAATAATAGTCACTTTCAAGTTTGATTATCCGGCGAAGTGGGGTCTTAACGATCTCAAAGTGTTTCAACCGAAACTTGCCAAACGTCAAACCGGTCTCGCTCTCCGCACGATACTCTCCGGTGAAGTTTTGGCGGTGATAATAGAGATCTCCGGTTTCTTCCTCGATGGTGAGTTCATTCCCTTTAAGAAGATGCTTACCGTCGAGAAACACGTCCAGCAGTCCGCTGCCGGGATCGACCTCGACGCGGAAGAATCTGTTCTGAACACTGTTGCTTGTAGTCTTGATCCGGCGGCCATCAACAGAAGGGCGGTAGGGAACATACGAATGGAGCAGTTTATAAGTTCGGAACCCAAAAGCCGGGACCGTGCCAACGAAACCAATCTTAACCGTGTGAAAAGAATCATCGGAGTACCGGGTTGATTCAAGAATTTCGATGGCAATTTCCTGACCGTTGCTCTCCAACCCCCCAAACCGTTTGATTTTTCCTGGATCAAAACCCAGCTCAACCTCCACCCAATTTTTAACTTCCCATGAAAGGGGATTGAGCACGATGATATTGTCGGAGGAGTCCAGGTTTTCCTGGATCAAATCTACGAAATTAGACATGATCTGCGTAAGGTGACTCTGTAGATACTCGAAATTATGCCGCACTTCTTCATAACCCTCATCCATGCCGGTTCCAGGGACCACATCATGGAAGGCGCCGAGAAGTACCTTTTGCCAATTGTCATAAAACTCGTCAGCAGGATAAGACATTCCCATGAGCCAACCCATGGTCAACCATTTTTCACAGGAAAGGATGAAGTGTTCGTAACGCCTCAAATTTTGTTTTAGCCATATTCGGCTTGAGGAGCAGTTGGGGAAGACCATGGAATAACGCCCGGAATATAGTTCTCCCGAACGTGTTTCCAGTTGGTCGCTCGACTGTTCAAGCGCCTTAAAAAATTCTTCGGATTTGGAAACGATGATACGCGCATCTTTGTGAAGACGGTTCCAGGTCCGGACGGCATGCATTGTTTCGGGTTGCGGGGGGACCGACCCGCTGCCGGCCGGCATCAGGATGTTCTGGGTAGCCGCCGCAGTTTTCAGTTTATCGTAGCTCTCATCGAGCTTGTCCAGATACAGACCGGCGCGATATCCTAGCGGCATCCAATGAGCCAGGATGCGGCTGCCATCCAATCCCTGCCACCAGAACTCGGAGGGAGAGGCTTTATCCGCCCCCCTTCGGAATGCGAAGTATCGGTAGCCGGATTTCACATAGATTTGAGGCATCTGGGCGTTGTATCCGAAACTATCCGCGCCCCAGGCTACCGGCGCTTTCACGCCGAATTTGTCGCGGATATAACTCTTTCCAGTTAAAATCTGGCGCACCAGGGTTTCACCAAGCGGCATCATGGTGTCCGGCATTAGGTGCTCACCGCTGGCGATCTCGATCTGACCGTTTTGAACGAAACGCTTGATGTCCTCGAAAAGGCTAGGGCTCCGGCGCTCTATTTCTTCGATCAAGGCGGTCTGTTCGATAAGAAACCGATAACCCGGATCAGACATCAATTCGATAGCGGGTTTTAGGATCTTCTCGATGTTGATGAAAAAATAGTCTTCCTTGTCGAATGCCCATACTGCGTCATAGTGACTGTGAGGGACCAGATAGACCGTTTTCAACTACCGACCTCCTATTTGCAGAACAGGGAATCCATCGCCTAAGAATCACAAAAGAGAGGATTGATCAAAGCGCCGCCAGGGCATTATTCCAACCTTCGGGTCCTACACCTCTGGCGAAGTTCAACGAGGGGGCTTTGATTTTAGCCCAGCGCAGTTCCCTATTCTGAACCAAAATTGGCCGGTCTACGGCGGCCAACATCTTGGCATCATTCTCGGAATCACCGATGCCGACGGTATAAATCTGACCGCGGTTAAGTTTATACAGTTCCATCAACACCTTGACCGCCTTGCCCTTGTCATTACCGCCGGTGATAGTGTAAAAACGCCCACCGAAGGCGTAGGACAAGCCGGCCTTTTTAACCTCGTTAAGAAGGTATTCTATCGCCTGCCTGCTGCCATGGATTTTTAAGGTCTCGGAGTACTCGCGTTGTCTAGCCGCAGCGGCGGCTTTGAGACCGAGGCCGGTTTCCCGAGCCACATCTTCAACCGAGAGGTCGCCGAACGCCCTGACCGAAAGGCTCCCGGCCCAGGCATTGTCCAGCAATTTCGAACGTACGGCTCCTAGAATAGCGGCCAACTTTAGCTTCAGCACTTCGTAACCCATGCCCAATTCGATACCTTGGTAATCGTCAGCGATCCGGTCATACGAGAAGGGTAGATGAAAATAATCCCTGGGAACGAAAACCGCTGAACCATTTTCGACGATAAACGGGTCACCAATACCGAGTTCCTGTCTCAATTCAACCTGCTCCGCCCTGGTCTTAGAAGAACAGAAGACGATTGGGATATTCAACGACTGCAGTCTTCTAAGCGAACCCAGGGCAGGTGCATATGAGTAGGTGGAAGGGTGCAATAAAGTGCCGTCAAGATCGGTGAATACCACTTTTTGAGCAGGTCCGATTATCCTTGATTGGGTGATCGGCAGTGGTGAACCTTCCGGCACAAAGAAACGGGGCATTTCTACAGCCAGGCTGCCCGAAAATTTAGCCATATCCAGCTTCTGAGGCGGAGGCATCAGCCTGACTTTAGGAGGTTCTTCGCCCTGCTTGATGCAGCCAACCTCGGTCAATTCCCGCAAAATAGTTTCCTTGGTCTTTTCCTGACACAGCGGGCTATGGTATATGACAGAAAGACTAGGCATCATCATCTCAAGCACGACGTGCTCATCTCCCTTATCTGCGTGAAGATGGGGGTTAACGGTCTCGGTTTGGTAAACCTCCAGGCCTTTCTCGGAGACGTCCTTACCGTTGACGGGTAAAAGGCCGGCGAATTGTTCCAGGATGGAGATGATCTCCTGCGTTTCTACGGCATATCCGGTGCCGTAGGTTAAACGTTCCGCTAGAGCCAGGCTCATGGCATGCTCGCCGGCATTTCCTGTTTTGATGACTTCAGTCTCGAACTTACCCATAGCCGAAAGAAGGTTATTCAGATGTTTATTGGTGATTTCAGAGACTCGGCCCCATTTCTTGAAATATAGTTCGCCCATGATTTTGGGTTTGTACCGCCACTGGATGCGCGTCATCGAAAATGGAGTTTTGGCCAGACTGAAAGCGGCGGCGTAGTGCTTGACGTACTCTAACGCGGCGCCGGGAATATAGTTATCGGTGTCGATGAAACCGACATATTCTCTGGCCAACAATTTGGCGAGCATGATGCCGAGGATCATCCCCTCACTCTTGCCGTTCCGGATCAGGCGGTCATTGCCGACAATTTCGGGATACCCCGCCTCAAGCAAAGCCTTGGCAACAACCGGATCTTTCTGATGAACGATCATCGCCTGCCGCCTGGTGCTCTGGCAAAAACGGGAGAGGATATCTCTCTCAGCCCGGAAGGTATCGATCCCTTCCCTCTGGCTGTTGGACAACACGACAATAAAACATTCGTGAGGTACGGCCGATAGGACTGCTTCAAAAACCTTGAGGTCTTCGTCTTTCACCGGAAGGACGATGGCTAATTTTTTCTCAATCTCGTCGATGGCTTCCCGCTCGATCTTTTGAACGTCGGCGGCTTCGTTGAGCTGGGGATTTTTGGGGCCTGAGTCTAACTCAAGCACGCGCCTGACGCCAAAAACGGTAACTGCGCCGAGGTGCTCTGCTTGACGAGTTCTTTCTAAACGCATGTTTGCCTCCCTTTCCGAAGTGGTAATATGTTCAAACCAGGGCGCTTACGGGATCGGGCGCCCCACCTTGAAGCTAGAAATGAAGAAGATAAATACTTGAAGCGGCCTATTATACCACGTTAGGCTATAATGCCTATCGAAATACGTTGTGGCGCGATCTGAAATCTCAGATTATTTTGAAAATATTGATCGAAAAAGGAATAGGTTGGGTCAGTCTAATTTCTTGGGCAGCATGCCCATTTTTTTGACCCACCAAAAGGTAAACATTGTTGCGGCAACTGTAGTCAATATCAGCAACAATAAGAACCACCAGATATCGCCGGAACCCATATCAAAAGCCGAATTACCCAGTACTGTGGCAATGGTATTTGGAACGAGCAAAGCGGTACCGAATACGGTGAAATATGTAACAGCCAGCGCCAAACGGTTGTTCACTACTTGAAGTTGGTTATTGTAAATAGACTGCAGCACCTCGAGACCGGAAGCTAATACCTCCGAGAGGTGCTCTGAAAGGCCGATCTGGCGGTTTACGTCGTCTGCAAGTAGTCCTACCCGTTCAAGAATCTGCTGGTCGTCGGTAATGAGATCGGCGTCTCCGTACCGGAGGTCTTTGATCACGTCCACGCTCTCCCACAGTGCATCAAGATAACTGATGAGAGCGTGTTTCATCCGGTAGATCTGCGGACCCAGGAGGTTTCTCGAGGTCGTAGGATCCATCAGGCTTCTGTTAAGTTCATCGCCGTGGGCTTCGATCTGGCGAAGGTGTTCAAAATTACGGTCGTTGTTGGTTTCTATCAGGCGCATCATAAGGAATGTCAAAAGGTCCTGATCGCTTTTACCCTTGGGTAATTTCTTGAGTACCGTGTCGGAATAACGGCGGAGGCGGGCATACCTGCGGTCAACTTCGATGGGATGAACGGTGAGGATAAGCCTTTTTTTCATGAGTAACAGCGTGGTGTGTGCCCTTACCGAAGGTTCCTGGTCAAGACGAATCTGAATGGAGGGGAGTTTCACACCCATTTCGGTATTGAAATCTTCGTACATATCCCTGGGGCTTTGTGTCAGGGCATTGAGGAGCGTTTTACTGAAACCGAACTCGGTGGATTTCAGGAAATCTTTTTCGAATTCGTCAGTACGGAAATCGACCCAGGCAATCACCGCATTCTTGAGCATGTCCTGAAAATTCTGTGAAAAATCGGAGTTGCTCATCGAGGCAGTGCCATCAGGCTGCAAGGCAACACAAAACCAGCGCTTCGGCGGCAAGGCGTCGGTGATAAAGGTCTCAGCCATGCGGAACCTCCGAGAAAAGGAGCGCGAAAATACTGCGAATTATTGGCTTGCCCATCATCAATGTCAAGACTCGAACAGCCTAATTATTGGAACGTTAAAAGATTCTAATGTACCAAAAATAAAGAGAAGGTTCCCGTTTCCTAAGCGGTGGTGGTATTGTTATAATCGGTTGATTTCCATTGGAGGTGGACCATGGCCAAGA